>NZ_CP018171.1:4687500-4987500 GCF_001889605.1 Aquibium oceanicum | reverse complement strand
CAGCTGTTGGCGTTGATACACTCGAACACACGGTTCAAAGCGTCCGTTGCCCGGTCGCCGAGATCGACTTCGTTGCTCTTGTTGATCTTCGGGATCACCCAAACGTATCCGCCTTCCTGAGCGATCTGGTCGAGGGTGAAGTCATCGAGCGGAGAGAACACCAGACGCGTGGGGTAGGAGGTGGCGGTCACCGAGATCGGACCTTGTGTGAGGTTCAGCCGGCTGGCGTGTTTCCCCTGCACTCCCGGATTGTTCACGGAGACGTATCCGGTGCCGTCGGTTAGCATGCCCATGATGGATACCTGCTTGCCTCGGGTCAAAAACGCCCGACAGAAGATTTTCCCATCCTTTTGAGCTTCTTGCGTAAAGGTCCAGCCGGCAAATCCCTGTCCGAATGGCTCCTGCTGTGCTAGGGCATAACCAGTTCCGGCAGCCACAGACATCGCGGAGCCTATAATACCCATAAATATTTTCTTCATTTAGTTATCTCTTGTAAGAGTATTCACTGTGTTCTGCTGACGGGTAACCAAGGGCGTTCGCACGTCCATAAAGCGCTACTTGAAGACTTTTATAGAGAGCCGGGTGCGGAAGCAATCCAGCTGCACGATGAGAATCCTCCGGCCGATGAAACAGAATCTTAGTATTCTGTTTCATGAGCTCAGCGTCCGCTTTCGCCAGAGGTGGTTGGGCGCTGGAATGGCTACTAAGGCGTCGGTTTCTGCCGGATCGGCTTCCCCAGGACTAGCGCAGCGGAACGGCTTGGTAGGGGTGGAAACCCGACTGGCCGCTTTAGGCCACGGTTTCGCGATTGCCGCCGTTTCCCAACGTTTGAAACACTTCCGTCACCGGATCGATACCGACAGCGGAAGATACCCAAACCGCACAGGTAACGCCGCGCCGACCGTAGACGGCAATCTGGCTTCCCGGCCCGCCCCCGGTGTGACCTATCGGGTGGTCAAGCGGGTTGGTCGCCCGCAGCATAAGGCCCATCGCATATGCAGGATCGGGGTATAGGTCACTTCGAAACTGAGGGAGAGCTCTAGGTTCACGCATACGTGAAAGCGTGCGCTCGTTCACCAGTGAGCCTCGGAGCAACAGACGCAGCAGCCACGCAGCGTCAATCACGGATCCAACCACGAGGCCATGATAAACCCATCCCGGATGGTAGCCGGACGCGTCCCCCATGCTGACATGGGCGAGATCCGCAGGAACTGTAGCAAGCCGGGCTGTCGTGAGTTCGGCTGGGCCGAAGACAAGATCCGTGAGAGCTTCCTCAAGCGGTCGATCCGAAACCTGTTCAATCAGGCGGGCGACCCACCAGTAGCCGATATTCGAGTATGCCCAGCCATGTCCCGGCTCGTCGCGCAACCGATCCGCCTCGACCGCTGCCATGAGCTTTTCGATCGGCCATGGCGATCGCCCCGCCGCGACATCGACGTGATAAGCTGCCAGCGCACCGTAGTCGGGCAAGCCAGCCTCGTGCCGAAGCAGCTGGGCCGGTGTGAATGGTCTGCCCGCAACTGCTTCGTCCAGGTTGAGCCTGCCAACTTCCGACAATCGTAGAAGCGCAATCGCGAGGGCAGTTTTCGTGAAGCTCCACCATGGGACGGAGGTTGTAATACCGAAGGAGTTGATTTTGCCGTCACTGCCTATGATCGCCCGTGCTTCCATCCCACCACCTTATCTGTTGCAGTGCTGCAAGCGAAAGGCGACAGCATTCGGGAGAGGCAGGTAATATGTCGAGGGTCCGAGAAGCGGTCGCAATCGGCCATGCCCACGATCCTTCAAATGGTCCGGTTCCCCATACCGATCGATTTTGCGCGAACCTTCTGCGCACGGCACCTAAATGCGAGTTCGGCTGATATGGCCTAATCTCGCAGAGCGTGAATTGAATACGGAGCAGAGCGAGGGTCGTCGATAATGATGTAACCGTTTGCTCTGCGGCCGTTTTTCCTTCCGAGCTTCAAGGCCGGCAACGGTACGCGCGCGGTTCATCTGGCGTTCCATTTCCGCGAAGGCCGCATAGACGGTGTAAATGGCCGCCCCTTCGACTTGCGACAGATCGATGGCGGCTCCCGCTCCGTTCAAAACCTTCAGGCTTATGCCTTGAGGTATCAGCGCTTCCAGCACCGCCAGCAGTTCCCGAAGATTGCGGCTGACGCGATCGAGCTTCCAGACAACCAGCGTGTCGCCGCGACGGCAGCTGCCGATCGCCGCCAGCAGGCCGCGGCCTATGTGCATACTGCGGAAAGCCGTCCCAGCACGACCATGTCGCACCTTGCCGCCTCCAGCGCCTTTTGCTGCAGGTCCGTTCGTTGCTTCCTCGTCGGGCCGCGTCGAGGAAACGCTGGCCGACCGGCGCAGCTTTCATCTTGACGCTGAGCGGTGGGAGGCCTTTCAAGCCGCGCTTGACGCGCCCCCGCGCGACCTGCCGCGCCTGAAGAAGATCTTGAACGAGCCGTCCGTCTTTTCCGGCCGCGAGCCCGCGTGAGCGGTTTTCGAATCGAGAAACTGGCGCGCAAACACGCGGTCGATCTCTTCGACTGCGGCGAGGAGCCGCTCAACCGGTTCCTGCTCCGTTATGCGCTGCCCAACCAACAGGCGAACGCGTCGCAAACTTGTGCCGGGCTCTCGAACGATACGATCATCGGATACTACACGCTGGTCGTCGGCGAGGTCGCGTATGACGGCGCACCCGAACGGCTGACCAAGTGCCTCGCACGCCATCCGTTGCTCATCATGCTGCTTGCGCGTCTTGCTGTCAGTCGAGACTGGCAAGGCAAGGGCATCGTTGCCGGCCTCTTGCGCGACGCCATCCTTCGAACGCTCCAGGCTGCTCACATCGCCGGCATCCGCGCCTTCACCGTCCATGCCAAGAACGACGCAGCGCGATCCTTCTACAAGCATTTCGGATCCGTAGAATCGCCTAGCGACCCGCTCCACCTGTTCGCGCTCATCAAGGATCTGCGCGGCCTGTAATACTGCCTCGATGCGATAGAGCCGTTCCCCTGCGCCAGCCTCTCCGGGGGCGGACACCATTTCCTTCGACGCCTGACGATCCGCGACGCCCCGCGGCCTTTTCTGCTGGAGGTTCTGGCAGAAGCAATTTCGTCCCTGCAACGCATGCGCCGTCTTTCCGCTTCGCCCGCCCCGGCGCTTCGCTTGGGGTGCAGGGCAAAATTCCCAGCCCGGCACATGGATCCCCGCGAAGAACGCGAGTGGATAGTCGGGACCGGTGGAAAACCAAGCATTGGGCGTCCTGCCGCCTTCGGGCTTGTTCGCCCGGTCCGGCTCGGCGAAGGCGGTAAGCGGCATCACACACCTGTTCTCGACCCCGAGCCACGGCTTCCAATGCCGGCTTACCGCGTTCCTGACATTTGTGGTCCCACCGTCCGGCTCCATCTTCAGGAGCAAGTCGAAATCCACTTCCTTGCCCTTGGATCGCAGCTTGTCGGCGCGCTAAGACGCGGCATCCATCAACGCCTTTCGGGACGACGGCAAACCCCACCGTGCGCGGGTAAGAACGCGCCCCTGTTCGCTGTTGCGGACGATAGGTGCGGAATAGTCCGGGTAGACGTCGCCCGGCGCCAGATTGCCCGCGCCGTTGAGCATGGTGCGGGTGAACTTAGGGATCGCCCGCGGACCCTCGGTGACGTTGCAAAAGTTGCACTCGCAGCATGATGAAGCGCGTATTCTGCGAAATCAAGCGACCAGCGGCAAAGCAAGCGTAGACCGCCAGTTTCCCACCTGTACTGGGGCACTCAGGTGGTTCGCCCACCTATCTCCGCCAAGCGTCGAAACGCATTTGCCTGGCTCAACGCCGAGTTTCAAGCGGGCTTCATGGAACCCCTAGCACTACTGAAGCGATGGTAAAGCCGACGACAAGCGACAGCGACAAGGCGGCAAGCATGTTCATTCCATACCCCTATGGATAGAGAATGAAATAGGGAGCCGAGAACAAAGTTCCTGCTTTCTGAGAGGCCGGCTGCGGTGATGGTAAAAGAGTTGTGAAACGTTTGATTAACTTTGTCTGAGTGCCCAGGCAAGGAGGTCGACGAGCCCGGACGATAAGGCCCTTTACGACAAAGCAGCTTTAGTCAAGCCGGGCGCCTTCCGGAATGATCTGTTCGCCGCGCTGATGGGCGCGTCGGCGACACGGCAACGAGTGCGACTGCGCAATTTCCTCGTCACTTAGATCGTCCCGTTATAAGAGGGCTTTAAGCGGTGGCTCTAGGATCCCGACATCTGAACTTTCTACTAACCAAAGGTTGGGTGGCAGGTTCGTATACCTCGCGCCGCCTTGCATCGTGAAGGGGAAGGCCCCGTTCAACCGAGACTGGCGGTGTTGCTTATGGTTGCATAGAGCCGGTTCCGGTACGCATTCCCCGCGGCATCGGGGCGGGAAGTCTGGTCTCGCGCGACGACATCCTGGTTGCGATGCTAGTCTATCTCGAGAATGAGACCTACGAGGAGATGTGAGGTCACTGGTACATAGAGGCGTGTCTCTTTCCGCTGGATCCTATTCCGCCGCTCTTCTATGCCGCAGAAGAGGCTGTGGTCTGGCTCAATGAACATATCAAGCAGAGCCTGCCTCGGAACCGTGCTGCTCGCTCTAAGTTGATTCCGCCGTTCACATGAGTACCCAAATGTCCGACCAGTTCTCCGCACACTTTCGTGTTTCGCTCGGACGCGCCGGCAACCTCGCGCATGCCGTTACTTCGCCAGAAAAGGCCGCTGAAATCCTGGCCACCGACTGGCCGACCAACTGGACCGCAAAGCACCTGTCGGTGCGCAAGGCCGTCCTAAAGGCGATGGAAAGTGCCTATACCGTTACCACCGCGAGGAAGGCGTTCGCAGAGGCTGCGGACGAGGCCGGCATTCTGCTGCCGGAGCCGCCGAAGTCGGTGGCGCGGGAGGGCTTCAAGTCGCCAGCTTGGACCCGGTCGAAAGGTAAGCTGAAGCGCGATCGATGACTTTCATGAACGTGTCACGAGGAAGTGATGTCAATCGCCATGGGTTGCGACGGGTGGCAGCGTGCAAGAAATGATAGACGAGGACTACAGCCCAGGCGCGGGCTGCAATCGTCTCATTGCTGTCCGCTACGCACCAGCTAGGATCATTTGAACAAACGTCTCTCCTCTGGGGACTTGCCATTGAGTTGCGAACTTGGAGTTCCCAGAGCTTTGGCGAGTTCCTCAAGAGCACAAGCTATCGCATCCAGCTTTTTCGCCACGTCTTTCTCCGCGCGCGCGGCAATAGCGTGGGCCTTTACATTGTGCAGAGACATCGCTGAACCCCGTTCTTGGTGGGAAGAAGTTAGCTCGGCGTGGGCCATGTAGCAAGAGACGAGGGAGAGGGGCGCTGGTTCAAAACCCGGCTGCTCGTCTGGCCGGATATTCATCTATCGCGGGCAACAGCGAAGATGATCCCGATCGCAGATCGACCAGCGTTCCAAACGACAAGCCGAGCGCCGCATCGCCGATTAGGGCGTGCCCCAGCACCGCACAAAGGCCAGCACCAAGGAGGAGGCCAATTCCGATACTGATCGCCAAGTTGATGAACATGGAAAAGATAAGAGCACGCGCGAGCGGAGGTTCCCGGCTCCAGCGATGGCACAAGGGCGACAAGGTGTGCGAACTGATCGAGGCGGCCGGCGCCACACTGCGCTTCCTGCCGCTCTATTCTTCCGACTTCAACCCCATCGAAAACGCCTTCGCAAAGCTCAAGGCGCTGCTCAGGAAGGCCGGCGAGCAGACCCTTACGGCCCTCTGGTCGACGATCGGCCGCCTTATCGACCACTTCACTCCGACCGAATGCCGAAACTACTTCGCTGCCGTAGGATACGATGCAACGTGAACGGATTCCGCCTTAATACTCTGAAATCCGACTCCGGGTTAGGAATCGTTAGGGAATCACCACTACAGATCGCGTTGGTTGGGCTCGTTTCTTGCGGGTGCAGGCAGATGTTCCGAAAATTCTTGCGTGATGTGCGTGGCGATTATGCAATCGCCACGGCGGTGGCGATCATCCCGATCCTGGGCTCGCTCGCTCTGGCGGTGGACTATACCGAGCTTTCGAGAGAACGGGCGATCGTCCAGAACGCCCTCGATGCGGCCGGCATCGCCGCTGCGCGCTACTACGTCGAAGGCGCCAGCAAGGATGCGACCACCGCCTACGCGAAGGACTTCTTCCTCGCCAACCTGAACGGGATCGATGGTGGTGGCGCGAAGTTCACGCTCGTCCTTCCCAACGAGGGGACCGGCGGCGGTGTGCTGACGATCTCGGCGACACATAGTTTCAAGCCCTTCTTCCTCGACGGGTTCACCAGCCTCATCGGCAGCGACAAGGCGGTGCTGGACTTCCAGGCCGAGACGAAGGTGAGGTTGAAGAACACGCTCGAGGTCGCGCTCGTTCTCGATAACTCCGGCTCGATGGACTACACGGGCTCGGGATCGGGGAAGAAGCGGATCGTGCTTCTGCGCGATGCCGCCAAGCAACTCGTTTCCACGCTCGCCGCGCAGGCCGACCAGCTCAAGCAGGTCGACAAGCCGGTGCAGTTCTCGCTCGTCCCGTTTGCGGCTTCCGTGAATGTCGGTCCCTCCAACGCCACCGCTGCGTGGATGGACGTCGATGGCCGTTCGCCGATCCATCACGAGGATTTCGACTGGACCACCATGCCTTCGACCAAGAAGGTGCAGCTGTCGGGCGGCATCTATTACAAGAAGGGCGCGGACTGGGGCGCGCAGGAGAACCAGAAGGTCACCCGCTTCACCATGTTCAACGACGTCAAGCGGGTCACCGGCAAGTCCTGGGTCGCTGACATGCAGTATGTGTGCACCTCGTACAGGTCGAGCGGATCGTGCCGGACCTATGGCTGGGTCGACAACGGCGCGTACCAGTATTCATACGGCGCCTTCGCCGGCTGGCAGGGATGCGTCGAGGCGCGGCCCTATCCCTACAACCTCAATGATGCCGCGCCTGTCACGGCGACGCCGGCGACGCTCTTCGTCCCGATGTTCGCCCCCGACGAGACAGACCAGACCTCGGGCGGTTCGGCACCCAACAGCTGGTGGGTCGACGTGACGACGTCCAGCAGCGCCTCGACGCGGCAGAAATACATGCCCAAATACTTCACGCCGGCCGGGGAGGGCACGTCCGCCGCGGCAGCCAGCAGCGGGCCGAACGATTCCTGCACCACCAAGCCGATCACGGCGCTCGTCGACGTCAGCGTCGCGGCCGGTAAGAAGAAGATCGAGGACGCGATCGACGCGATGACCCCGCTGGGGCGACGAACGTTCCCGAAGGCCTGGCCTGGGGATGGCGGACCGTTTCCCACGATGCTCCCTTCACCGAGGGCAGGGTGGAGACCGAGAAGGGCAACGACAAGGTCGTCATCGTGCTCACCGACGGCGCCAACACCTACTACACGCCGAGTTCGCTGGGATACGCCGACGCGGCGGCCAACAAGTCGACCTATTCGGCCTACGGCTACACCGGCCTGAAGCAGCCGGGCGAATCCTACACCCGCATGTTCATGGGCACCACGGTCGGGAAGACCACCTATTCGAACGACAACTACACCAGCGCCATGACGCAGCAGATGAACGCTCTTTGCGAAAGCGCCAAGGCCAAGGGCATCATCGTCATGACCGTGTCGCTCGACCTCAGCACCTCCAAGTCCGACGAGAAAGCGCAGATCGACGCGCTGAAGGCGTGCTCGTCCAACTCCCGCTTCCGCAACGACAGTTCGGGAAGCCCCGCGAAGCTCTACTGGAACGCGACCGGCGCCAATCTTTCCGACAAGTTCAAGGAAATCGCGGACGAATTGTCGAACCTGCGCATCGTTGGGTAATACCAACTGCCAGGATACTAATGTTCGCGTTCATCAATACTGGCGATAGTAAGCTTCGGTGATCTCGTGTCCCCGTTGGCCGAGGCTCCCGATTTTGGCTAAGGTTGAGACTCATTCAGACCCAAGAATGCGACGAGGGTTGCGAGCGCGACGGCCGAGAGGAAGTTTTGGGCGAGCTTGTCGTAGCGGGTAGCGATGCGGCGGAAGTCCTTCAGCCTGCAGAAGGCGGCCTCGATGCGCCAGCGTCCCTTGTAGCGGACTTCGTCGTAGTCGATCGGCACCTTCCGGTTCGAGCGCCCGGGAATGATGGCCTCGGCACCTTTGGCGTGCAGGCGCTTGCGCAGCGCATTGGCGTCGTAGCCTTTGTCGGCGATCAGGCAGCGCGCCCGACCGGCCGCGTCCATCAGTGGCCCGGCCATGGTGAAGTGGGCGACGTTGTCGGCGGTCAGCGGCAGAATGGCCGGGCAGTCCTGCCAGCGGCAGCCGGCCTTCAGCACATGCAGGATGCCGCTGATGATGCGCCGATCATCGACTCGGCGCGCGCCCGGCTGTTTCCTTGGAAGGTGCAGCTCGATCGCCGCCCACGCCTCGTCGTCCAGCCAGAAATGCCTCCTCATCATCGCCTCCGCCGTAAAGCGACGACAGCGAATCTGATTTGTTGCAGACCTTCAATAGCCCGACTGGGTTTCGACCCCGGCTATCTACTTATGCCAAGCGAAGGTCAGCTTTTTCCGTAATAGTGGAGCGTATCAATGTTCCCCGGATCCACGCCCCAAGAGGGTTGCAAGAACAGGATTGGGGAATTTTCTGGCAATGGCTACGGCATAGAAGGTCTCTACGATCCCGGGCAATGGATGTATCTCTTTCAAAAGCCCGGACTCTAGCTCGTCTCGCACGACGATCGGCGGCACGACAGCCAACCCCGAGCCTTCCCGTGCCATCAAGCGCATCATGGCCATGTCATCCACTTCCGCTTTCACGAGCGGCGTGATGCCCATCTTGTCGATGAGCGCATCGAAGCCCATGCGAAATCCGCTGGCAGCGGTCGGGAGGATCAAAGGATACTGCTTGAGAGTCTTCTTCAGCGTCTCACCGGTGTCATAGCGAGGCGTACCGACCAAGCCGACCCGTTGTTCGTCGAGCCGATGGACGATCCATTGCCTTCCAGGCTCGGCGGGCACCTGCCGGTCAACCAGAAGCACGTCGAGGCGCAGCGCCTCCAGCTCCGCCTGCAATTCCTCCCAGCTTCCTGATCGAAGCACGATCTCGAGTTCAGGTTGGCGAAGCAAAGGACCTAGAAACTCCATCTGAAAGTTGCGCGACAACGTCGCCAGCGCACCGATCCGAATGATCCTTTGGGATTCTCCTTGCGCGCGAAGCGTGCCCACCAATTCATCACCTGTCCGGAAGATTGCTTCCGCATGCTCGAACGCCAGCCTGCCCGCCTCGGTAAGGAGGAGTTTCCTGCCACGTCGATCGAATAGCTCGTGTCCAAGCTGGTGTTCGAGCTTCCTGATCTGGGTCGAAAGCGCTGACTGGGACACGCGCATATGCTCGGCGACCCGGGTGAGGTTTCCCTCCCGCGCTACCGCCCAGAAATACCGCAAATGGTTGTAATTCAGCAGCATGTGTTCTCCATGAAAGAACGATCCATTCTATTCTTTCGATTTGATGGATGGAAGCCCCCTTTGTTAAGCTGTTCTGACTTCTCGGGGAGAATGCCATGCTGCTTGACATCACTGCCTTATCCGCTCCTGCGCTTCTGGCCTTCGCCGGTCTATTCGCGCTTCTGCGACCGGGCGAGCAGCGGTTCATCAAGACTTGTGTAGTATTAATTGCTGCGAGCATTTCGCTCTTATTCACATTGAATTCGGCAATGCTGTTGGTAATCGGTCATAAAGCAATGCTTTTGCCGATTCTGATTGATAACATCACGGTAATATTATCTTGTCTAATCGCTTTTGTTGGCTTGATCGTTTTGCGCTACAGCACGATCAATCTGCGCGAGGAGAAGGGCGGCGACCGCTTTCTCGGCTGGATGACTTTGACGTTGTGCGCCGTTCACATTCTTGTGCAGGCAGGTACGCTCTGGCTATTCGCCTTGGCGTGGCTTGCCACGAGCTTATTCCTGCAGCGTCTGCTTATCTTCTATCCGCATCGGCCTCTTGCAATTCGGGCCGCCCGCAAGAAATGGCTGCTCGCCCGCGCCGGCGACATCTGTCTCACAGTCGCGTTCATCCTGCTTGCGTACACGTTTGGCAGCGGCCACATCGCCACGATTTCAGCGCAGGCCGGCCAATTTGCCGGCTCGGCAAGCACGACGCTTGCGGCGGCTCTAATCGCGGCAGCGGCCATTCTCAAATCCGCGCAGTTTCCATTCCATGGGTGGCTCACGGAAGTGATGGAGGCGCCGACCCCGGTCTCTGCCCTGCTTCATGCCGGCGTGATCAACGCGGGTGGGTTTTTGTTGATCCGATTCTCGGACGTCCTGGTCGGTGCGCCCGGCGTCCTTGCTGTGCTTGTAGCGATCGGCGGTTTCACGGCGCTGATCGGGAGCCTTGTCATGCTAACGCAGCCCGCAATCAAGACCGCACTTGCCTGGTCGACGATTGCACAGATGGGCTTCATGATAATGCAGTGCGGATTGGGTCTGTTTGCCTTTGCTCTCCTCCATATCGTTGCCCACTCCTTTTACAAGGCCCACTCTTTCCTCTCTTCAGGAGGGGTGGTCGAGAGAGTGACCGCTGCAAAGCGGCCGGGTCGCGTAGCTGTGCCCTCGCTGAGATCAGTCGCGCTTGCGTTTCTCTGTGCGCTCCTGGTGTTCACGGTCGTCGCAGTGCTCTTCGAGGCGTGGAATAAACCGCCACAAGCAGTTGCTCTAGGGATCATCTTGGTGCTGGGCATCGCCTATATGTTCGCTCAGGGTCTGGCCGATGCCGCGCCCGGAGCACTTACGCGCCGCACCATCGTCTATGCCGCGGTGATGACAGTTGCATATTTTGCGCTGCAACAGGGGGTTACTCTCCTGGTCGGCGACGCCGTCGCACCGGTTCCCTTTGCCGGGCCTCTGGAGTGGGTGTTGATCGTGCTCGCTCTTACCACCTTCTCCATAACGGCGTTCGCTCAGTCGATGTTCCCACACTGGGCGGATCATCCCGCCGCCGCGGGACTAAGGGTTCACCTCCAAAATGGGCTCTACGCAAACCTTCTCTTCGATCTAGCCTTGCGCAGCTATGCGGAACCCAAGGGGCTCAGGTCATGAACCAGATTCCTTCGGCCAGTGGCTTCTTTGCGAACCCAGTCCTCGAGGCAGTCGACCGGGCCTGTCAGATGATCCCTCCTGCATGGCCGCTGAGCGCAACCGTTGCTGTCAACCCGTTTCTCGGCCACGCGGAAGAAACTCTTCCAATCGTTGCTGCGCGTATGGAGCGGATTGGCGGTCCGCATCCGCTCATGCCGCGAGCCTGGTACCGCGACAGGCTGGCAAGTGGAGAGATCGAAGATGGTGACATCGGAATAGCGCTTGGTGATCTCGGTCTGGATTCGCGCATGAACGCCTCGAGTGTCAAAGCCGCCGCCGGGGTGGAACGTGATCCTGTAGGGCCGCTTGCCACCGTCGCGGATATCCTTTCCGCCGAACGCGGGTTCGATTTTCCAGTGCTGGTCGAAGAGAGGTTGTCGATTTGGGCTCAGGGCTACTTCGATGAGGGCCAGGCAATGTGGCGCCCGGCAAGACTAGCGAACGCCTTTGCCAGCTGGCGTGAGTTCGCGACACACGACCTCGTTCCCGAACTCGTCGGCCTGAAAGGATTTTGCCGCAAAGCGCAAGGAGCGCCTGCCAGCACAGCCGATGCGGTAATCGCCGCGCTGGGCAAGCTCGGCGTTTCCGAAACAGCAGCGGAGAGCTACTGCCATCAGTTGCTGCTTCGTCTCCGCGGCTGGGCGCAGGCGGCGCGGTTGCCAGGCTGGCTGGCTGAACAAAAAGGGGAACGCGACGAGACACTGTATGGATTCCTGGCCGCTTACCTTCAGTTTGAAAAGGCATGTCTTGATCTCGCGTCACCGCGCAGCCGGGAAAAATGGGCAGGCATACTTAGAGCGCACGCAGCTCCACTGGTCGTGTCCGACGACATTCTCGTGGATTGTGTTCTGCAAACATCGGTTGAAGTGGCCTCCCGCAGAAATCTGGCACGGACACTGTCCACGAATACCCTCAAGCCGGCTGGCAAGCCGACCGAAATAAAGGCGTTCTTTTGTATCGACGTGCGCTCGGAGGTTTTCCGGCGGGCGTTGGAATGCGTTTCACCATGTATCGAGACAGGAGGTTTCGCTGGCTTCTTTGGGATCGGCTCCTCGCATCATCGCTTCGCTTCCGATGTCCCAGAACATCGCCTGCCGGTGCTGCTACCTCCAGCGGTGTCTACCACGGCATCCACGCGCGAAAACCAATTGCCGGATACCAACGCCAGAATCGCAAGACGCGCTCGAAGAGCGCTGGACCGGTTCAAGGCCGCTGCCGTTTCGTCTTTTGCCTATGTCGAGGCGGCCGGTCTTGGATACGCGCTCCGGTTGGCGAGAGGCGCCCTCCGCCAAGAAGACTCGACTGTGGCAGAGCCCGCGCCGTATTTGAACGCTGATCTCAGCACCAAGATTACAATGGCATCGGGCATTTTGCAGGCGATGTCGATGACGCAGGATTTTCCGCCACTCATCCTGCTCATCGGTCACGGCGCGCAAGTCGTCAACAACCCGTTCGCCAGCGCACTGCATTGCGGAGCATGCGGAGGCCACGCCGGCGACGTCAACGCAAGAGTGCTCGCCGGCATCCTCAACGAGGCGGAGGTTCGGCAAGGGCTGGTGGTCATGGGCATCACCATCCCGCAGGAGACCGTGTTCGTTGCCGGATTGCACGACACGACCTCCGACCAGGTGACTCTGTTCGAAGATTTCGCGAAAGGCCTTACGCCGCAAATTTCGCAAGCGCGCTGTTGGCTTGATCAGGCGAGTGCCCTTGCCCGGGTCGAGCGCGCCGCCCGTCTGCCCGGTGCGAGCAACGCCGCTTCCCTCACTGTCCGCGGCAAGGATTGGTCCGAGTTGCGGCCCGAATGGGGCTTGGCTGGATGTGCGGCATTTATCGCCGCACCGCGATCTCGAACACGCGGTCTCGCGCTGGAGGGGCGTAGTTTTTTGCATGACTATGACTGGCGCAAGGATGATGGGTTCAAAGTCCTTGAATTGATCATGACGGCGCCGGTTGTCGTGGCGAGTTGGATCAGCCTCCAATATTTCGGTTCGAGCGTGGCGCCTGACATGTATGGATCGGGGAATAAAATGCTTCACAACGTAGCGGGCGGCATTGGTGTGCTCGAAGGCAACTCAGGACCGCTTCGCACCGGCTTACCTTGGCAATCGGTCCACGATGGCGAACGGCTTGTTCATGATCCTGTGCGCCTTTGCGTCCTCGTCGCTGCCCCTATCGATGCGATCACAACAATCTTGGAACGTCATACAGGTGTACGCGCGTTGTTCGACAACGCCTGGCTTTCGCTCGTCGCCCTGGACGATCTCGGCCGCCCGACCAGCCGCTACATCAGAGATCTCCGATGGGGTGCATTATGAGCTTCACGCATCTCTCGCACAGGGAAAGTGAGGCAATCGGGATTATCCGGGAGGCGGTGGTCGAGAGCAGCAATGCCGTGGTCCTGTTTTCTGGCGGCAAGGATTCAACGGTGTTGGCACACCTTACCGTCAAGGCATTCTACCCGGCAAAACCGCCTATCCCTCTGTTGCTTGTCGACTCCACGTGGGAATTCAACGATGTAATTGCGTTTCGCGATGCTTTCGCTGCTGCGAACGAGTTCGAACTCCGCACCCATGTGAACGAAGAAGGGCGACGCGAGGGGCTGAACCCGATTGATCACGGCGCCACCTACACGACCATGATGCGGACAGATGCGCTCAAGCAAGCTCTCGATCTGGGTGGCTATGATGTCATTCTCGGCGGTGCCAGGCGAGATGAAGAAGCATCCAGGGCCAAGGAGCGCATCGTGTCCGTCCGGGGCAAGGAACACAGCTGGGATCCCAAGAACCAACGACCGGAACTTTGGTCGATTTACAATTTCCGCCGAAGCCCGGAGCAGACCCTCCGCGTCTATCCGTTGTCGAATTGGACCGAGCAGGATTTGTGGGCTTACATCTTCTTCAATCGTATCGAGCTTTGTCCACTCTACTTCGCTGCGCCGCGGCCAGTCGTAGAGCACAATGGCAATCTGATCGTGGTTGACCAACCCGAGCAGGCGAAGCGTTTCCAGTTTGGGCCGATAAGGACAATGGGCGTGCGTTTTCGGTCGCTGGGGTGCTGGCCGGTCACGGCCGCGGCAAAGTCGTCGGCATCGGACCTTGGCGCCGTACTGCAAGAAACCTTCTCGGCCCGAATCTCGGAGCGAAACGGCCGGGTCGGCGATGGTTCGTCGCTGGAGGCACAAAAACGCGAAGGCTATTTTTGATGGGCAGGCCTCTGAGCGTTTATGATGGCGGACAGGCCGCACTCGCAACCATGCATGGCAAGGAGCAGGCGTTTTCCGCTATTCTTCACGACATTCTGGGACTGAGTGTGCTCGTACCCGAGATGATCGATACCGATGCGCTTGGCACGTTTACCGGCGAAGTTCCTCGCAAGGGCACGATGCTCGAAACAGTTATGGCAAAAGCCCGGCTTGGCATGACCGCTATGAAGCTGCCCCGCGGTCTTGCGAGCGAAGGTGCTTATGGTCCTCATCCTCAATTGCCTTTCGTACCAGGCGGCATCGAGCTTGTTGTTCTCGTCGATGATGTCGCTGGGATCATCGTCCACGAGCATCTAGTGGTCGATGCGCCAGTCTTTGCGCATCGCTCAGTCGCGGCAATCAGCGAACTCGAAGATTTTCTGACGAACAACTACTTTCCTTCGCATGCGCTGATCGTCCGGCCGAACTTGCCAGATCGCGTACCGGGAATAATCTTCAAGGGCATCGGCTCCTATTGTGCGCTGGACGAAGCAATCGCTGTCTGCGCTAAGTCATCCAAAGATGGTAAAGCACTCGTCGCGTCGGACATGCGTGCACACTTCAACCCGACCCGGATGGCCGCAATCCAGAAGGCCGTCAGAAGGCTCGCGGTCAGATTGCTGACACTCTGTCCAGATTGCGACAACCCGGGCTTTGGTCTCGTTGACATCGAGACGGGCTTACCATGCGAAGAGTGTGGTGGACCAAGTACTTTGCCACTCTGGGAAGTCTACGGCTGTGTGAAGTGCAAGCATGTTTCAAGGCGTAGAGCGTCTGATCGGGCATCGCGCGCTTCGGCCGCTCATTGCCTGTTCTGCAACCCCTGAGATGACGAGCATGAGCAAGAAATCAACTACTGCCAAATCACCTGATCGGTTATACAAAGAGGTCCTGGCGAGCGCACAGACCGGGCGTTGGCTTAGGGCGGCTTTGAGATCGGCGTGGCGGCGAAATCCCAATGATGTGCTGGCCGATCTTGCCGTCCTCGAATGGCTTATCGAAGCGCGTTGCCGCGCCGGAACGGATCGACGCGATACGCAGAATGGAACAAAAACCGACGTGCTCCCTGAGCCGGGACACCCGGGTGAACCCTGAGTCAAAAAGGATCACCGCTCAGAGCGAACCAGCGATCAAACTATGTTCAAGTGTGGTCGGCCAACAGAGGAGGTATGGGACTGCGGACAACGGTCGCGGGGAAAGTTGGTCTGCACTGCCGATATTCATTCGCTCGGTATTCGTAAGAATTGGTGAAAAAAAAATCAAGCCAACTGATGGGGACATCCGATCGCGACGCCCATTGGACGGTGAAGTTCTCCAGGGCCAAACCGAAGGAGGACGGCGCCCCTCAGATCGACATCGCCATTCCCGTCATGGCTACAAAAGCTACATCTCGATCGATCGAAAGCACGGCATCATCCGGGGCACGCCGACGATTACCAGCAGCGAGAGCGAGGTCGCCTTGCGGTCGAGCCTGTCACGGACCATCGTGCCGTCCAGGATCAGGCGCATGATCGGTTCCTCGGCCAGCGAGCGAGCGTTACAGGCATCCCGGCCGGTATTGACCTTGCGCCAAGTGCGGCTGACCACGTCCTTGCCGATGGCTCCAGCGACCAGCGTAGCAGTTGCGCGGCGCATTCGGCGCGTATTGGTGTCGGGAAGGAAGACCGAGGCGATCAGCGCATCGGCCGCCTGCGTACGCCGCTGATATGCCCGCTGGGCCTTGCTCTTCCAATCTCGGTCGCACCGAAAGTCCCGGTCAGCCTGCGCCTCGAAGGGAAAATGGAGCCTGCCGCGCACGGCTTCACGGGATGGGAAAAAGTCGCTTCGGCTTCGGTCTGACCTGCCACTGAGTTTTTCCTCCACCTGGAGTTAGAGTCCGGCTCTCGATCGAAGGACGGACAGATGAAGCGAAAGCGATTTACGGAAGAGCAGATCATCGGGGTTCTACGCGAGCACGAGGCGGGTGCGAAGGCAGGTGACCTGGCCCGCAAGCACGGGGTCTCTGAGGCGACGCTGTATAACTGGAAGGCGAAGTATGGCGGCATGGACGTGTCCGACGCCAAGCGCCTGAGGGCTTTGGAAGACGAGAACGGGAGGCTGAAGAACCTGCTCGCCGAGCAGATGCTGGAAGCCTCGGCCCTTCGCGAGCTCCTGTCAAAAAAATGGTAGGGCCCGCCGCCAAGCGCGAAGCCGTCGCGCATCTGCAGGCCGTCATGGGTCTGTCGGAGCGTCGGGCCTGTTCCATCGTCGGTGCCGATCGCACGATGATCCGCTACCAGTCGTGCCGGGCGCCGGAGACCGAACTGCGCGGCCGGCTGCGCGATCTCGCCAACGAGCGCCGGCGTTTCGGCTATCGGCGCCTGTTCATCCTGCTGCGGCGCGAGGGCGAGCCATCAGGGATCAACCGCATCTATCGGCTCTACCGCGAGGAGGGGCTGACAGTGCGCAAGCGCCGGGCGCGGCGACGCGCGGTGGGCACGCGGGCGCCGATCCTGGTCGAGGCGAGGCCGAACGCGCGTTGGTCGCTGGACTTCGTGCACGACCAGTTTGCCTGCGGGCGGCGGTTCCGCGTGCTCAACATCGTCGACGACGTGACCCGCGAATGCCTGGGCGCCATCCCCGACACGTCGATCTCCGGTCGTCGGGTGGCCCGTGAGCTGACCGATCTGATCAGCCGTCGCGGCAAGCCGGACATGATCGTTTCCGACCACGGCACGGAGTTCACCTCGAACGCGATCCTCGCCTGGTCGAAGGATCATCGCGTCGAATGGCACTACATCGCGCCGGGCAAGCCCATGCAAAACGGTTACGTCGAATCCTTCAACGGCCGGATGCGCGACGAACTCCTGAACGAGAGCCTGTTCTTCGGCCTCGACCACGCCCGCAACGCCATCGCCGAGTGGCGGCAGGACTTCAACTCTGCGAGACCTCATTCCTCGCTCGGATACCAGACCCCGGCGGCCTTCGCCGGAACTCTCGCCGCAACCGCCTCCGACGCTTCGCTCGATAAGGGCTTCGCGTCTCCACCGGTTGCTCGAACCGCGCCCTACGGCGTAACAGAAACGGCCAAGGCTCTAACCGCCGCTGGATGAAAGTTCAGTGGCAGGTCAGGTCGGTTCCAATTTGGGGGTTTTGAAACCGGCTGGCGCTAGCGACTTGGGCGGGATGGCATGAGATTGACGGCCTCGTCCGCAGCATCGGCAAACGTCTCTCTGGCCTTCGCCGCGGTTTTCGCGTCCTTCATGTTCCCGAGCGCGTGGAGCACTGCCTTACGCGCGTCCGTAGCCGTAGCGGACACGCGTCGCGCAGCTGTTGCGAACTACTACCACATATCTGCGCCACCGGTTCGCTTCTTACGAGCGGGCCTCAGTTAATGGGATGGTCCGCTCCGTCCGCCAATGCGACGATAGCGAGGCAGAATGGAGGAGCGAGCATAACACTTCGCAAACCCGCGAATGCCGCTGTCTATGGTATCGATCTCATCCTGAAGGGGTTTGCCAGGAACCAATGCCGCGACCGGCCACTTTTCGACAGGTCTTTAATCGTGTTTATCGCTGCAGGTACATCCGATGCCGGAGAGAGACGGGATCGAGAGGGAACTGGTCGATCTAATCGCGGCCTTTCGCGCCTTTGCCCGCAGCTTCTACCGCGACGTATCCGACGCCGACGACTTCTTTCAAGAGACGCTGACGAAGGGCATTGCCAACCTCGACAAGTTCGAGCCGGGCACCCGGATAAAATCGTGGCCGTTCACGATCATGCGCAACACCTTCTATACTCGCATCAAGGTCTACAGCCGCGAGGTCCCGGGGCTCGCCGACTGCGCTTCGGTCCGCCCGATCGAGCAGGCCACGCAGGAATGGTCGGTGCGCGTTAAGGAACTCGTCGCGGCGATCAACCGGCTGCCCGTGCAGCATCGCGAGGTGATCGTGCTCATCGGCATGCTGGGCATGAGATACGAGGAGGTGGCGGAGGTCTGCGGCTGCGCCATGGGCACGGTCAAGAGCCGCCTCAACCGCGCACGCGTCAGCCTGCTCTAGGATCTGGGGGAGAGTTCGGCGCGCGCCTTGTTCGAACCCTCCGACAGAAGCGTCGAGGACGCCACGAGATCTGAGCGGCGCGGGTTTTACCGCGCGGAACATCTCCGCCTCCACGTTGTCAGACGTTCGGGCTTGCGGCCATAGCAGGGCGCAGCCTCGACTATCGGAAATCTGACTTCGGATTGCTGGAGTAGCGAAACGCCTCGCGGAAGAAGGGACCGCGAGGCGCTTCGGATTGCGGGATCCGCGCCCACACCTCGTTACGTGTCGCCCAATGGCGCCGATTGCCTTGCCCTGCCGCAAGGGAAATCTATGCCCATCAGATCCGCGTGCAATGGTGTAGCGCAGTTATTCACGGAAAAATCGTACACACAATACGCCGAGAAAGTCGGTGGGCGGTGACCGATTTTGGCGGTTTGGCACCATTGGCCGCTCAGACGCCGGCGGCGCGGTTCCTCCCAGAAACATCACGCCGCCGGCGGGGCCGTAGCACGTGCAGAACATTCCATCCGTGCCAAGCCGCTTTCGCCCTCTGGCCAAGGGTAACGCATGTGTAGTTTTGAAAGTTCCTAATGAACCCGAGCCATGCCGACCAGCTCGGGCCAAGCGGAGGCCGGAGATTTCGCAATCGCTCCTTCCGACTTTCCCCGTTGGGACTGCTGTCGGAAGCTTCAGGAAAGCTGATGTCTATTGAGATGGGCGTAGAGCTATAGGGTTCGCCATGCGGTTCAGATCGAGGGGCTGAGCCGGCGCGGGGCGGCGCGGCGCTTTGGTGCCGCTTGGCTACCGGCGTGGCGGTGCACCATGGAGGTTTTTGCCACCATCCTCAACGAAACCGCGCCGGTTCTGGCCGAATTGGAGCTCACAGGAGGAACAAGACACTAATCTTCAATGACCCCCAGGTTCATGCCGTTGATCGAGGCCCCGAGTTGGGATTAGGGTCTTAATAAAGAAACGGCGAAGGAAAAGGCGCCTTTCGGGGCGCCTTTTCTATATCTGGAGTGATATCAGATGAAAAATGGAAAATATAGGTGAAGTATGTGTGTCACTATTCGGTAATCAACACCTTGTATTTACTGCAGAAAATCGTCTACGCCTTCGTAGACCTGACCGTGGGCCAGTGTAGTCTATGTCTAACGGAGCGTCGTGATGACGGACCGGCCAGCCACCGCTCTAAACCAGCCCCTCGCGGGGCAACGGGAGAGGTGTGTCAAACGGACAACCTGCTCAATTGAGCAAAACGGAAAGGGAAACGAAGATGACCACGGAAACCAAGGGATACACGATTTCAGGCGTTGCCGGTCGTATCCGCGATTTGGAAAGCAAGACCAACGGCGCATACTATGTCGGCCTTTGCTGGCTGGCCATGGCGCGGGACAGTGGCAAGGGTGCGAAAAAGCGCCTTGAGGACAAGGTGTTCGGAGTGGAAAAAGGCGTCAAGGTGACGTCGACCTTCCGGAACGCATGGCGGATCGCCGACAAGGCTTTCGCCGAAGGCTTCCACAAGGGGCACCGTGAAAAGGTCGCCACCATGGGGCTGGATGACGCGCTCAAGTTCGCCATGGATAGCCTTGAGGCGCACAAGACGGCGCTCGGCGTGACCAGCATGGGGCAGTATGAGGAGTTCTGCAAGTATGCCTCTAAGGAGGACATGCCGGCGCCCACTCCGGAAGAGACCACGGAACAGCCGGTCACCACGGAAGAGCCGGAAGCCAAGGAAGAGGCCACGGACAAGACCGGCTCGGAACGGTCCCCTCTGGAGCACTTCGAGGCGGTCATGCTGACCCTCTCCCCGGAAGAGCTGATCGAAGCGGCCAAGATGCTGAATGCTCGGATCGCCGACATGCAGCAGACGGAAGAGATCAGGAAGGCCGCCTGATCCACGGGGCGCCCCGCGAGGGGCGCCCACCCCATACGTGTCTGCGCGCATCCGCACGCCACGCATGTGGCGCGAGGCTTCTTCCTTATAGCGCGCAGGAAGCAAACCCAAATTTCTCGCAGGAGCAGGACATGCGCGTGCTGACCGATCTTTCCCAAAAACCGATGCGGGGCCAGCGGCTGCGCACGGTCGTCATTGACCGGGACGAGGGCGGAGTGCGTCCCGACCCGGGCAAGCCGCTGGGCTCGAAGATCGAGGGCAAGCGCATGCCGACTGCTCGCTGGAACGCGATGAGTTTTCCCGAGCGCGTGGCCACGACACCTCCAGTCGTCGAGGTCCGCGCCGCGGGAGGCCGGCGCCAGCACCAGATCCCCCGCAATGACCGGCGGATGTACCGGCCACAGGATCAGCGCGGAGTCTCGACCGTGTTTGTGATCCTCGACCGGGAGACGGATCAGGTGCTGGCGCGGGTGCGTGGAGGTGCTGCGCACTGTGAAGTGGAAGCCGAGAAGCTGGCGTGCAGCCAAGGCTGCGAGCTGGCCGACCTGAAGGTCGTGTTCGAGGGAGAGCTGGCATGAACTCAGACATTCTCTTCTGGTGGCAGGTGCAAGACATCGCTCTGCTCGCTTTCATCACCTTCCCCATCTGGGGCTACGCGCTTGCATGCATTTGGGAGTGGCTCGACAGGTAGTCCCGCGCCTGCGCCACAACCTGAACCTGCTTAGGTTCTGATTTCAACCAATTCCTGTGTCTGCACCAGTCGCTCATCCTTGGGTGGGCGTGGCGCTGGCGCTCGTTCGTGGAGTTTTCGTGATGCTGATTACCGGTCTCGTAATCGCCGTGGGGCTGGGCGCGTGGGCGCGCTCGGCTGAGCTCGGCTTCGTCCTGCTGGCGGCGGTCGTCGTCGCCGGCTCTGGTTTTGCCCTAACACATTAGAAGGTGTTCACATGAATACGTATGAAATCCTCACGAAGGCTCGTGAGTTGGTCGCTGCCGGCTGGAACAAAGGTCACTACGGCGAGAGTGCAAACGGGATCACAGTAGGTCCTCTGCATGAGGATGCTGTTTGCTTCTGCACCATGGGAGCCCTGTTCCGAGCTGCTGGGACATTCGACGAGGACATCGTCCATCCCGCCGTCCAAGCCCTCGGCTTCGAGTATTCCGGTCAGGTCCTCCTCTGGAACGACGAGAAGGATCGGACCCAGGACGAGGTCCTCGCTCGTTTCGACAACGCCATTAAGGAGCTGGCAGCATGACCATCTACGTCTTTCGCAATGCCTTCGGCGGTCACACCTCGAAGCTGGATCAGACCGGTGAGTTCGCCGACTTCTACAAGCTCATCACCGTTCGATTTCCAATCAAGATCGAGCAGCTGCCACTGGTTCAGTCGGAGGCAATGCCAAAGCTGATCGAGAACATCCGCCACCTGAGCCGGAACGGTCAGAAGATCGCCGCCATCAAGATCGTTCGAGCCCTCTCCGACTGGGGACTGAGGGAGTCCAAGGACTGGGTCGAACTCATCGAGACCCTAGCCTGATCCCCGGCGGGATCACGCCAACGAAGGAGGCCATCATGCGCTAACACCAAACCCATTTGAGCAACTCCCGACTGTTTTCCAAAGGCCATCCTGCCAGCCAGCAGGATGGCTTTTTCTAACCAGCCCCATGGAGGAGACCATGACCTACCATCCCTACTTCAAGCCAGCCCACCAAGAGCAGCGAGAGGAGGCCATTGAGAGGTACAAGATCGAGGCTGACCGCTATCTTCGGGAGCCGCCTCGGCCAATCACCGGTCGGGTTCTCGAAGTGCCGGGAGAGTGCTGGTCTTAACCCTTTCTGCCAGCACTCTCCCCTAAGCTTCTGGAATCATTTGCTTTTTCGCCCTATATTATATACTCTCTTTCTTTCTTTCTTCCCCTATGCGTAGAGAGAAAGAGGGGGAATTACTCATAATACCTAATCGACTCCACGGGGCTCGCTACTACCCCGGGGTAAAATATTAACTGTTGAACGGAATAGGGCTCATGAGTAATTCCCCGCAACCAAAAGATGCAGGATACAACCATGACAGATGACGAGGTTCTCAACATCTATCTTGAGCAAGCTTCCCTCGCACGTGGTCGCGCCAACCGAAATGGTCGGAACTTCTCATGGTCAAACTCGCCCTTGAAGCGGTTCAAGAGCCTCCACAAGTTCAACGGTACACCGATGGTCGACATCCCACCCGAGCACCGTATCCCGGACACCGACCCGGCCCTAATCGACCGCCTGCAACGGGAGTGGGACGTGACCCATATCGACAAGTTCCTTCTGAGGGTGAGACTGAGAGATGCCGCGCAAGTACCCACCGACCCGTGAATACGTCCTGCAGCGGACCGAGGAACACCACGGCCACCTAATCTGGACAGGCCGGATGTACAAGAACAAACCCCATATTGGTCACTTCGGCAATCCAGTCCGTGTCCTGCTCGAGCTCGTCGGCCACCCCCACCGGCAAGTCCGTCCAACATGCTCCGAACCACGTTGTATCGAGCCACACCACTGGCAGGTGATCGCTGAGAACCCCCTGTGGCACGACCACGGCCCGATCAAGAAGTGGAACGATCCACGGAAGCGTGTGATGGGTGGAGTGACGTTCACCGATCGCGAAGTTGAAGAGATCGAGGACAACGTGGCTGATGTCCAATCTGGTGAGTTCACCCTTGAGGACGTGCGCGAAAGTATCAAGTCCGACCACGTTTTCGAGGAGATCAAACGCCGCGTCCAGATGTGATGTGCTCCATTTCGACCTGGACCTCCGCCAGATCGAGCATCACCCCAAAGACTACTGACCAACAAGGGCGCCCACGAGGCGCCCTTTTCACATCCAAGGGAAACCACATCATGCGAAAGCAGATCAACCACGCGCGTCGCAATGCGACGTTCGATCGCTCCCTCATGCGCAAACGAGGCTACGAGCAGATCGGTTCGGGAGCCTTCTCTCGGGTCTACGTCCACCCCGACGCCCCGGACGTGGTGGTCAAGGTGGGCCAGCGAGAGGGCGCCCCGCACGTCCGCAGCCGCTACAGGGACGCATTCCCTGACTTCGCCTCATGGATCCGCGCCAGAACTGTCGGGTCGAAGTTCTTCCCCAAGATCTACGACGTACGCGAGGAAGGGGAGGCATTCATCGTCATCATGCGCCGCTACTACAAGCCGCCCTACGGGACCTATTACCCGGTCCACGGCACGGCCAGCAAGCTCACCGGCGAGTGGACAAGTCACAAGGCCGACAACCGGTTCCGGCGCGCTCTCGAGAAACTTCTCTCGTTCGGTGTCGAGTTCGACATCCATTCCGCCAACGTCATGGTCGACGGCTCAGGCCTACCGATCCTGACTGATCCTGTCCTCTGGAGGAAGCCATGAACCAGACCAATCTCCGCCGCCTGATCAACCACCTCCGCTCAATCAAGCCCTCGCAGTTCGCCATGGGCGAGTGGGTCGTCAACAAGGACCGCACAAGAGCCCCTGTTCTCGAGCGCGCCACTTGCGGCACCGCCGGATGCGTCGCCGGTCACGTCGTCGTGGGTTTCCGGGACGAGCTTCCCGCCAGTGGCGACATCCAAACCGCAGCTGCTGAGTGGCTCGGCATCAACGAAGACGACGCCTACGACCTGTTCTACGGCCACTGGCCGAACCGCCAATCCGGCCAGTTCCTTGACGATCTGACCGTCGAGCAGGCCATCGAGCACCTCGAGTCCCTCGTCGATGCTTAAGGTCGCTGTCATCGTCATCGCCTTCGACGGCGGCGGCAGAGTTCAGGAATACCTCGAACGCGCCGCCCACGTCCTGCAGTACGACATCCCCGTGCAAATCACCGGAGATTGCTTCTCGGCCTGCACCATCTTCGCAGACCGAGCGCGCCAGAACGTGTGCGTGACACCTGACGCGCGCATGTACTTCCACGCGGGCACCAATCTCCCGGACATGAGCCGCTTCCAAATCCACTACAGCACGGACATCGACCAGCTGGTCGGCGAGCAACCGCACGCCGGCTGGAAGCGCATGAGCTACCCCCTCACCACCGAAATCTGGAGACTCTGCGATGAACCAACAGAACTTGTCACGGCTGATCGACCACCTGCGGGCGATCGAACAGCATCAGTTCAACATGGAGATCTTCGTCCAGCGCCCTGACTACGAGGAGCTCGACTACGTCTTCGAGGTCGAGCCGAACGAACTCGACTGTGGGTCCGTAGCCTGTATCGCCGGTCACATCGTCATGAAGTTTCGAGATGAGGTCGAGGGCGGCAGCATCTCCGACGCCGCTGGCATCTGGCTCGGCATGAGCAGCAGTGACGCACTCGGCCTGTTCCTCGGCCACTGGGTGCTCAAACCCCGCAGCGAGATCACCCTCACCGAAACCATCGAACACCTGGAGACGCTTCGCACATGATCACCCGCGAACAGTTCGACACCGTCTACAACGGCCTCGCCGCGCAGGGCTGGAAGCAGTCGACACTCCCCTGTGGCACCTGCGCCTACCGCGACCCGACCCATGCTGGCCGGAAGTGCGCCGTCGGCCACCTGATCCCCGACGGCCACTACGACCCCGTCATGGACGACGACCACACCGGCGTCGGCATCTGGGGCCTCGGCTCGTTCCAGAACATCGGCCTGCTGGGCAAC
Source organism: Aquibium oceanicum (assembly GCF_001889605.1). Lineage (NCBI taxonomy): Bacteria > Pseudomonadati > Pseudomonadota > Alphaproteobacteria > Hyphomicrobiales > Phyllobacteriaceae > Aquibium > Aquibium oceanicum. Next base: position 4,962,517 of record NZ_CP018171.1, on the reverse strand, counting down.
CTCACACACGACGAGTTCCAAATCCTGCAGAGCACTCACGACAACAACCCCCTCCCGGCCGACATGAAGACGGCCTTCGACGACCTCAGAAAGGAGTGGTTCCCCGATGACGCCGACTGAAATCCTGATCAAGGCCCGCGAGCTCATCGCAGACCCCAAGCACTGGACGCAAGGTCAACTGGCCCGCTCCAACACCGGCAGCTACATCAACCCACAGCACCCATCGGCTGTCTGCTTCTGCTCGATCGGCGCACTCGAACGTGCGGCCGGAGGTGAGTTCAACGACGCCTATTATGAGGCTCGGGCACGACTCCGCGACACCCTCAACAGGTGCATCGCTTCCTTCAACGACAACCACACCCACGCCCAGGTGCTGGCCAAGTTCGACGAGGCAATCAACCATGCGTAACTGGCGCAACGGCTGGGACGACTTCGTTCCCGACCCACCACCGAAGCCATACCAGTGCTTCACGCGGCTTTCCATCCGAGGGGCCGGGATCATCATCGGTCCCGGCCCCTCTCTCATTCCAATCATCATGGAGAAGTCTACCGATGAAAGACCTGATCGTTAACGGCCTCGGCGAGGTCTTTTTCCACGATGCCTATGTGATTGGCGACATCAACCATGCCGAACTGAAGCGCAAGATCGGCCGTGACCCTAACGACGCGGATCTCGAGCAGGAGTTCAAGGATCTTGCTCGCCTGCATCTCCCGACAGAGAAACTGGCTGAGCATGTGATCCTGATCTGGGAAGCACAGAAGCAGTTCAACGGCAGCTTTGCCCGTGTTCAACACTGGGGTGGTCAGACCCGCGTGGGTGCCGAGTTTCGCTCGTTCGACGAGGGCGACGACGAGAACCGGCGCAAGATCTACGAAGGCGCGGCCAAAGCCAACGCCGAGATCCTGTACGTCTATAAGGGCAAGGAGGTCGATCACTTCTGCCCCCAAGGAGGCGAGTGGCAGTACGGCCCGAACCACGACCGTGCCTATACACAGGTCGAAATCTCGATCCCCGTCGCCGAACCCACCATCGACACGATCAAGGAAGCGTTCGACAGGCTCGAAGCGACGCTCCTTTCGGTCTTCAATGAAGCAGGAGTAGCGATTTTATGAAACGCGCCATCCCCTTCCAACCGACCGTCCCACCCCTGATGGGCGACCACCGCACCATCGTCACAGCCGTGGAGCTGATGGAGATCACGCCCAACGAGCTGTGGATCGTCAACTACACGGCTCACGACCAGCCGGCCCGCACCCATGTCACCCTGCCGGCCGATCCCCACGTCCTGCGCCGTCTCGGGAACGAGCTCATCGACAAGGCGAACGCGGTCCTCACACGGAGGGCCGCATGACCTCCAATCCGTTCGCTGTAGGTGACATCGTCCGCCTCAAAACGGGGACTAGCCCGCAGCGGGTCATCGCCGTTGGCAGGGTCAACATTACCGCCAAGTACACGTCGCCGGGTGGTCACCACTATCCGCCCACCACCCGTCACCACGACAAGTTCATCCACTTCGAGGAACCCCAAATGTCCCAGCCCACCCTCTTCAAGACCCCCGACAACCAGTACGGCACCCTCCTGGCCCGCGACAGCGCCGGCAACATGGTGCTGGAGCTGAAGGGCTCGGTCCCCAAGGTCCAGGCCTACACCCCGGACCAGCTGGAGGAAGTGCGTCCTTACACGATCCTCGTCCAGGCAGTCGGCGATGCCCGCAGCGAGTTCCACATGGAGGCCGACAAGGGCAGCGTGGAGGAGGGCGACCTCGTCTTCCTGCCCAAGCACAACACGCTGGTCAAGATCGTCAAGCTCGACACCAAATCCAAGTCGGCCAGGTGCCGGCTGAAGGGCATCAAGCTGGTCGGCGAGCCGATCGCAGCATGACTTGGAGGCTTGTCGACGAGCGCGAGTTCCGCGCTCGTCTGGAGCTGACGCTGGACGACCTCCCAACCGACACCATCGGCGCAGTCACCGGCCCCGGCCGGTCCGGCGCCGTGGCTGCGGTCTACGCATCGCACTACCTCCGCGTCCCCTTCATCCCGTACGGCGCCAAAGCTCCCCATCACCTCGGTGATCTGCTGATCATCGACACCGCAACCCAGACCGGAAAGACGTTGCGCAAGGCGTCGGCCAAGTACGATCACCGGTGCATCACGCTCGCGATCTACAACGAGCCGCCCCGCGTCTACTTCTGGTACGAGCGCGAGCATCCCCAGACATTCCGGCACGAACACCGAGAGGCAGCATGAAACGCTTTGAAGTTCGGGTCATCGAGACCCGCGCCTACAACGTCACGTACACGATCGACGCTGAGAACGCAGACTACGCCATCACGAAGGCGGAGATCGGTGACACCATCCACGAGAGGACCACCCGCTGCGTGGGCGTCATCGACCGAACTGTTGAAGCTGAGAGCATCACAGAGGTGGGTGTCGCCGACGAAGAGCTCAAGGAGTTCATCAAGGGCGCCCACGGTATCGTCGAGGCCAATTCGTTCGAGTACCACCAACTCTACCGCAACAGCCGCACCGGTCGGTTCTGGGAAGAGAACTTGTCCGGGATTGGCCGCACGATCGGACACATCGACGACAAGCCGGTGCATGTCAGCCTACGCAGGGCCTTCATCAGCGGCAGAAGGATCGTCTTCATCGACGCCACCAGCCAGGTGGTCGATCACGAGATGGTCCGTGAATGGTTGAAGCGCGTGATGCCAGCCACTGCCTTCGAGTCCTCTGGCCGGCTCAACATGGTCGACGCCAACAACTTCCACAACGTGGTCCCCATGAACACCGAACTGAACAAGGTCAAGGCCCGCATCCGAGCGTTGTCCCTCAAGACGACCGCCCATGGCTGCACCGAACAAGAAGCCCTCGCCGCCATGGACAAGGTCGCCGAGCTGCTCGAGGTCTACAACCTCACCATGAGCGAGGCCCTGCTCGCCGAGGAGACGTGCGTCGAAGCCACCATCGATCTCCAGCGGGTCACCCGGCCGCGCTGGGTCTACATCTTCTCGACCATCGCCGCCTTCACCCAGACCCGGGCGTGGAGCAACATGCCCGACATCCACTTCTTCGGCTACGAGCCCGACGTGCAGCTCGCCGTCTACCTGTCGGAGACCATTCTCAAGGCCTTCCACACCGAGGCCAAGCGCTTCCGGGAAACCTCCCCGTATCGTTGGGGAACGATCCGCAGCAAGCGACGTCTGCTCAAGGCGTGGCAGCTGGGCTTCTTCGGCCGTCTCGACGAGCGTCTGCGCCCCATGGTCCCGCAGGGCAAGGGTCTCGTGCTCGTTAAGCAGACAAAGGTCTCGGAAGAGCTCCAGCGCCTGAAGCCCAACCTGAAGCTGAAGCGCTGCAAGGCCAAGGCCGTCCGGGTAAACGCCGCCGCCTACCACGCCGGCCGTGAAGTGGGTGACCGCGTCAACCTGAACAGGCCGCTCGCCGGTGCCAAACCGGATCAGTTGCTCCTGACATGATCCACCTCTTCATCGTGACCACCATCACAGGCTCCGCGGTCTTCGTCCTCGGAGCCCTTTTCATTGGAGTGTTTTTGAAATGGCGAAAGTCCTCACCGTCGACGAAATGATCGACGTCCTCGACCAGATCAACCCCGACAACACCTACCGGCTCGAGCTCGAGGCTCTGGCCGACACCATCGCCAAGGACATGGCCGACCAGCTCGGCATCGCCACCTCCGGCGCCAGCTACGACCTCGGAGGCACCATGGCGACCTTCAAGCCGGCCATCCCGGGCCAGGCCATGCCCGACGTCCTGAACAACGTCGACGAGGGAGGGGAGTGGGATGACTGATCAGGAGTACTGGCTCGTCATCGGCCTCACCATCCTCATCATCCTGGAGCTCGCCTATGCCTTCTTCGATTGATTACGCAGCAGCGGTCCAGGACCTGATCAACCTCTACGAGGCTGGCTACAACGACGCCACCCTCGTCAGCCGTCTACGGGAACACATGCAGCCCAAGGACGACGCCCTAGATCGTATCATCGACATCCACCGGAGGAACTTCAGCCACCAGACGGAGAAGCTGGCCGACATCCTTCCGATTGCAATCGGAGCCCGCGACAAATGAACATGGACGAAGCCATCTCCATCCTGGGGATCAACAATACCTACACCCCCATCCGCAACATGGCGACCGCACTCAGCCTGCACTCGTGGAACAACACGGAGGCGGACGAACAGCGTCTGGCAGCTGCCAAGTACGTCCTGCGCCGTTGGACCGCCTACCAGCTGGAGTGCAACGAACGCCGGCCGCGCCCTCGAATTGAGAGGTTTGCCCACACATGAACATGATCATCGAAAGCAGCAAAGGCCGAGCTGACGGCACCTGCTTCGACGACATCCGAGAGCTGTCGTTGGATCTTCTTGTCAGCCGGGGCCTCGTCTTTCTGACCGAGTTCCAAGCCAACGGAAAGCGGTACGGCGGGACGATCATCGCGTCATCACCGGAACACGCCGCCACGATCGCCTTCGGCCGTGGCCTGGACGAGGAAGTCATCGGGAGATTGATCCATGCAGTATAACTACACCCCGATCCTTCGGAAGTGGCTCGCCGTCGTCGAGCCACTGGAGGACTTCAGCGACATCTTCACGATCGAGGTCAGCCTCGAACGCACGAAGATGATGATCGACTACAACAACGCGACCCTGTCCCTGATCGGCGACAACAACCCCGAGTGGACCCGCGATCTGCAGGACGACATCCAGTTCCTGACCGCGCTTCAGCCCCGTCTGGAGGAGTGGCTGCGCCTCCGCAACATTCCACCGTTCACGAGGAGGTCTCTCCACCATGCTTCGCCCTGACCAGGTCAAGACCTACTGCCCCGTCGTCAAGTACGCTTTCGATCTCGGTCGGGAGATCTGCGAGGCCGGCCGCGGATATCACTTCCGCGTCTACACCGACAAGTTTCGCAGCTTCACCGGTGTGCCCGAAGAGTGGGACGGCGAGCCCGTCCTGATCCTCGACAACGACAACCCCGTCATCATCGACGTCCGTGAGATCCGAGTCATTCAAGTCCTGGAGGTATAATGAACACCACCGCAATCACCGCGCTCGCCAACCTGCTCACCAACATACCGAGCAAGTACGACACCGGCTTTAACATGGAGTGGTACTCCGTAGAGACCGAGCCCAATCCTGAAGTGAAGGAAAACGTCGGCCATCAATGTGGGACCGTCTCCTGCATCGCCGGCTGGGCTGCTCAGTTCCTGAACTTCGATGGCACTCTGCGTGACACGCCTCGCAAAGAGAGCCAGATGGTGGAAGAGTTTGGGATCGATCACCCAACCTACGCCCCTGAGCCGATCGTCGCAGCAAAGTTGCTTGGCCTCGACGAGCTGGATGCCGAAACCCTGTTCGAGCCGATGAACTACGGCCCAGCGATCCACCTCGAATGGGACGAAGTCACCCCGCGCCAGGCCGCGAAGGTGCTCCGGCATCTGGCCAAGACGGGGGAGGTCGAGTGGGAGGTGGCGTTCCGATGAGACGTGAAACCATCCGAGTCACGGTCGAGAAGGAGGTCGACGTCACGACCCTCGATCTCGAGCCGGAGCAGGTAGCCGCCATACTCGCCGAACACACCCGTGCCCGTCTGGAACTCCAGTCCCGCACAATGGTCAAGACCGACGTCCAAGAGCGGATGTCCGGAGGCGAGTACATGGGCCACACGGTGGAGTTCTACCTGGAGCCAATCGAAGGAGAGACCACATGAAGTCCGGCTTCCAACAGGCACTGGAGCGTGCCCACACCGATGTCCGCTTCCGGATCCAGATGGAAGAGGCAATGGCTGACGCCCTCGTCGCGGCCTGCCTCGCCCGTGGCTACTGCCTATCGGTCAACGATGGTGGGGAGTGGGTCGTCAAGCGGTCGACCGACAAGGCCCAGATCATGGCCGCTCTCTTCTCGACCGACGAGGACCTGATCATGGTTCGTCGAGTGGATGACGTGACGAAGATCGGCTGGTTCCAGCTTATCTACGGCAACGACGGCTATGACGTGATCTCCGACTACTCGGCCAACACGATCTGCGACGAGATCTGGGACACCATCCTCAGACCGCTCTCCGACAAGATGGAGGATGGCCAGTGGTCGCCAGTGGAGGGCAACCTCCGCGGGCTCCTGGCCGAGGCCGAGCGCTTCATCGCCGGCCTCTCGGGAGGCGAGCCCGAGGGAGGCAAGGTCGACGATCTGCTGACCAGAATTCGAAAGGAGCTGACATGACCACAGTCCTCGTCCCCCTCCATCCACCGATGGATGTCATCGTCGCAGTAGCTAGAGCATGGCCGTTGACGATCATCCAGATCCAGGACCTCTACAAGCAGATTACCCAAAGCGCAGCGGCCGAACAGTCCGACATCATCGGCCTCCTCGCCGAGGCCGAGCGCTTCATCGCCGGCTTCGAGGGGTGTGAACTCCAAGATCCACCGGTCGACGACCTCCTGGCCCGGATCAGGGAGGTGCTGGCATGACCCAGTGCTACATCCAGACCGAAAACGACGATGATCCCTGCATCTGCGATGATTGCGGGGAGACACACCGGGCTGACGAGCTGGACATGGTAACCGACATCGAAGAGCGGATCAGCCCCGGCGAGATCGTCCCGGCGGGCCAGTGTCCGTCCTGCGGAGCCCTGGCCCACCTCGTGAACCCACCGGAGTATTCGGCTCAGGCTCGGCTCCAGCGATATGAGGGAGCCTGACTACCAGAAGTCGCGCGTCTATCGCTGGGAGGACATCTACATCAAGCCGCGGGACCAGTCACAGGTCCCGTTTGACGCCATCCAGCCGATCGTGAACCATGTGTGGCCGACGCCACACCCACCGATCGTTCGACCATTCGCCGGCAACGGGGGGAGGGGCCACCGTCTGCGTGTCCGCTTCCCCACCACCGCTCCGACCCCGACCTGGGTCATCCTGCACGAAGTCGCCCACGCCCTGACGCACGGCGACAAGCACGGCCCGGATTTCGTCGGCGCCTACATGCAGCTCCTCAACCGATATCTCGCGATTGATCTGCCCTTCCTCTACCACACGGCGAGGATAAGCAACGTCCAGTATTCGGTGACAGTTCAACTGGAGAAATACTTGTGAAACTCAATCTCACCTACCTCGAAGCCGAGCACGACGAGGTGCCCGGTGTCCACCGCTGGCTCGTCGCTCCCGGCGACAACGCCACCGAGAAGGCCCACCGCGAGTGGGTCACCAAAGCCGGCGGCAAGATCTCCCACTCGCAGACCCTACCCGTCGAGCTGCCCGACGCCTGGAGCACGCTCGAAATGGAAGCCGCGCTCTGCGTCTGGGAGTGGATCAACGAAGTCACCCTGGATGATGGCAAACCCGACTGGATCGAGTACCGCGACGGTGTTGGCTCCGTCGAGCTCCGTCACGAGAGCATGAAGATCGGCCAGTGGGTGCTGAAGGTCTACGACCTCCTGCCGAAGTGGGTCCGCGAGAGCGGCTCCTACGACTGGGAGATCGTCCCGGCGATCTGCAGCGAGCTGACCCCCGGCGAGGCCTACCCCACTCCGAAGGTGGCGGCGCTCAACGTCATCAACAGCGACTGGGCGAAGGCCGAGTACCACCGAACGGCTCAGGCCTACCACGAGCGCCACTACGGTATTTCCTTCGGGATGACCCCGGAGGAGTTCCTGGATCGCTGGTATGATCCGGACGCAACGCCGGAGGAGGCGGCTCGTCACTGCGCCCTGAAGTACAATCTGGAGGAGATCCGTCGATGAGCAAGATCTACATCGTGACGTTCAACCACGACTACGACGAGAGCATCCACGCTTTCCGGACCCGCCAGGAGGCCATCGTCGAAATCGCCGACGCCTTCGGCACGACCCGACAGGATGACACGCCGGAGTTCTGGAAAGAGGTCTCGGAGCAGTACGAGGCCGGCAGCTGGAAGGGAGCCCAGCTCGCCGTGCTCGACACCGAGACGCTTCAGGTCACTGGTTGCGAGGGAGCATCGTTGTGATCGTCTACAACGTCGCCCGCGGCTGGTTCCCCATGAAGAACGACGCCGAGGCACACCGGCGGGAGCTCGGCCTCCCGCCGGCAGCGAACACAAAGGTGGTGATAAACGACCGCAACGAGCTGGCCGCGCTGCTGAACGGCATGATGGGACTCACCGCGGAAGCCTCTCCGGCCGGTGCCGTGCTCGAGCCCCAGGTCGTGGAGCCCGAGGTGATCCAGCGCAACCAGGTCGAGGTGCCCGAGTGCGTGCCGGAGTTCCTGGTCAAGGAATGGGCGAGGCGGTCTGGCATCAACCCGGACGACATCAAGCGTGTCAGTGAGGCTTCGAGCGAGACCATCCACGAACCTTGAACCGGGGAAGGTCGTCGTCTTTCGCGACCCCGTACTTCACCATCTTGTCCCGCAGGGTCTGATACTCGCGGATCAGCTCGTTCTGATGCTCGATCGCCTTCTTCTCCTTGGCCTGCATCACGGCCTCGTGGATGGCTTCGAGCTCATCCATGCTCTTGTCCGTCAGATCAACATTGGCCTTCGCCATTCAAACCTCCATCGAAAGGGAGAACACCTATGACTCCGGAAGGAGACAAACGCAAGTACGACGTCACTCTAGTGGAGACGATCGTTCATACCTTCACCGTCGAACTTCCTGACACGGTTAAGGAGGAGGATCGCCACGAGGCGGCCGAACACGCCTTTCTCGACGACAAGATCGATTTCCACGGCCAGTCAATCATCGAGAGGGAGGTCGAGAATGTCACCCCCCAAGGTTGACGTCTATTGGAACACCCACAAGCGGTGTTTCAGCATCCGGCCGAGGAAGCCCTATGCAGAGCTCTCCGGCTTCGAAAGATCCCCCAGGGGCCGCGTGTTTTACAACCGCGGCCCTTTCGTTTTGGAGAACTCGACCTTCCACGTCTCGCAGAAGGTCAGAGAGCGGGTGATGCAGAACAAGCGCGAGGAGGTCCACGCGACAATTCGTGGGACCGTTAGCGCCATCACCGTGACCGAGCCGCCACTCCTGGGAATGCGCGTTCGATACAATCCCTACGAGAACGCGCAGTTTGTGACACCCAGCGGGCGCCCGATCCTCAAGGCCAATCTCGCCTACTTCATCGGAAAGGAGGTCTTTGTCGTATGACCCCGAAACAGAAGGAGCTCCTCGTGGAGGCGCTCCAGTCCGACTACGTCTCGCTCAAGGGCAGCGGCGAGCACGCCGCCGTCAAGGCCATGCATCGGAAGGGTTGGATCACGTCCGACTATTCCGTCAACCGAAGCACCATCACTCAGGAGGGCAAGGACGCCCTCCGACTTCATAGCAAACCCGCTGAGATCTTCGACAACATCCTGTTGATCGACGGCCGGCCCGTCGCCCGCATCATCAACGGGCAGACCCAACGATTGGAGGAATTTCTTGCAGATCAAGATCTATGAGCTCGAGACGGACACGATCCTCACTCGGGCCGACGTCCGTAAGATGCGTCTGCCGTTCAAGTACGGCTGGGAGAAATACCTCGTCACCGGTGACGACGGTGTGATCCTCGCCGAGGCGCGCACTTATCAACAGGCAGTCGCAAACAGGGTGGACCTCCAAACGCTTGCCGCGTAATAGGAAGAAATTCCTAATTATGCACTTGACGTACCATGATGAAAAATGACATTGATTCGGCTGACAGGCCGGCAAATCAAAGAGAGGAAATGAAACGCGCGATTGAGGAAATTCTGCGCGATGAGATCGAACTGGCTAAGCCTGACGATCTAGCCTTTCTCGAATTTCAGGTTCCGCACATAGCTGGGCGTATAGCTCGCCTTCGTGGTTGGCTGGATGGCCGGTAACGATAAAACGCAGTGACAATCCCCATCCGCAAACCCGGTTATTGATGTCGATGATGCTCATAAAATCTGGTTGGCGGTAAACCATAACGTCATCGCCAAATTCGCGGGGATCAAGGCGGCGCGCGAGCGCCCTAGGATCAACCAGCAAGAGGGCATCTGGCAAGTTTGGGCTAAATCCCCAAATGTGATGAGCGAGTTTGTCACGGCTCTTTTGGGCTGTTTTGGCTACCTTCAGGATCGCAGCCAACAGCTCGAAATGGTCCTCGTTCAGAACGCTTTGTGCAACCGCGCGGATCGCTTGGGTTTTTGCGCTTTGCGTCTCGATTGCCAGATAGGCTATGGCGGCTCGGTCGGATGCACCTCCAAGCAATTCGAGATACAAGCCGAGTAGAAAGTTCTCTACGTTCGACCACGTAGCGATGCTTTCCATCGCTAGTAGTCCGAGGGACGGGTTGTGATGGAAGACAGGAATGCCAGCGTTACCTACCATGACGCTGGCATTCGGGTTCACGCGCGAGAGAGGCTGAGGCATGGCTGATGCTCCTAAGGACAAAGACAGGGAGAAGGGCGACGAACTTCTTCGACGCCTGTTGAAGACCCCTCCCGCGCCGAAGGCTGGCAAGGCCGGGAAGAGTGAGACGCCTAAGCCAAAGCCAAATGCTGCCAAACGTGGCAAGACGGGTCAGGATTGAGGTCGATGCGCCCGACGCGCCCGACGCGGGAACATCCTACGCCGCTCTTTCAGCTCGATGCGGCGCTGGTTGTAGACTTCCGTTCGGCGTTTCGATGGTTTTTTGAACGCCACCGTTTTCTTTGCGGCGTCTGCCTTGGTTGGTCTGTCGCGTTTATCATCAACGCCCTGCTCATCATGTGGTGGACGGACACGCTTTCGTGGTGGTTGTCTCACCTTTTTTGATGCGGCCTTTTGTTCCTTCAGCAAATTTAGAGATTCGCGATAAAACGATTCCGACGCTTCACTGTCGAGCTTTTGGAGGTCAAGGCTTTCCCTCTGAAGGGCAACCCCTTCTTTCTGTAGCTGTAGGGAGGCATGCGCCAGATATACGCCAATCAAACCGATAAAGGCAGCGAGCGCTGGAAGGCCGAGAGCGAGGAACCGCTCCAGCAAGTTGCCTAGGATGGTGTCAAGTTCCTTGGCTTCTCTGATGGCGGCATCAGGCGTGATCTTCTTGGCATGCGCTCGTTCAGCGATGTCTTGAAGACGCCTAAGAATTTCGACCGTGAGCGGTGGGCCTGAGACGAGTTCAATATTGCCGCCACGAACATTGAACGTGCCCTCTGCCAGCTTTGCCGGTCGGTGGCATCTTGGGCAAGTCATGACGTTCCCGCTGAGCACCACATTCGAAGCGCCTTCAATGTGGATGCCGCCCGACCCGTCAAAGACCAAGTCACAATGCGCGCAATAGCCGGGTATGCTCGGCATGTTCTAGCCACCAAAGGAGAAGCAAATGAACACGATTAGGTTTGCCCTGATCCGCTTACTCGCGGGCAAGCGGGTCGTGGTGTTGAACGCGCGCATTGATTACAGTTGGCGCGGGGGCCACTCTTGAACCCACGCATCTTTCTTGTCCCATGTATGCATGCGACCACATGCGGGGCATGGCCCGAAAGTGTTCCTGCTCATTTGAGCCGAATCGAAGGACCTTTTATCCATAGCAAAGCCCGTCGGAACGGTCTTTCCCGTCACTGGGCACTTAATCACCACACGCTCCATGCTTCCTCCTGGCAAAAAGTTCAGTGTAGTTGACTTGGTGAAAGGCGCGTGAGCATCATACTGCTATGAGGATGCTCGAAATTGCAAGTTTTGTCGTTGGTGCAGCTAGCTTGATCCTTGGATTAGCAGGCTGCCCGGAGAGCTGGGGCGTTTTGGCTATGATCCTTGAGTTCGAATGGATGCGGATCGCACTTGGAGTTATCGGGCTTTCTGGTCTGGGGTACTGGGCAAGTCGCTTATCCTACAAGAAGCCTCCCATAGTGGAAGTGGATGGATTGGGGGCCGGCTACAGCGTTAGGGTCGAGCAGAATTTGGTCAGCATAAAGCGTCTAACTGACTAGAAATTAGTTCTTCCTTCTCTTGCGAAGCAATACGCGCGCCTTCTGCTTAGGCGTACGCGGACTCACCAGTCCGCCGATAGGTCAGGCGCTTGTCACGCGCACCGCGCAACAGGTCTTCGGCGCGATCCGCGTCATTGAAGCCTAGCGCCATGCGGCGGTTATAGCGGAAATCGAATTCGGCAAGATAGCGGTGTAGGTGAGCCTCACCGCAGTGCTGATAGACACCGACCATGCCGCGCTTGAAGACAGAGAACACGTTTTCAATCGTATTGGAGTGAATGACAACATCGCCCTCGCGGCGGGCGTATTCCTTGGCGGAGTGCTTGACGGTCTTGTGTCCCGCGTACTCGGCGCCAGTGACGGTGTAGAGGCGGCTTTCGTCCGTGTAGAGGATGGACTTGCGGTCTGCATTGCGGACCAGCACGTCACGGACGGTTTCCTTCGTGGCGTCGTTCAGGTGGAACATGCGTGCCTTGCCACCGCGCTCCACGAGGCCGACGACGATACGCTTCTGTGCGCCGCCTGACTTGCCGCCCTTCGTAAAAGGACGGCCCTTGCGCTGCGCTGAAACGCGGGGTGTCTCACGCTTGCCGATGTAGGTTTCATCGGCTTCCACGGTCTTGCCTTCGCCGCCAATGGGACCAGAAGACTTCACGTCTTCCTTCATGGCTTCGCGAAGGCGATGCAGCATGAACCAAGCGGTGCGGTAGGAGCCAAAGCCAAGCATGCGCCACAACTGGTGAGCGGACATGCCCTTCTTCGAAGCTGCGATCAGGTGTGAGGCCAGTACCCACTTGTGCAGCGGGATATGCGAGCGCTCGAAGACGGTCCCGACAGTCACGGAGAACGGCTTGCGGCACTCATTGCACTTGTAAACGCCGGGGCGCGTGGACTTGCCTTCCATCTTCTTGATGCGGGTCTCGTCCGCGTTCTGGCAATGCGGGCAAACCGGACCGTTCGGCCAATGGATCGCCTCCAAGTGCTCGCGGGCCTTGGCTTCGTCGTTGTAAATCTCGTTGGTGATGTTGATCATGGCTAGTGCTTCTTCTGATCTAGGCCGTAGTTCTGGCGCATGTGGAGGATCATGCTTTCAAGCCCGCTTAGAGCCTCAACGGATATCGGAATACGGATCAGTTGGGACTGTTCTGCTGTTTCCAGTTCAAGGACAAATGTATCTCCGGCTCCCACACCAACTGAAACGTGCGGACCACATTTGGGAAGTTCGAATGGTCCCGGTTGGCCTTGGAAGTCCACACGCATCGGGCGCTGGTTGTCGGCTTTGCGTTGAAGCTCCTCAACGATCTCCCGCTCTGTCTTTTTCTTCGGCATGGCTTCGCCCCCTCTTGCGAGTGTTATCGCATTTCAGGCGTGGTACGTCAAGTGCATAATTAGGAAGAAATTCCCAAAGGAGCCACCATGCTACGAAAAACCCTCCAAAGAGCCCTCCGACACTACCTCTCGAACCCCTCCTTTCCGTCTGACGAAAGGGAGCGCGCCGTGAGGCTGTTCCGATGGCTGAAAGGCACTGACCCATGAAACTGAATACCTCTCTCGCCAACGACTTCACCTCCTCGGGCTTCGGCGAGGCCCGCAAGTTCGGCTTCGAGATGAACGCCATGGCGTTCCACGCCGTGATCAACGGCATGTACTCCGACAAGATCCTGGCGCCGGTTCGCGAGATCTCGACCAACGCCTTCGACGCCCACCTGATGGTCGACAAGAACGACGTCCCCTTCGAGCTGATGGCGCCGTCGACCTTCAATCCGTACTTCATGGTTCGGGACTACGGCCCAGGCATGAGCCAGGAAGAGGTGGAGACCCGCGCCACGACAGCGTTCGCTTCGAGCAAGCGGGACACCAACAACCAGGTGGGCATGATCGGCATCGGCATGATGTCGCCGTTTGCCTACACCAAGCAGTACACGATCACCTGCTACGACGGCGAGTTCCAGCGCGACTATGTCTGCTACCTGGACGCAGGGGAGGAGCCGAACGTCTCCGCCATGGAGCCGGTGCCGTCGACTGAGCCCCGTGGGCTCAAGGTGATGTTCCCGGTCAAGCAGGAGGACATCTACCGCTTCCAGGCGGCGATCTCCAAGGTGATGATCGGCTTCGATCCGATGCCGAAGATCCTCAACGAGGCCTGGCAACCCGGCCGGCCCGTCGATCTGATGACGGGCTCGAACTTCCGGATCGTGAAGAGCGACATGATCAAGCGGCCGTATGTCCGTCAGGGCTGCGTACTCTACCCGCTGGACGCGGAACAGATCGGCGGCGAGTACCACGACAATCAGCTCCCGATCATCCTCGACGTGCCGATTGGTACGGCCAGCGTGTCGACCTCTCGCGAGCAGCTCGGCTACGACGAGACGACCAAGGCAAACCTGGCCAAGATCTGGAAAGCGACCATGGAGGACATCCAGGCGTCAATCCAGAGGACGCTCGACGAGCCCACCAACTTCTACGACGCCTGCATTCGGTATCGTGATCTCACCCACACGCTGCCCTCCAGGTTGTGGAGCAAGGGACTGAAGTGGAGGGGCAAAACCGGACTCCGCTCGTCCTTCCCGTTCTCGGGAAGCCGGGGCGCGACGATCAAGATGTCCCGCCCCCATGGTGTGGACTGGATTACCGTCCGTCAGCCAACCAGTACTGACCTCCGCTACGGCAGGAAGGCACCCTCCTGGACGCCGGAGGAGCTGCGGGACGCCACCATCGTGGTCCAGTCCGAGGATCTGAAGTTCGCCAAGGATCGTCTGCGTCGGTTTCGTTCCGAGAACCCCGGCGCCGACGTGATCTGGGTGAAGACCGACTACCTCGACAGTCTCGCCAAGGAATATGGCGTCGAGGACTTCGTCGACCTGGAGGACTACGAGCCCCTGAAGCTGCCGCGCACCCCGCGCCAGACCCGGAGCCTGAAGAAGACCGACATCCGGCGCTTCGACCAGTGGCGGTCGATCATCCCCGGCGAGGTCGACGAGGTCATCTACGTCCAGTCGGAAGGCTCGAAGTACAAGGTCTTCGGCGAGGTGTTCGACTACGAGACGATCCAGCGTCGGTTCATCGAGCCGGCCCGCAAGGTCGGCCCACTGTTTTTCGACCGGCTGATCGTCGTTCTGCTGAAGACCCAGAAGGCCTTCGCCAAGGACGAGAACTGGAAGAGCCTGGAGGACGTGCTCCAGGAGATCGCCGGCACCTTCAACCCGAAGGACTTCCAGCGCAAGGAAGAGGCTCGTCGCCTGTTCCAGGACCTTCTTGTCATGCGGCTCCACCAGCGCAAGGAACAGCTGCCCAAGCGGTTGCAGGCGTTCTTCGACGCGATCGATGAGATCGAGCCCGTCACCAATGGTGAGTACGACCTCTCCCAGTTCTGGCAGAGGATCACCGGCAAGCAGCTGCCTGACCTCCGGACCTACTGGCGGGACCGGTGGGCGAAACTCATCGCCCGCTATCCGCTGTTCGACGCCGTCCACCGCAACGACGAGTGGCTGGACGAGTACCTGAAACTCATTGCCCGATAGGAGGCACGCATGACACCCCACATCATCTCCGGCAACACGGTCACCGTCTTCATCGGCGGTGACCTTCGCACGATCGACTCCTCGCATCCGAACTTCACGGAGATCAAGGATGCGCTCCGCGAAGATCAGCCGGTCGAGGATCTGATCGACATCAGCGCCGCCCTGCGCAAGCAGGTTCTCTACGAGGATGACCTGATCAGGGTTGGCTACGACACGCTCAACTACAACGACCAGCCGCTGCACAACTACCTCACGCAGAGGATCATCGAGATGGCGAAGTACAAGCAGCCGATCGCCCCGTGGATCGCCTTCCTCAAGCGCGTCCAGATGAACCCGGATCAGGAGATCAGGGACGACCTGTTCGAGTGGCTGGAGCATGCCGGGATGCCGATCACGCCGGACGGCTACTTCCTGGCCTACAAGAAGGTCCGGGACGACTACCTGTCGTTCCACGATGGTAAGACCCGCAACGACGTCGGCTCGACCATCTTTCTCCCGCGCGAGGAGTGTGATCCCGACCGCTTCAGCTATTGCTCGAGCGGTCTGCACTTCTGCTCGTGGCATTACCTCGGCAACTATCTCGGCGATCAGGGCAAGGTCCTGGTGCTCAAGATCAACCCGGCCGATGTCGTGGCCTTCCCGCGGGACGACACCGCGAAGGGTAGGGCGTGGCGCTACACGATCGTCGACGAGGTCGAGGCCGAGAAGGCCGAGTGGGCGTTTCCCAAGCCGGTCTACACGACGGTCTATGACGACCCGGACAACGACGCCGAAAGCCCAACGATCTTCGGCCGCATCCGTGCCTGGACAAGGAGGTGGCTGAACTAGCCACACCATCCACCCCAAACTGCCAACAAGGGCGCTCCTCGGAGCGCCCTTTTTTTTGTTGCGAGGAGACTGATGCGATATCACACCACGAAGGTGTCCCGGAATGAGAAGACCGGTCCGATGCCCGTCGTGACGAGTTCCGCCGACACCTGCCCCGACAGTTGCCCTTTGAAAGCAAAGGGTTGCTATGCACTCACCGGCCCGCTTAAGCTACACTGGGATAAAGTGACGTCAGGTGAGCGGGGTACCGACCTGGACGAGGCTCTGAAGCCGATCCGAAAGCTGAACCGCGGCGCCTTGTGGCGCTGGGGCCAAGCCGGTGATCTTCCCGGGAAGGGTGACGTCATCGACCACGAAGCGATGCGCAAGATCGCCACAGTGAACCGGGGGAAGCGAGCAATCGTATTCACCCACAAACCCCCAACGCCAGAGAACCTGGCGATTTTGCGTGAGGTCTCCGAGAAGGGGCTGAACGTCAATCTCTCCGCCGACAACCTGGAGGAGGCCGATGAGCTGGCCGATTTGGGTCTGCCGGTTGTCACAGTGCTGAGCTCGGAGCATGGCCGCAAATCTGCCGAGCCACTAGGCCCTTTCCGCGAGCGATTACGATTATTGCCACGCCGGACCCCCAAGGGCCGGAAAATTGCGGTCTGTCCGGCAATCTATGCCGACATCAGCTGTACGGAGTGCGGTGTCTGCGCTGACGGCGATCGCAAGGGTGTCATCATCGGGTTTCCTGCCCATGGCGCGCTGAAACGCCATGTCGATAACGTCTGGTGTTCGGGAAACCCCTAGCGCCGCCTATCCCGCAGCCCCGAAATTGCGGGGTACCAGTGCACCGGCGGCAACGAAGCTGACCTCTGCCGCGATCAATTCCGCTATCATGAGAAGGGAATCACATGACACGGTCCGAGAGGGCCTGATGACGGTCGACAACCACCTTAAGAGCTATTGGTCCGCTCTTTGCGGACTGCGACGGTGCGCGACGGAAAAAACCCGCCGTTCCTGGCTAACGGGCCCCTTCAAACTCGCCATCACCTTGGAGAAGGACCCGCGCCTCCGTGCTCGCCTCCAGAACATCTACGAACAGGAACTCAGCAAGCCGGCCTAACGGTGACGCGTGGTACCCGACAAGGAAGTCCGCTCATGGGGGCTATCTGAACCGCCCCGGGTTTGCCGGAGGCCATTTGGTTTGAGTCACGCTGCCATGGCCGGTTCTTCCAGCATGGCGTAGTAGCGTGCCTCGGCTTCGGCCGGCGGGATGTTGCCGATGGGCTCCAGCAGCCGGCGATTGTTGAACCAGTCGACCCAGTTCAGCGTTGCGAACTCGACGGCCTCGAAGGAGCGCCAGGGTCCGCGCCGATGGATCACCTCGGCCTTGTAGAGGCCGTTGATGGTTTCGGCGAGAGCGTTGTCGTAGGAGTCGCCGATACTTCCGACGGAAGGCTCGATGCCCGCCTCGGCCAAACGCTCTGTGTAGCGGATGCTGACATATTGAGATCCCCTGTCCGAATGATGCACCAGGCCACCGCGATGAATGGGCCGCCGCTCGTGCAGGGCCTGTTCAAGAGCATCGAGAACGAAGCTCGCATGCGCCGTCCGGCTCACCCGCCAGCCGACGATGCGACGCGCATAGGCGTCGATCACGAAGGCCACGTAGACGAAGCCCGACCAGGTGCTGACGTAGGTGAAGTCCGAGAGCCAGAGCCTGTTCGGCGCCGGGGCATGGAAGACCCGGTTCACATGGTCGCGTGGACATGGCGCGGCCTTGTCCTGGACCGTGGTGCGGATCGGCTTGCCGCGGATGACGCCGTGTAGGCCCACGTCGGCCATTAGCCGCTCGACTGTGCAGCGCGCAACGCCGAAGCCTTCGCGCAGCATCTGACGCCAGACCTTGCGCGCACCATACACCTCGAAGTTCTCGGTGAAGACGCGCTCGATCTCGGGCTTGAGCTCCAGGTCCCGCTTCGCCCGCGCCGACAGCTTCTCGGGATTGGCGCGCTTGGCGACATGGTGGTGGTAGGTCGACGGGGCGATCGGCAGCACCTTGCAGATCGGCTCGACCCCATACGCCTCGCGGTGATCGTCGATGAACGCGATCATCGTTTGAATGGGCGGTCGAGCTCCGCCTGGGCAAAATACGCCGACGCCTTGCGCAGGATCTCGTTGGCCTGCCGAAGTTCTCGGTTCTCCCGTTCCAGGGCCTTCAGCTTGGCCGCCATGTCCGCCGGCACACCGGCCCGCTTGCCGGCATCCACCTCGGCCTTCTTCACCCACTCGTTCAGCGTCTGGCCCGTGCAGCCGATCTTGCCCGAGATCGACATGATCGCCGCCCAGCGGGAGGGGTGTTCATGCTCGTGATCCAGCACCAGCCGCACGGCTCGCTGGCGTACTTCCGGGGAAAACTTGTTCGTCGTCTTGCTCATGATGGCTCCACCTTCTCAGGAGTTGGAGCCTCCGGCAAACCCGGGGCGGTTCAATCCGCCCGACGGCTTCTGGGGGGCAAAGTAGGAAGCCAGCGGTTTGCGTGGCAGCCGCATTTCGACCGCTTCGCGCCAAGACTTGCCGTTGGTGCAGTCGGGCCTTAAAGCGGACAGCTCCGCAGCGGTAGGGTCCCACTCGGACGAACTGGTCCTATCCACGGCCGTACGCCTGCTGTCTAGTGGTGCAAATCCGACGAATAGTACCGGACCTGAAAGTACGCTCGGGGGTGGACTCCTGCCCGACCGGTTCTGAGAGGGGCCTCTGGAAAGCGGACATTCGGGTAACCGTGTCATTTCAACACTGACGCGGCCTTCATTCGTGCGTCGCGACAGAACTGGTGAGTCTCTGTAGCCGACATCGAGGGAAGTTGGCTCCTACGTCTTGTGACATTGCTGCCGTCAACTCCGTATGCGCGATCATCAATTGCTACGGTTCAGTCCGCGCTTAACAAGGAATTTAGTAAACTCGGCTACCTTCGCTCGTATGAAACGGCCATCCACAATTGCCCGCATGGTTCAGTCATTTTCAGCCTTCGTTGCCGATCGGCTGGGCAATTTCGCAGTTACGGCTGCCTTGATTGCACCTATGCTTCTCGGTGTCGTTGGCGGCGCCATCGACCTCTATGTTTTTGAGAACCAAGAAAACCAATTGCAGAATACAGCGGACGCAGCAGTGATGGCCGTCGCTACGGAAGCGGGCATGAAGGGCTGGAATACCACCACAGCAAAGCAGGTTGCGGAATCCGTCGTATCAGCGAATCTTGTGGATCGCTTCGCCGGCGCGACATTCCAGACCGAAGTAGTGATCGATGAAGCAAAGCGCAGAATCGAATTATCCCTTACTCAAGATCACTATGGCTACTTCTTCCTTGGCTATTTCACCGGAAGTCCCCAGATCACCGTTCGCGCAGTGGCTCGTGCTCACGGCCAGGCGATGCTGTGCATCATTGTGCAAGCCAAGAGCGGCAAAGAGGTGTTCAAAATCAGTGGTAAGTCAGAGATAAGGGCTCAAGGATGTTCGACATACACCAATTCGAAACATCCGAGCGGTCTTGCCGCGAAGGACGTTTCCCGGATCGTCGCTCAATTCTCGTGTTCCGTCGGCGGCTTTCGCGGTAGGAGCATCAACTTCTCACCCCTACCGGTTACCGACTGTCCCATAATTCGTGACCCTCTGGCGCTTCGTGCTCCCGTGATGGATCAGGCGGCCAGCTCGGGGTGTAAGTTCACCAAGCTGAAGATCGAAAAAGAGATCCGAACGCTGTCACCCGGTACCTATTGCGACGGCCTGGAGATCACTGACAGTTCAGAGGTAAAGCTTGCGCCGGGTATATACGTCATCAAGGACGGTGCTCTGAAGCTCGACAAAATGGCTAAGCTGCTAGGGCACAACGTCAGCTTCGTCTTCAGAGGGAAAGACGCGAAGCTTGAACTCAAGAACGATTCAACGATCTCTCTTGTTGCCCCTGAGGACGGCCCCATGGCGGGCGTCCTCATGTATGTTCAGCCCATTTCGGGCAAAGTCCGCGAGTTCAAGATCGAAAGTCGGCACGCCGAGAAGCTCCTGGGAACCGTCTATTTGCCCGGCGACAAGCTGACTATCGGTGGTGACAAGGATGGCGATGGCTTGTGCGATGCCTTGCCCGCGATGCCACTTCTTCCTTGCGTTACAGACGTCGGTACCGAGTCGGATTGGACGGCTATAGTCGCCCACCAGCTGGACGTCACCGATGGGGTGACGCTCGTCCTCAACTCCGACTATGAAGGTTCAAGAGTCCCTGTCCCTGCAGGACTTGGCCCGAACAGCACCAGCGTCTCCCTGGCTGAATGAAGCCCTTTGACGAGGAACGGCGAAGCGGTGATGTCCGCAAGAGGAACCTTTAACGCTCTGTCGGCATGATGTTCCCTCGGAACTACTGCGATCTAATCCCGATCGAACGCAGAAACCATCGAAACTCAGCCGTAAGCAGGGGCTTGACGTCCGTGTACACTACATCTTGACGCCATCGGAGCATCGACACGTGACTGTGCAACGCCGTTCGCAAACTTCGATCTCAATCCAGACGAAGCTGACCTGGCTCGTTCTATCGTCCCTCGGGGTCGCGCTCTTGATGGCGTCGGTGATCAGCATGTGGCACGAGGCCAATCAGTTTCTTCTTAAGAAGCAGGAAACGATGGCGGCAACCGCGCAGGTGTTTGGGGCCGCGGTATCGGCCGCCACGGCCGATGATGATGCTGCCGGGGTCCAGCAATCTCTGAGAGGCATAGCTCGGATTCCTCATCTACTCTACGCGGAGGTGATTGACAGAGACGGATCGCAGCTAGCGAGCATCGGTTCCGTTGTTCGGCTTGAAAGCGACGTAGATATCGGCGACACGTTCGCCAGCAAGAACCTGTGGCTTCTTCTATTCGCGGATACTGTAGCGGTGACGACGCCAGTCATTGATGGTGGGGAGGAGGTCGGCAAACTCATATTGATCGCCGAAAGTGACCTACTTAGCCAGGTATGGAAGGTGCTTGGATACGCACTGGTGGGGTCGGCTGTAGCTCTCGTGCCCAGCCTATTGCTTGCATGGCGACTGCAGCGATCGATCACCCGCCCGCTGCACCAATTGACCTGCGCCATGGACGACGTCGCGCGCACTGGCAAATACAGTCAGGTGTCAATTGAAACGCCGGATGCAGAGACCGCACAACTTGCCGCGAGCTTCAATGCTATGGTCTCAGAGATCGGTGCTGCCACTGACAAGATCTTGTCCCGTGAGGGAGAGATCATTCAAAGATTGTCTCGAGCAGGCGAATTGCGGGATGATCAAACCGGTCAGCACGTCGTGCGGGTTGCAAAAATTAGCAGGGTTGTCGCGGAGAAGTTGGGGCTTGATCCCACTTTCGTCGAAGACCTGTGCCGGGCGTCTCCGATGCACGATGTCGGCAAGATCTCCATCCCTGATGCCATCCTCCACAAGCCTGGAAAACTTGATGACGACGAACGGCGGGAGATGGAAACGCATGCGCTCAGGGGCTACGAAATTCTCTCCGGAAGCGACTCCGAGCTGGTGCAGTTAGCTGCTGAAATAGCGCTGTCTCATCACGAGAGATGGGATGGCAAAGGTTATCCGCGCAGAATCTCGGGTGACGACATTCCAATCTCCGGCAGGCTGACCGCTGTCGCCGACGTCTGCGACGCACTCCTTTCAGAGCGTCCTTACAAGAAGCCCTGGCCGCTCTCTGAGGTCAAAAGACACTTTGCCGAAAACGCCGGCACCCACTTCGATCCTGCCTGTGTGGACGCCCTTTTATCGTGTTGGTCCCAAGTAGAAGAAGTTTATGCAAATGATCGTGGGGAAGCGACCTTTCGATATCCGGCAATCGCCTCGTAGCAAGTCAGCGCGCACTCTGCTGCCCTGATTGAGGTGCGTCACGCCGTCGGCCAGTGCCGCCGGGATGGCCCCGCTCAAGACCAAAAAGCGGCGCGGAGCGAACGGCAAGTTTCGAGCGCCTCGCGATCGCGCTTGGACGACCTAAATGGGGTCGACTCCTGCCGGTCTCCGGTTACCGGCCCGCCCTACGCGCCTGAACGGCTCCAACGGAGTGGGAGGCAGCCTGACAGGCGTGCTCGCGGCGATCTCTGCCGGTTCGCTCGAACCTGTTCAGGGTCACCGCCCGTACGCTCTCGGCCATCATCAACGGCCTGGCCACAATCGTGATGTTCGTGGTGGTCGACCCCTTCCTGGACGCGCTTGCGGACGATGTTATCGCCGGCCGTACGAGCAAGAGGGATTTCGGGCGCGCTGTCATATGGATGGAGCCGAGCCGCTTAGTCGGCACCCTGCTCGCGCAAGCTCTGCTGCTTCCCTCGGCGATAGCGATCGCCTGGGTCGCCGGCGTCATCTGACAGTGTCAGCAAGCTAGGCGCCAGGTTCTCGTCTTGCCGCGACTGCATCTTTGAAGCGACCCATGCAGAGCAGGGAGAAGGCGCTGGATAGGTTCGACGCCCCTGTGTTTCCAGAGGCCGGTACTATCCATGTTGAAAGATCTCGCCGCCACTGCTTCACTCTACGGTGCTGATTCGTCCTCGGAGTCAGTACACTGTCAGCCACTTCACCGCTGGATTCTGGCATTCTGCACTGTCGGCACAAGGACCTTGTCAATGTCTAACGATTCCGGTGTTGCCCATAGGCGGTGGGTGCGGATTACATGGATTGCAGCCCTTGTCGTGAGCGCATTCATCGTGATCTCGTTCGCACTGCTAAGCAGTTGGGCGGAAAATCGGGTCCGGGCATCCCTTGAGGCGAGAACCTATGTAGAACGCTTCATCCATGCGGTGGTAGAAGCCGAAAGGTCGCAACGCGCCTACATCCTTACGCAGGATCGCGAGTACCTTGCCGATTACGAGTACGCGCTGCAGAAGATCGGCAAGCTTGCTGAACAGCTTCGAGAGATAGTAGCTCGCAATCGAATTGAGAACGATGCGATAGAAGAACTCTATCGATTGGCGGGGGAGAGAAACAGTCAGCTCACGACAGCGATCGAGGTTCTACATGCCAGAGGTTTCAGTGCTGCAGTCGAAGAGGTTCGGCGGAACGAAGTCCGGCAGACAACGAACCAAATTCTCGACTTGGTAGCGACCATCGGCGAGGAGGAAAACCGCCTTCTGGGAGAACGAGAACGACAAGTCACGCTCCTGCGGGGTACCCTTCTGGGAGTTCTGCTGTTCGTGTTGACTGGCACTTTCCTTTTTTCGACGGTCAGTTTCGAACGTGAGCACAGGATGGCCGAGCGTCTGGCCGATCTAAATCGCGACCTGGAAGGAAAGGTTGGCGAACGCACTCGCCAGCTTGAACTCGAGAGACGTCGGGTCGAGAACTTGCTGGCCGACATGAGTCATCGCCTCGGCAACAACCTGTCGATGCTTTCATCATATCTAGTTCTGGAGGCTCGCCGAACCACCGACCCCGGTGCGCGCGAAACCTTGGAGGATGTGCACCAGCGGATAGTATCGGTCGCGTCGGCGCAACGTCGTCTCCAGATCAATTCAGCGACCTCGGCCGTCGATATCAGGGCGTACCTCGAAGCTCTGATCAGGGACATTCGTTGTACCCTGGTCCGGGAGGGCATTTGCTTGGAGCTGTCAGCTGAAGCGCTCCTGATGAGAGGAGATGATGCTGTCTCGCTGGGGATCATTGTAAACGAGCTTGTGGTGAACTCGCTGAAGTATGCATTCCCGTCTGATGGCGGATTCATTTCAGTGAGCGTCTGCGGGAAGAACGACGATGTCGTCGTCGAAGTGGTCGATGATGGTGCCGGAATCGATTCTATAGCTCAAGAAGGACTTGGATCACTGGTGGTCCAGTCGATGGTTAGCACTCTGGCCGGCCGCTCAGCTCATACCTCTGCTCGATCAGACTTGGAGAGAC
This sequence comes from Aquibium oceanicum, assembly GCF_001889605.1. Taxonomy (NCBI): domain Bacteria; kingdom Pseudomonadati; phylum Pseudomonadota; class Alphaproteobacteria; order Hyphomicrobiales; family Phyllobacteriaceae; genus Aquibium; species Aquibium oceanicum. The sequence goes on along the minus strand of NZ_CP018171.1, from coordinate 4,938,369 downwards.
CGGGGACCCGCTGGCGGGTCCAATTCCCGCTACGACATCCCCCCGCGCAGGACTATGCTGATCAGGCAGTTTGAGCTCGACTCTTTGGATAAGTCAGCTGCCGACGCTGTTCAGGACCGTTACCGCACGGCGATTCTGGGACCAGCAAGAGATGTTGTCACAGACGGCGATCGGACGTTCCTTGCCATACGAAATCGTCTTCAAGCGGTTTGCTTGAACGCCGCGTGCGACCAGGAAGTCGCGGCTTGCCGCGGCGCGGCGCGCGCCGAGCGCGAGGTTGTATTCGCGTGTGCCGCGTTCGTCCGCATGTCCCTCGATGGTGATCGAATAGGACGGATACTGGTTCAGCCACTGCGCCTGGCGGGCAAGGGTTGCCTGAGCATCGGCGCGTATGGTGGACGAATCGGTGTCGAAGAAGATCCGATCTCCGACTGTGACAGTGAACTCTTGTTGAGAGCCGGGTGCCCCAGCGCCGACGCTCGCGCCGGTGACGGCGGCCGCGCCCAGGCCGAGATCGGCCGCACTGTTGGGAATCTTCTTGGACGCGCAGCCGGTCACCGCGAGCACAATGAAGAGAGCATAGATCGCCGGGCTCTTTGCAGTCGTTGCCATCCGGCGCATCGCCGCCACTCCTTCAAATTGCAGGGGTTAGTGTGATCTTCTAGTATCCACGTCTAGGTTAACCGCCACTCAAGAAACGAGGTTAATGACTGCGAATTTTTGGATAAGGAACCGCCTCGGGTGTCGCTGGCAGCGGTCGGCTGCTTCGCCACTCCGACAGGCCAATGAGCGCCAACACTGACTGACCGGTGATTCCACCTACGGAGCGCGGGGGCAGTCTTTGAGGAACTCGCCAACGACTTGGGGCGTGTTCGCATAGGGGAAGTGTTGACCTCCCCACGTGTCGTTCCCCGACTGAACTGCAACGGACAACTGCTCGAACACGTCTGCGAACCGATCTATGATCCGTTCAGGATCCCGTTCGTGGACCAGCACCATCGTTGTGGAACCCGATGGGATTTAGTCTGCCCGTAGGCTTGCAGGTCGTGGCGTCGAGCCGACGTGTCACTTCCTCACGGCAGAGCACCACCGGCAGTTTGCGCGGGTGCCCCAGCCGAACAAGGCGGCGGCCAAAATCAGGGCGATCAACCGTGGTATTGAAGAAGAACCGCAGCGCCGACACAACGCTGTTCATCGTCGGCACCGGGACGCCCTCGATTTGCTGCCATATCTGGAAGCGGCGCAGATCATCCGGGGACGCCGTATTGGGAGATCGTGCGAGAAAGGTAGCAAGCCGTCCGATTTCCCGGAGATATTTGCGTCGGGCCTCGTGTCCGAAGCGGCGCAGGTTCATGTCGTCAATCAGGCGTTGAGGAAGCGGGCTGATCGCGGGCGAGTTCGGTTGGTTGTGCATTGTCAGGCTCCTTGTTGCAGAAACCCGTCATGCTCTGCCGCTACCGGGCGGCGCTCAATGCAGAGCGCGATGGTCGCCCTGTACCGTCGACCTCAGTCGCACGAGCCTTCCCGCGCAGCGGGTTCTCTCAACGGCCCCAAGTTTGCCATCGCAGGACAGCTGAACGAACGGCAGGTTTCGGGCAGCGGTCGAACTAGCCGGAACGACGACAAAGGGTCGACTCCAGAACGGCAGCTGTCTGCGCGACGCTCGCTGAGACCTGACAGTCTCCTTCTCGCCTCCGAATAAGCCGGGAGCCGAATGCCTTTCGCATGGCGAGATTCCGGTCGCGCGCGAACCCGGCCGAAAGGCCGGGATGAAGTCGCCTCCTGCCAGTCCATGCGGGTACCAAGCGTCAGATGTTGACCACGGTCTCGTCTTTTTCATTTTGGAGAACCCCATGAACCACAACATCCGCCCGCTCGTCGAGGAACTGCTCCAACTCAAGGCGAAACTGATCCCGCTCGAGGCGACGTTCGAGCGTAAGAAGGAAGAAATACGCTCCGCCGGCGCCGACACGTACGAAGTCCCCGGCAAAGGCAAGGTGACCGTCGCAGCGGCAACGCAACGCGCGCCGAAAGGGACGGCCATCGTGCTCGACCCGGAAAAGCTCGCCATCGCCGATCCAAAACTCACGGCTTCGCTGTTCGAACTCGGCATCTTGAGGACCGACACGATTTATTCGAGAGCCTGCAAAGCCCGCGTCGAGGTGACGCCGGAGATGGCGTGAAGCAGGGCGACGTCTCGCTTAGGGACTACCAGGTCGCCGATCTCTCCTTCTACATGCGCAACAAGCGGTGTCTGAACCTGTCCGATCCGGGCACGGGGAAGACACCGTCTGTCTGCGTGAAGCAGTGGTGGCTCTGGAAGACCCACGGCATCGGCACGGCGTTCGTAATGCCTCTGTCGTTGCTCAAGAAAAACCGCGACGAGGTCCTGCGCTTCACCGGGTTCCAGCCCGACGAGGTGACGATCGTCACCGGCCTGCGGCCGCTCTCGCCGGCCCAGAAGAAGCTCGCCGAGACCCTGCGCAACTGGCGCGGCCACTACAAGCTGTTCGGCTCGCAGAAGACCACGTTCAAGGCCCTGCGCGAGGCTGGCATCGTCAACGAGGACATGTCCGTCAACGAGCAGATGTTCTACGCGCGGACGATCCTCCCCTACGAAATCGCCAACCCCGGCAAGACCAAGGTCTTCCTCATGGGGTTCGACTGCTACTCGACCCACTGGGAGGCTCTCCCGCCCTTCGTGCGTGCCTGCCACGTCGACGAGATCCACAAGGGCTACAAGGGTGATAGCTCGCAGCGGACCCAGGGCTTCTACGACAGCTTCAAGAAGCGGATGGAGTGGTTCATCGGTATGACCGGGACGTTGATCTCGGGCCGGCTGGACAGCGCCTATCCGGCGATCCGCGTGATCGAGCCCCGCTACTACCCGTCCTACAAGGGCTTCTACTACTACCACGCCGTCGAGGACCCCATCACCGGGAAGCTCTCCTCGTGGCGCAACCACGAGAAACTGTCGGCGATCTTCAAGAAGCACGCCATCCGGCGCACCTTCGAAATGGTCTACGGCAAGGAGTCGAAGGTCATCATTCCCGAGTACGTCGAAATGACGAAAAAGCAGCGGGAGATCTACGACCAGTTCAAGGATCAGGCCTTCGTCGAGCTGGAGAAATTCTTCCTGGAGGGCACCGAGCCAGGTGTCGCCTTCATCCGCGCTCGCCAGATCATGGAACACCCCAACGTGTTCCCCAACCTGGTGGGAGAGGGGACCGTCGATATCATGGGTGGCGCCCCGTGCGGGAAGGAGGAGCGGCTCGACATCCACTTCGAGGACCACCAGCGCACCGGGAAGCCGGTGATCGTCTATGCGGCCCTCAAGCCCCAGCAGTACCGCATCCTGAAGCTGGCGCAGAAGTACGGACTGAAAGCGGCGGTGCTCAATGGCGACGTCACGCCGAAGAAGCGCGGTGAGATCGACGATGCCTTTAAGCGGGGCGACCTGAACTGCATCATCGCCTCGCCGGCCGTCGCCGACGTCGGCTTCAACTGGCAATGGTGTGGGGACCAGGAGGTGGATCACATGATCTTCGCCTCGCTGGACTTCCTCGACACCACCGTGTTGCAGGCATACCGGCGCTGCATCCGCGGGAAGCGGGGGACCCCGCTCCGCATCACCGTCCTGCTCTACGAGGACAGCCTCGACAACCGGATCACCTGGGTCATCTATTCGAAGTCGCTCGACGCGCACAAGGTGGACCCGACCCAGCCGGTTCTGAAGCTGTTCGAGCACAACACGAACGACAACGAGGAGTACAAGGAGGCGGCATAGAGAAAACACCGATACTCTAGGAACACAAGAAAAGGCCCGCTGTAATCCAGCGGGCCTTTCTTATTTCTCGCTTACCGCAGCAAGCGGTGAACCAAACTGAAAAAGGAAATGAGAATGAACAACATCGACGCAGCCATCAACGCCGCCACCACCGCCGCCGCCAACGTCCCGCAGGAAGCGGCCAACTTACCGGCTCCGGCTCCGCAGCAGAACACCGCTGTCGGCCGGCCGATCGGCATGGACGATGCGATGGCCGGTGCCGTCGTCGTAGACGAATGGCTCAAGGTCTCCGAACACGGCCTTCAGATCGGCTCGAAGAAGCCGCTCCTGGAGGAGATCAAGGCGATCATCGACATGTCCGACATCTCCTACACGGAGGTGGTGAAGTACGGACAGAACCCGGCGACCTACCGGAAGACGACCGACCGGGTGATGTCGCAGGACGGCGCAACGTGGGCTCAGGCACTGTCCGAAGCCCGTTCGGTGCAGTCGAACGCCCGGCCGTACAAGTCGGCGGACGTCAACATCGAGCTCGCCGAAGACGTGAAGCTCAAGGAGGAGACGATCGAGGCCGGCACGGTCCTGGGTCACTCGTTCTCGACGACCGGCTTCTCGGCGCTCGCCAAGCTCGTGAAGGCAATGCGGAAGGCCGGCGACGACCCGGCGACCGACAGGATCGCGGTCACCATCGGCTACGAGGAGAAGAACGGGAACGGGAATACCTGGGGCATCCTCGAGTTCCGTGAGTGGAGGGTGGTGGCTTGATGGCGGCTGGCACTTCCTTCCCCTCAACTCCCGCTCGACCAAGGAATAGCATCATGAACATCTCTTCCAACTTCCTCCTGCTCCACGTGAAGGAGGGCAGGCACGAACTCTTCGACCACTTCTCCCTCGGCGAAAACCCATTGCACTCCTGCTCGGAGGAACTTCGCGTACCGGTGGAGATCCGGGGCTATATCGATGGGGTCTGCGGCAATAATGACGGCATCAGCATCGAATACGGCGTGATCGTCACGAACGTAGAGACCGAACCTCCGCTTGAGGGAGAACCCTCTCTCAGCGGACCACACCCCATCAGGATCTCCGCAGAGTCCGCCATGCTAGACGTCAAGGAAGGCAGACACAAACTTCTCCGCCACTTCCGGCGCAACGGCCACCGCTCCCCCTCTTATGGAGAAGAGCGCCGCGTCCAGGTGGTGATACGCGGCTACATCGACTGCAACGCCGGCTACAATGACAACGTCAGCGCAGGCTACAGTGTCATCGTCACGGACCTGCAGGCCTCTGGCCCGGCTTCTTCTGGCCTCGTTGCTTGATAGCCGCTCGTCGATCCCGCTCCTAGCGGGCCGCAAACAGCCGCCGACCCTCTCCCGCAAGACATGAACTTGCCCGGCGCCGGCGGTCTCAATTGGCCGCCGGCACCAAGCTGCATTGCCCACTCACCGAAGGGATTTTTTCGATGGACCGCATCACCGAAACCACGATTGGCGCCGCCCGTGTCGGCATCTTGGGCGATCCACATCTAGGAAGGACTTTCATCCGCGGAGTTCCGCTCGACAAGCGATGTCTTCGTGAGGGGATGGTGTCGAGGGACTTCCGACAACGGCTCGAGAACTCGGGACGATACGACGTCCACATCTGTACCGGGGATCTCTTCGATCGCTGGGCCGTCCCCTACGTAGTCGTCTTCGAGGCGGCATGGGCCTACCTGGCCGCCGCCCGCTCCAATCCCGAGACCAGGTATTTTGTACTCGCGGGCAACCACGACATCTCGCGGGATCTGAAGAGGAAAGGTGCACTCGACCTGTTCGAACTGATCGTTTCGCGCTGTCAAAACGTGTTCGTCGTCCGGCACGGCCGTGGTGCACTCCTAGCCGAAATGGGTGGCGTAAAGGTCGGCTTCTTCCCCTTCCATCCAATCACACCGGCCGCAGAGCTGGTCACCGAAGAGATCGACGTGGCGTTCGGCCATTGGGATACGATCTGCGGCCACGACAACATGGTTCCGACTGAGCGGTTTGCGGAGGTTGGATGCCGTACCGTCTACACTGGACATGTCCACCTCCCCGACGAGTTCACCCGCGACGGTGTCAAGGTCGTCCAGGTCGGCTCAATGCAGCCCTACGCCCACGGCGAGGACACCGGCGAGATGTACGTCACGCTCCGGCCCGAGGAGCTGGAGGGCACGGATCTCCGCGACAAGTGCGTCCGCGTGCTCCTGAACCGCGGTGAGCCCTTCGACCAACAGGTGGACTGCCTCCAGCTCTCGTTCAAGCGCGTCGGGGACAATGAAGACGACGCGGTCGAGGAGGTCTCCATGGGCGAGTTCGACCTCATGGCACTGTTCTCCCAGGCGTTCGAGGAGGCCGGCGTCCCGCAGACCGTCCGAGAGAAACTGGTCGAGCGGTTCGAGGAGGCCAGGATCAAGGAATGAACAAGTTCGTCAAAGCGATGGACGAGTGGCTGACGACCCAGGGCCTCGACCAGGGTGAGATCAACATGATCTCGGAGCTGAAGAAGAGGGCGGGACAAGGCGAGGAGCCCCTGCGGGCTATCGCTCTCTTCTATCGGCAAGTCATGCCGGAGACCGTCATCAGCGCCGTCAACAAGGCGCGAGCACAAGGGAAATGCAAATGCTATCCAGATTGAAGTACGAAGTCACGTTTCCCTCGACAGGTCGCACCCTGTCGGGGGATTTTTCGTTCCAGAAGGGCTTTGGCGCCATCACCGGCCCGAATGAGGCCGGCAAGTCCGTCATCCTGGAGATGATCCGGTTCTCGCTCTTCGGCACCGCCGCCCTGCGCGGGCAGACGACCGACTACAAGAACATGAAGGTTGAGCTGGAGTTCGTCGTGCGCGGCGAGACCTACCGGACCAAGCGCACGATCTCGACCGCGAAGATCTTCCGCGGCGACACCGAGATCGCCAATGGCGTCAAGGGCACGAACGCGAAGGTCGTCGAGATCCTCGGCTTCGGCCTCCAGGTCTTCGACACGGCGTGCGTGGCGAACCAGGGCGACATCGAGAAGCTCGGCGCCATGAAGCCAACCGAGCGCAAGCAGATGGTGGACTCCGTCATCGGCCTGTCCGTGATTGATGACCTGGCGAAGTGGTGCGGCGAGGAGGCGCGCTCGATCTCCTCGGCGATCGACGGGATCGAGGAGACGCTCGTCAAGCCGGAGGAGCCTGCCAAGCCGGCCGGCTACCAGCCTTCTGCCGACATGGAACCGGAGCTCAGCCGCCTCCGCGGGCTCCGTGACGAGCTGAACCAGATCAAGGGCAGGATCTCGTCGCCGTTTCCCGCTGCGCCCACCAAGCCGGTCGAACCCACACAGGAACCGGCAGAGAAGCTCGAGGAGCTCGTTGAGGAGGCTCGGGCGTATGAGAGCGCCCAGAAGGAGCTCGCGCGCCTCCCTGGCCCCCCTCCGGTCGATCCTGACACGATCAGTGTGGACGACTGGGAGATCCGGGAGCGCCTCAAGCGAGATGTGCCGACCATGACGGCCGAGCAGATCGCCAAGGCCGACGCCGACATGGAGCTCCTGAAGCGGTTCGAGCGGTTCGACCATCTGGAGAAGCAGTGGAAGGACCTGACGGACGTCGGCACTCACACCTGTCCTGCCTGTGAGCACCAATGGCCTATCGAAGCCGGTCGGCTGGAGAAGGTCGAAGCCGAGATGCGGAAACTCGACTGCGAACTGCAGGACGAGGAGCGCCCCTCCAAGCCCGACATGGTGAACATCGACGTCGCCCGTCGCCAGCTGCAGGCGTTCGAAAAGGTCAGGGCCGAATGGGAACGTGTGAAGGACACGCCCAAGCCCGAGTACACCCGCCAGCAGCTGGCGCAGTTCAAGGTCGCCAAGGACGCCCAGGCCCGCCGTGCGGAGCTGGAAGCTATCAAGCCCAGCGTTGGAAGCAGCAAGGAGCTGAACCAGCTCTGGCGGGAGCGCCTGGCCTACGAGCAGGAGATGTCCTCCTACGAGAAGCGTCATGCCGAATGGATCGAGGCCAAGGCTCGTCGGGTCGAGGACGAGGAGCGTCACGCCTATCTGCTGAACGTGCCTGAGAACCTCGCCGAGCTCGAAGCAGCCTATCAAGCTGCCAAGATCTACGAGGACCGGCTCGACGCCTATGAAAGGGCGCTCGGGATCTACGAGACCAAGAAGGCTGAGGTCGACCGTCGCCGGGAGGAGGAGCAGGGATACCGAAAGGGCAAGGAAGCTCTCACCATCCTACGCAAGCTGGTGAAACAGCACCTCATCCCGTCGCTGAACAAGGTGGCGTCCCACTACATCACCAAGATGACCGGTGGACAACGCAACCTGATCGAGGTTGACGAGGAGTTCGATATCCAGGTTGACGGCCAGCCGATCAACACGCTGTCGGGCTCCGGCAAGGCCGTGGCGAACCTTTCGCTGCGTCTTGGACTGGGCCAGGTTCTGACCAACAATCAGTTCTCAGTCTTCCTCGGAGATGAGATCGACGCATCAATGGACGCCGATCGGGCGGATAATACTGCGAAGACCCTAGAGGGCTTGGCAGAACGTGTCTCGCAAATCCTCCTCGTCACCCACAAGTACCCTCAAGCCGACTACTACATCGAGCTTGAGAGAGTGAGCTCGATCTCAACTTATGCCGCTTTTTGAGGTGGCAGCCGTCAATGGAGCACCTCGCACTGCCGCTTTTCTACGCGAGGCAACAAGCCCCGAACATGCCAAACACGCAAAAGACATTCAAGCAAGCCGACCTTCAGCGTGCCATCCGAGCTGCCAGAGCTTGTGATCTTCCCATTATTCGGAGTGAAATCACGAACGATGGGCGGATCGTCCTCGTACACTTCGACACCACGGCACCTTCTGCGATCCCGGCAAATGACGATGCGCCAGCAAACGAATGGGACAAATACTTCAATGCCGCCGAGAAAGAATAAGCCAAAATACGTCAAGGGCCCGTACATCGACTCCCGCGGGGTGTTGCGTGCTCAGTTCCGTCGGCCTGGGTATCCAATGCATGGCGTGAACCTGCCCCTTCCAGTGTGGTCGGAGCAATTCATGGCAGTCTATACGAAGGCAATATCGGGCGAACGGCAGGTCGTCGAGATCGGCAAGAGCAGGACCATCCCTGGCAGTTTCTCCGATCTGATCGCGAAGTATTACCAGACACCGGAGTTCAACAATCTCGCGCCGATAACGCAGCGCACCTATCGGAATGACATCGAGCGTTTCCGAGCCCAGCACGGTGACAAGTCCGTCGCAGGGCTGACGACGGATCACGTTGAGAAACTGATCGCCGAGAGGGCAGATCGGCCTGCAGCAGCTAACCGATTGCGCAAGACACTCAAGATCCTGATGAGCTTCGCCGTAAAGAAGAGGTTCCGCGCTGATAATCCGACGGTTGGCGTAAAGAAGCTGCGAGACCGGTCCACAGGCTTCCGCACCTGGACCGAGGATGAGATCGCAATCTTCTACGCGAAGCATCCGAAGGGAACTCGGGCGCGGCTAGCGATGGATCTGTTGCTCCTTACCGCTCAAAGGCGTTCTGACATCATTCGGATGGGTTGGCAGCACGTACGCGGCGGGTACTTAACCATTCGGCAGTCCAAGACCGGAACCGAGGTCGCGATTCCTGTCATGGGTCGCTTCGCTGAGGTGCTCAGTGTACTCAAGCGCGAAAACCTGACGTTTCTGATGACGGCACAAGGGAAGCCCTTCACGGAGGCCGGCTTCACCAACTGGTTCCGCGACATGGTGAAGGAAGCCGGTTTGCCAACCGGCTTGTCACCTCATGGCCTTCGCAAAGCTGCCTGTGTTCGCCTTGCAGACGCAGGGCGGAGCGCGACCGACATCATGGCCATCAGCGGGCACAGAAACCTGGCCGAGGTTCAGACATATGTCGAAGCTGCGAACCGAAAGACGGCCGCTCGGTCCGCGATGGAATCGATCGCGCACCTGGTCCCGGAAGACGAAAAGGGAACAAAAACTGTCTAACAGCCGAAGACCGTTAGACAAAACCACTCATAAGCCGCTGAAATTGTTAACCCGAAACGGCCGAATGGTACGCCCAAGGGGAATCGAACCCCTGTTTGCGCCGTGAGAGGGCGTTAGCACGACTGGATGTGTGTCCGCCGTTGTTCGTCTAAGTTAATGAAAATAAAGGAAAAGAATATTTGACGTTCGCCATTGTTCGCCAGCGTCCGCCAGTGTATATTTGACGGATATTAGACGAGTTTGGAGTGACGGACATGGCGAAGACCCTCAAGGAAGCCGCGATCACAACCCCGAACGCCCGCGCCAAGCTGGCGCATGGAGCACATTGGAAATCGATCGACCCGGAAGTTCACCTTGGCTATCGCAAAGGCAAGCGGGGCGGCGTGTGGCTTGTCCGCTGGCGCGTCGGCATCGGCTATAAGCAATCGTCCATCGGCACGGCGGATGACGCGATCAAGACCGGGACGCTCGATTATCACGCGGCAGTCAAGCAAGCCCGCGCCACGGTCGAGACCGCACGGCAGGAAGCCATTGCAGCGGCAGCCGGTCCCGTGCTCACGGTTGCTCATGCGGTCGAAAGCTACATCGCGGCGCGCGACGCTCGGGACAGCAAGAGGGCAGGGCGGGAGAAGCGTTCGGACGGCGGAAGGCGGTTGAGCCGCTATGTGCTTGGCCAGCCGGCGCGGGGAAAGCAGGAAGAAATCGGGGCGGCTCCCTTGGCGGCGATCCCGCTTCATGCGCTTAAGGAAAGCGATCTGCTCACATGGCGCGCCGACTTGTCGGACGGTATGAAGGCATCCTCCCGGCAACGGCTGATAAACGACCTCAAGGCGGCGCTTAACAGCGCATACGCTGCGAACCGGGACCGTCTGGACCCGACATTCCCCGGCATCGTGAAGCATGGCTTGCGGGCGCTGGAAACCATGGACGATGAAGACCCGATCGCACGGGAAAACCAGATACTCCCCGATAGCGATATCGCGCGGCTTCTCCGCGCGGCAAGGGAAGTGGATCAGGAGCAGGACAGGGGCGGCGACCTGTTCCGCCTCGTGCTCGTGCTTGCGGCCACTGGCGCCCGCTTCTCGCAGGTTGCACGCCTTCGCGTCGGCGATTGCCAGATTGCCGCATCCCGGCTCCTGATCCCGGTTAGCCGGAAGGGCAGGGGCGGGAAGTCCGGTTCGATCACGGTTCCTGTGGGCCGTGACATCATGGACGCGCTTGTCCCTGTGGTGACGGGCCGCAAGCCGGACGAATTCCTTTTGGAGCGCTGGCGGTGGGAACAGCGCAAGGGCAGCATCGCTTGGTACAAGGGCTACCGTGGACCGTGGCAGTCGTCATCCGAAATCGGCCGTCCGTGGCAGGCGATCCGCGACGCGGCGGGTATGGCCGATGTCATTCCCTACGCCTTGCGTCATTCCAGCATCGTCAGGGGCATCAAGGCGAACCTGCCTATCCGGCTTGTCGCGGCGCTGCATGACACGTCAGTAAAGATGATCGAAGACCACTATTCCGCGCATGTCACGGACGGACTGGAGGACATGGCGCGGGCGGCAATCGTTCCCATGATGCCGACACAGGGCAACGTCATTACGTTGCGGGGTGCATATCATGCGGAATGATCTGCTAGCCGAACTGGTTCGAAAACTTGAGGCCGCGCAATCCCGCGAAAACGACGATACGGATGACGAAGAACGACGGCTAGTCCGGAAGAGCCTCGGAGCCGTGTACGAGTTTCTAGCGGACGCGGGCGTTGATCGGCGGCTACGCGCACCGCTGCACCATCTCTACAGTGCGTTGGAAGATGTCAGCGAAGGGCGAAACAATAGTCTGTTTACGCTGGCGAATGCCGAACGGCGTTCTACAAAAAAGGCCTTCTCGGCATCGCATGACACAATGGCAGCGGCGGCTATCACCATACTGTCAGAAGCTCCCGGCTGGACGCTGGATAAGTCGGCGACATATGTTTCGCGGGCGCTCGGGATGGATAAGAAAAGCCTCATTCACTATCGCGGTAACGTGAAGCGCAAGAAAGGCGAGCTTCGTGACGCCTATCATGAGTGGCTTCGTGATCGTAGCAGATATCCGGAACTGAGTGCGGAAGAACACGTCCGGGTAATGCTCGAAACGGCGCGAAGTTTATCGCTCAACAAAGCGTAATTGCCCTAGGCGAATTACGCGCTAGTGCCAGCAATCTTGGTCTCGTGAACAACGGCGAATTCGCCAACAGCCACGGGAACAAGATATGCACCAGCAAACGGACATCTCGGAAAAGTTCGGCCTTTCGATTGACGAGTGCGTGGCACGCGCTCCGGTGGGGCGGACAAAGATATATGAAGCCATTGGCGAAGGGCTGCTACCGGCGCGCAAGTGCGGACGGCGCACGCTGATCCTTGCCGACGACTTCAAAGCCTATCTGGCGTCCCTCCCGCTTGTGGAGGCTGCATGATGGACAACCCTTCCGACACTTTCGTTCCTGACCGCGAAATGATCGACGCGGTAGCGGAATGGAACGCCCGCCGTCCACAGGATCGGGTTCGCAGGGCACTAATCCCGACGCTTTGCGAGCGGTTCGGCATCACGAACAAGCAAGCAATTGAAGTCTTGCGGGCCGCTACGCTGCGGCGCAGGAGGGCCGCTTGATGAACGGTCCCCCGGAAAAGCGAAAACCGGCCGTTGTGGCGACGGCCGGCTCTCGAAAGATTGGAATGCGCGGCAGCAATCCCTTTCCAGACAATGCCGAAACTCTCACCGAAAGGCAAGCGGCGCGCGTTCGATCCCGCTTCGCGGTCTCTTGGCCGATGGCGCGGGCCGTTGCCGAACTCGCATACGGGAGGGCGATGGTATGATGCACTCTTCCGAATTCACCGGACTAAAGCAGGCGCAAATTGATTGGCTGCTAAAGTCGGGCGTCACAATCGAAGCGATGATCCGTCCGGAACCTATCCGGCTGGCGCACGGTCGCAAGGCGCACGATGGCATCTTCGAAGCTGACAGCGGAGGTTCACCCTGGCTGGCCTTCGATGAAGGCGACGATGTTGTCTTCTGGCAGCCTCGCACGGGCGATCTGGCGACCGACTGCAACCGCGCATTCGCGCTTGGACAGGACGTTATAGACAACCCGGCAACCTACTCGTTCGACTGCAACTTGAACGTCTTTGCCAATCCCCTCGATTGGCTACAGGCCAAGCGTGACGGCATAGTCATCCTCGATTGGTCGCGTGCATGGTCCCGGCTACAGGACTGCCCTCGCATCGCGATTGCCGATGAATTGCTGTTCCAGTTCCGCCGGCATTTCGAACCGCCCCACAAGCCGGAAATCTTCGTTCTGACTGGCAGGAAGGCGGTGGCCGCATGAACAGTTTTAGCGCTGTTCCGTTGGAAGATCACATGCGGAAAGAGGCCAGAAAGGCACCGCCGCTGCATATCCTGTCTTATGCCGAAATGGAGGCAATGCCGGAACCGGAATGGCTCGTGGAAGGGCTTATCCAGAAGCGCAGCACGGCATTGATGTTCGGCAAGTCAAACTCGTTCAAAAGCTTCCTTGCCATCGACATTGGCTGTTCCGTCTCGACAGGCCAACCATGGCACGGTGGCAGGACAGCACAGGGCAAGGTGCTGTTTGTCGCCACGGAAGGTTCCGTTGGTGTCGGACGCCTTCGCATCCCGACATGGTTTGACTATCATTCCATGTCGATTGAAGAGCGCGAAAACGTGCACCTGTTCCCGCGAGAAATCCGGCTGGACGTGGTGGACGACGTGTCAGCGCTGATTTCGTCCATGGCATCTATTGGCACGTTCGCCCTAGTCGTGGTGGATATCTTCGGCGGATCGATGGCGGGTTCCGAGATCGAGGACAAGACGGCGCGTGCATGGGTGCATGGTATCCAGCGCATTCTTCGCGAGACCGGCGCGGCTATCCTCACCGTCGCACATACCGGATGGCAGGACGATACCCGCGCCCGGATGCATACCCACTTCTGGGGCTCCTTTGATAGCCGTATGCGCGTGGAAGGGGACAAGGAAGCGCTAACGTCAACGCTGACAATCGAACGTCACAAGGACGCTGACAGCACAGGGCAATGGGGCTTTCGGATGACGACTACAGGCGGGAGCCTCGTTCCCGTCTTGGACGATGCCGTAAAGCCGTCCAAGACGTCAAAGCTAAGCGTGAAGCAAAGGACGGCGCTTGATGCTCTGGACGATGCACTCGTTTTCAAAGGCGTCACTAGACAGGGAACCGAATGGCCCCCGTGCAAGGTCGTGCTGGTCGAGCATTGGCGGTCCCGTTGCTACACTCACGGCATAGCAGACAAGGACACGCCAGAAGCGCGCAAGAAAGCATTCCAGCGGATCAGGAACGCTCTTCAGGACAAGGGGATAGTCCGTATCTACGATGAACACGTTTGGCGATGCTTCTGAGAGGGGACAGCAGACGGGACACGGGACACCCTTATAGGGGTGTGTCCCGGTATGTCCCGGCCCTTCTGCGGGACTTGTCCCGACTTGTCCCGATTTGTCCCGTTTGAGGGGCGAAGATTAATTCTCGGTCTAATGGGCCCTCTTTCCGTCTGTCGCACAGCCGATTTTTTGCGTCTTGCCCTGTCGCGCTGATCCTCGAGTCACTCCCGATCTGGCGTTTGCGCCCATTGAAGGCGGAAACATGAACGCTGGCGAACACTGGCGGCCATTGAAAAACAGTGACTTAGCGGGCTAACTCCGGTATATGTCGAATAACAGACGAATAAGGCTGCTTCGAAATGCCATCTGCAACCCCGGTGAAAGCCACCACAAAGGCGCAAGGCCGTAGCCGCATTACCAACGGTTCGCTCGGCGATATGGACGGGCGCAGCAAATGGGCGCGCCGGTTTCGTGACGTGATAGTCGCGCTTTCCGACGATCTAGGCGGCGTGGACGCGCTCACGGAAATGCAGCGCTCCCTAGTCCGCCGCGCCGCTACCATGCAGGTTGAACTTGAGCGCGCTGAGGAAGGCTTTGCGAAGGCCGGACTGGCGAACGCTGACGCCCTCAAGGACTATCAGACGACCGTGGGGCAGCTTCGCCGCGTGCTTGAGACCCTAGACCTAAAGGGTAAGGCTGCGGCTGTTCCGCCCATGCCTCCCGCGCCGGCTTGGACTGGCAAGCTCGTCACCCTTTCCCCTGCCGATGTAGCCACCACGGCCAACGGCGACGGCGAAAGCTACGCGCTCCCTCTCGACCGTGCGGGACGCTACGACCTGGCCCGCCGGGTAGCTCACGTCATCCGTGAAGCCATCGATGCAGGCCATCCCCTTCCCGAACCTCTCGCCAATCTAGCGCAAGAGATAGGCATCGCTCGCTTGCTGGAACTGGAGGCATCCGATGCAACAGCTTGAGACCACGGCCAGCGCCATGGATACCCTTGCCACTCGCAAGAGTGAGGCCGCGTCACGGCTCAAGGTGCTGAGGGACAAGGCGGGCACGGCGATCCTTGAGGGACGCAAGTTCGACCATAGCGCCATAGACGCCCTAGAGCACGAGATAGAGGCTCTTGAAGCGGCGGAAGGGGAAGTCACCCGGCGCGAACGTGAAGCCTCTGACAAGGCCATACAGGCGCGCAGGAAGGCCAAGCGGGAGGAACTTGCCAACCTGCATTCCGAACGTCTGGAAGCGCTAGAAACGGCTGACACGCTGGCACGCGAACTGGCGGGCGCGTTGAAGGACGTTCGCAACCTGACAACGTCGGTTCATGCCGGGGTGCGGGCGCTGGGCTATCCGGCTCCGCATACCATCACCGGACCGTATTTCGAACAGCGCCTTAGCTGGCTTCTGGCCGACGCGCTGTCCCCGGTTGGAATGGCAACGAACCGTTTCGGCCATATCGAATGGCCGATCCATCCGCCGTTCCATGCCGGCAACTGGCGGGAGGCGGAAGAGAAGATTTCCGCACATGAGATCGAACCGGCATTGAAAGGCGAATGAGATGGAGAAGAACGAGAAAGAGATGATCCTTGACGGTCGGGCAATGGTGCATCGCACCGGGCCGAACACCTATTGGCTCTGCCGTCCGGACGGGGAACAGCTTGAGCGTTTCCCGACGCGAGAACTGGCGGAAGATCGCGGCGGAAAGCTCGTTGATAAGGGGACACTCTGATGAAAGACGAAACGGTAGAACTCGCGCCACGCAAGCCGGCGGAGATCGATCCGCGCTTGGTCACACTGAATTCGAACGGGTTCGGCTGGCGGGAATACATGGTCCGTATGCCGAAAGAAATCGTGCTCGATGACCTGAAAGAGCCTGGCATCTGGCGGCGGGTCCAGTCGAGTGGGAACAGCCTTCGCAAGCATGACCGGGTGTACATGGTCGCGTTCGATGAAAGCTGGTCTGCTGAATCGATTGTCACCGATAGCGACATGAAGAAAGCCGTTCTGTCCAAGCCTCGCGTGACGACGTTCTCGGCGCGTTTTGATGGCCTGTTCGAAGACGAGAAGTATCGCGTCATGTGGACGGGCTCGGGCTTCGCGGTGGAGCGCAAGGCGGACGGCCATCGCATGACACAGCCGGTCGCGTCGGCGGCGGTGGCTGAGCGCGATCTTCGACAGCTTTATCCCGTGAAGGTGTGAACGTGTCGGGTTCCGAACTCACGAAACATGAATCTTCTGGCGCAATGGCCGGGTGGGCTGCGACGGAAGAACCTGCGGGTGGTGCCGGTGGGGGGATTGCCTCCCTCCCTGCCGGCATCGCTCGCAGGAAGGAAATCGAACGAATTCGGGACACGGATATTGATCGCTATTTCGAGGAAAAGCTGGATCGCGAGTTGGAAGGCTATATCCGCGACGATCTGGCAACGGCCAATCCGGACAGCGTCAACCCGGTGGACTTGCTGGATTGGCAGGACAGCCGAAATCAGCTTTTGGAAACCACGGAAGGCCGCGCGCTTGTGGACGAATGGCAGTCCATGGCCGGCTTCAAAACGCATCTGGAACGCGTCCAGACGCAAGCGCGAGGCATCGTCAATGCGGTCTCGGAAGATCGCCGCGCCATGCGCGTTTTCATGCAGCGTTTCGATGACAGCATGACGGAAGCGGCCCGGTATGCGGTCTATGCCGAGATTGCGGATGGTCCGCCCTCCTTCGTCAATCCGGTGGACGAAGACGGGCTGAAAAAGTTCGGTGCAAATCAGGTTGGACGGGAACTCATTGACGAGTGGGGGCCATGGGCGGCTGAAAAGGTGGCTGCGGCATGGTTCCGGGCGAACCGGCTTCTGGCACGGATGGACGATGCCGACGCGCTCGATTTCCTCGATTGGTTCGATGACCTGAAGCCGAACGAGGCCAAGACCATCATCAAGTCATTCGTGGGTGACTGAGATGATTTCCCTGCAATCCCTGTGCGGTGCAATCCGGAATTCCCTCGCAAAGCAGCATCGGGCGCGGCTGGCGGAAATGGACGAAGCGGAACGGCTTAGCTTGAGGAAGCGGGCGCGTGAGACCTCGTTAGAGGAACAGCGGCTGCAAGAGATCGCGCGGCAGATCATGCGGCAACAGGCAAGGCAGGTGCAGAGCAATGGCTAGACTCCCGGATCGCAACGCTCGATCGGCGCCGATATCGCATCGCAGCGGGCGAACGAGCGTAAAGATTGCAAAGCAGCAATCGCCTTCGTCGATGCGTGAACATCGACTTCGGTACGCATGACCGCGACCTAGATCAGGCGATAGGTGAAGGCATGGCCGCAGGAACGGTCAAAAGAGTAGATCAACCGTGTTCGGAGGGTCTGCCAGCGGCATCGGGCGCTGACGTCACGCGGGGCGGATGACGGCAGTCAGGCGTGGCGCATCGGCAGGAAACAAGGAACAGGTTGTAGCGGTTCCCCAAAAGCAATCTTACCTTGCCAAAATATGGGCAAACACTCAGTATGCTCCGGGCGAGAGAGGTAACATCAGATGTGGAACGCAATCGCCGTATGGGCTGTAAAAACTGTCGCGGCGATGATCGTTTCCGCCCCGGCAATATGGTTCGGTTCGTACTGGATCGCGGACTATATCTCTGACAAGCATGTGAAGGGATTGGCCGTCGCCGTAAGCGGGCTACAGACGAGCGTCTCCGATCTGAATTCCACCGTCACCGCGATCAATACCAATCTTTCTCAGCAGCTCATGGACCTCGAACGCCAGAGGGCTTCCTTGGCTATTGAGATCGCCAAAGAGGTTGGCCGCATAGATGGGCGTCAAGGACTCCAAGAGAGGGACATAAACTATCTTCGCGAAAGCCTGTCTCGCATCGAAAAGACGATTACCGAAATCAATACAAATACCAAGGTGCGTTTCACGGCGGACGGGGGAAAGACGTTCGAGGACATCACCCCCGAGGATGCCCTTATGTAGTTCGGATTGCCGCAGGATGGCGACAGTTACGTTATCGCCCCTTGGTCCTACAATAAATTCGATCCACTTACCGGTAGGATTGAACTGCCCAAGGAATGAGTTCCGCCACATTGCCGGTGAGAGCGTCGCCATTGGCGAAAATGACGAGCCGGACCGAAGTACGTCGCCGATCTGACACCACGCGTAGGGGAGGCCCTGCGGGCAATACGGGAGGCGGGGGAAGTTCGGGGCGCGGCGGGTTAGATGGGGAACGTATTGTGGCAGCGGCGGGCTAGCTAACCGACCGCTGCCATAGGGGTGTGAAGTTTAACGCGACCCTGCTTTTCCATCGTGCGTTCCAGATGGATATCGATGTTGTATCCAAGCGCCGTGAGGAAATTGACGAGGCGATCGACACTAAAATCTGTCAGTCGTCCGCGAGTGATCTTCGATACCTTGGCTTGATCTGTACCAAGGATGTCTGCGACCTGCTTTTGAGTGAGCCGCTTGTCTTCAATGAGGCTGCAAATCTCGCGTGCGATCGCGTTTTTCAACCCATCTTTGACGTCATGAGGCACATTTAGGTCATTGTAGATGTCGCCAGAACTTCTGACGACCTGAACGTCATCGATTTGTTCCGACATTCTTTTTCTCCGCGGCTTCTCGTTTCTTTTCATTTTCATAATGGCGCTCCGCCGCTTTCAGGCGCGAGCGAATCATTTCCATCTCCTGACGGGGAGTCGAAATCCCCCGCTTTGATTTCTTCATAAACGCATGCAGTACATAAATCGTTTCCGGGAACCGCACGGTGTAAACCGCTCTAAAAGTGTTCCCATCGAAATCTGAGAAAATCTCAAGAATTCCGGCCCCTTTGAATCCGACGAGCGGCACGACGTTGATCGCCTTACCGCCAAGCTGTGCCGTCTCAATTGCGAAGCCTACTTCTTGCCGTACCTCCTTTGGAAAACTGCGAATCTGGTCAAGGCTCGATCCAAGAAAGAATGTTGTCTTCACGGGTCCACCGCTCCTGTTTGACGTATGCTTTTCCGCTGAGCATCACTAACCTCCTGTGAGCGCGCCCTTATTGGCGCGTGCTGCATATATGCCAGTTCTGGCATAGTTCGTCAAGCCGCCCGCTGTCGCTACCCCGCCCACGCCCGTGACACCGGATAATTGAGCGCGCCGCCGAGCAGTGCCGACACGTACTTGCCATTCGCGCGGCGTTGAGCCATCGCCAAGCCGGTGAGAACTGTCTCAGCGCCGACGCTTCGCCTTGAACAACCCGATCACAGCCTCCGCAGCACCAACGTAGTTCGCCCACATGGCGTCCGTGCCGTGCTTGGCCTTGGCGATCGTCCGAGCGATTTCCTCAATGTTTGGCATCACCCCATCACCATCCACGCGACGAAGATCACCGCGAGCGCGAACCATGTCCCCGCGAAGAATGCGCGGCGGCTGGCGCGCGAGAAGAAGCCGGGCGGGTCAGTCCGCATTTCCACCTCTATCCGAAGAAGTACGCGTCGATCGGCCCGGGCGGCGAGCCTAGCAGCAAAATTGCTACCCCGCAGCCGATGAGTAGGCACGCGAGAAGCGTCCACCAAATTCGCAACAGCCCACCCCTGGGATTCGCGTTGTCAGCCAAGCGTTGGGAGGGGTTCAGCCGTTTCCTCGCAGACGGGCGCATCTGCCTGACCAACAATGCGGCCGAACGAGCGCTGCGCGGCCTGGCTCTCGGTGGAAAATCCTGGCTCTTCGCCGGCTCCGAGCGCGGCGCCGAGCGCGCGGCCGTCATGTACACGCTGATCGGCACCGCAAAGCTCAACGACGTCGATCCACAAGCCTGGCTCGCCGACGTGCTCTCCCGCATCGCCGACGCGCCGCAGAGCAGGCTGGCTGAACTCCTGCCGTGGAATTGGCGCCGATCCACCGCCACCGCAAAAGCAGCCTGACCGCGGCCCTTCCCGGACGCATACGGCGCAAGCGAGGTCGCCGTTCTTGTGATGAGGCTGTGGACGAGGCTGGCATCCCGCTACTGGAACCGCCGAAGTCTCAGTCGCAGGAGGGCTTCAAAACGCCTGACTGGAACCGGCCCGAAAGGTAAGCTGAAACGCGATCGATAGCGCTCGTCACGGCGCCGCGAGGACGCTATCTCAGCCGCTATGGGTTGGACCGTGCAAAAAATGATCGATGAGGGTTACAGCCTGGGCGCGGGCTGCAACAAGCCGCAATGCTTCCACTTCGGCAGGATCGACCTCGGAGTTTTGAAGGCGAAGCTCGGGCCGGAGCACTCAACCATGGCGCCCGACCTCGTTCCGAAACTCCGGTGCAGGAAGTGCGGCGGCAAAGACGTCGGGCTGATCCTGCATCCGCCGGCGCATCGGGATTTCCCTTCGCCCGGTCGACCGAACGCGAACGGGTAATACATGACTGGGCACCTCCGGAAACCTCCTTCGCCCAAATCGCGGGGGAGCACACCTGAGGGCTTGATTCTGGTCCGTTTCTGTTTCGATTCCTCAATGTTCCTGTGCATCGAGGCCGATTTGGATAACGGCGGAGGTTTCCGGAAGTGTCCGACTTGATACCTCTACGCTCAAAGGCCCCGGACACAGCAAATTCGAGTCGGGTGCGCCAACTCGGCCGTCAATTCCATAATTGTAAGAATTCAATGAGTCAGAGAGTAACTGTATCATAAAAATTCGCGTCAAATTTTACGAAATTTCTATATTTAACCATATCTGTTCATATGTATTGATGGCTAACAGTTTGTTTATATATTGGCGCAATCCGTAGGGAGGTAGCGTCATGGAAGTGCATGATCGCGGAATTGGTGCGCTTCGGTCTAACGTTCCTTTTTCCAGGGTGTTGTTTCTTGTTGCCGCCATATGGGTTATCGGCGCCACCTTCCATTTTGGAAGCACTCAATACGGGTTCGCATTCCTAGAAAAATATGCACCGGATTGGTCGCTCTTCGGTTGGGCGCGGATTACGGCTTCGGCAGTCGCCGCTGGATGCTTGTTCCTTGCGTTTCGCGGGCCCAGACTTGTTTCACCCGCAATGCATGTGGGTAACAGGAAAGAGGCAGTTCTCCTCGCATTCGCATCGAACTTCTCGGGTGCAGTTCTCCTTCTAGCTGCCGCCACCGTCGTTCTTGCGCCTCAGATTCTCAACGAACTCGTTCGCGAAGGGCAATTGCTCAGCATCGCCACCGAGCTTGTCTTGTTGATTGCGCTTGCGGGATTTGCTCGCTGTGTCTGGATCAGCCGTGAGGTCCGGGACTTCCGACCGTTGGGACTCCCTCCGTCAGTTGCTTTCTCTGCGATGCTCGCGTGCACTTTCCTCATCCTGATGGAAGAGATGTCTTGGGGACAGCATTGGCTCGGATGGGAAGCAGGAGAACTATTTGCGGGGAATGCACAGAACGAAACGAACTTCCACAATTTTGCAACATACATGTTCGAAGCCGCTTACTATTCCGCAGCGTTTATGGCGTTCATTGCCCTGCCGGCGTTCTGGCAATCATCTGGCAACCAAATACTGCGTACTCTGGCTCCCTTCGTACCGCCACCGGCCTTTGCGGTCGCTTCCCTTCCAGTAGCAGGGCTCCTTTTCGAGGAGTGGAACATCCTCCTCTACCAACTGTGGTTCTTCCTTGCGATCCTCATCGCTGTACGCTGGGTCTTAGAAACGGTCGACAAGGGGGGGCCAATTTACAGGCGGTCGGTAGGGATGGTGTCACTGCTCATGGGATCTCAGATCATTTTCTTGATACTCGGCGACGGTATGGTGGATGGATACGAGCTCTCCGAAATCCGCGAGTTTCTGATCGCAAGTTTGATAGCCTGCTATGCGTCCCTGATCTACTTGCGGCTACGCTACGCTCTTGCTGCGCATTCTACCTCGCATTCATCCGTTTAGCGGCTTCAAAGCCTGATGCGGATGATCCAGAGGACGGGGCTTCCCACAGGGACACACGTTAGGCGATCGAAGCCGAGTGAGATAGCCAAGGCGTAGGAGCGATGATGTGGGATGATGGGAACCGCTATGAGGCTGCTCCTGTCCATCGTCCGCCTGTGGTGCGCCTTGTGGCGGCTCAGGCTGGCACGCTGGCGGCTTAGGCGCGGCGGCTGACAAGGGGGCAAATTTGCACCCTTCTGACCTGGCTGGGCAACTGACCGATTTTTCATATCACCGGGATGGATTGATATTGAACTTCTGAAGTGATATCACTGACCGCTGTCGATATCACATGAGGCTGAAATCATGACGCAGACCACGAGCTTTGCCCTTCGAATTGCACCCGAACTGAAGCAGGCGGCGAAGGCGCTCACGGGGCCACACTTCTACGAATGGGAGACCGGGGAGGACGGGGTTCGCCGCACGGTGGGAAGTTCCCCCACCAGCATCAACGATGCATTCGCCTACCTTATCCGGCATGGGCTGCAACCCGTCCTGGCTATTCTGCAAGCCGAGAAGGCGGACGTTGACCTCACATATGAAGCGTTCGCCGAAGCGATGGAATTCCTTCTCGCCAATCCGTCGAAGGACGCGACTGACCTTTCGATCTATCCCGAGGGCGGCCATACGCGGGAGATCGTGGCGAACTACCGGGAGGAACCGCCGTCAGCAGATGATACCGACGCCACGGTTCGCCATTTTGTTTCGAGTGAATTCAGTTTGTTGCAGCGCCAGCGGATTGGGCTTGCCGCTGCTATCGGCGCGGTCCAGCGGGCAATCGAGAAGCCGAAGGCAGAACGGGAAGAGAGGCATCGCGAATTCGAGAAGGCACAAGCGCGGCGCGCGAGGCAGAAAGCGGTTATCGACGGCTTGAAGTCGGGCGCCTGATCCAACGGGCGCCTTTGCGCTGATCCCGAACCCGGCTGCTCACGTGACCGGGTTTTTCATTTGTCCGCCATTGTACGTGGACGTTTATTCGACTGATATTTGATGGTTTTGCGGGTTTCTGCCTAAACCCTTGTTTTTCTTGGTACGCCCAAGGGGAATCGAACCCCTGTTTGCGCCGTGAGAGGGCGCCGTCCTGACCGCTAGACGATGGGCGCGTCCAAGAGACCGCGATATAACCAGAGCCGCCGCGAATTGCAACCGGTGGCGCGGCGGGAAATTTCGACTTGCCGTCTCGCGAAATCGTTACTCCGTTCCAGCGGCATAACGTGGCGTAATGGGCTAGCGCCCCCAAACGCTTCGCCGTCGGAGAAACGCCCATGCCTCTCGCCCGCGCTGCCGCCGCCTTCCTCGCCCTCCTCCTGTCCTGGCCGATCCCGGGACTTGCGCAGGACGATCCCGTCCCGTCGAAATGCCTGGCGATCGCGCAAGGGCTGCCCTCGGTGACCTTCTCGAGTTTCACCCCCGCGCAGACCGTCAGGGCTGCGTCCGAGGTGACGATCACCTATGCCGGCCATTCGACCTACATCATCGAGACGCCCGCCGGCGTGCGCGTCGCCACCGATTTCAGCGGTATCTACGGCCGGGATCCGCTGCCGCGCGTCGTCACCATGAACAAGGCGCACACCACGCACTTCACCACCACTCCCGATCCGGCGATCGAATACGTGCTGCCCGGCTGGAACCCTTCCGGCGACGGGCCGGCGCGGCATGCCGTCGTCGTGGACGACGTCTACATCCGCAACGTGCCGACCGACATCCGCCGCTACGGCGAGATGGAAAAGGACGGAAACTCGATCTTCATTTTCGAGGTGGCGGATCTATGCATCGGCCATCTCGGACACCTCCACCACGATCTGACCGATGCGCATTATGCCGCGATCGGTCGGCTCGACATCGTCATGGTACCGGTCGACGGAGGGATGACGCAGTCGCTCACCAAGATGAGCGACATCACCACGCGGCTATATTCTTCCATCGTTCTGCCGATGCATCGCCATTCCACGCCAATGGGCGAGTTCCTGTCGATGATGGGCGAGGGCTACGAGATCGACTATCGCGAGGAACGCGGCTTTACCATTTCGCTGCGGGACCTGCCGAGGCGGCCGACCATCCTCATCCTCCAGGGGGTCTGAAGCCATGAGCTCCGCTCCGGCGAGGCTGGTGCTGGCGTTCCTGGCGCTGTTCCTGGCGGCTTCCGCCATGCCGGCGGCGGAGCCGGAGGAGCGGGGTCGTCTCTTCGAGGAACTCTTGAACGCGCCGACGGAGGCCGCGGCGCGGACGGCCGAGGACGCCATCTGGAAGATGTGGATGGCCCAGGGACCGACAGCCGAGGTGCGGCGCGACGTCGCCGAGGCGATGCGCGCGCGCGAAAACTATGATTTCGACAAGGCGCTGGGCATCCTCGACGGCGTTGTGGCCGCGGCCCCGGACTATGCGGAAGGCTGGAACCAGCGCGCCTTCGTGCATTTTTTGAAAGAGAACTTCGACGAGTCGCTCTCCGACCTCCAGCGCGCTCTGGAACTCGAGCCGAAGCACTTCGCCGCGCTGGCCGGCAAGGCGCTCGTCCTTATGCGGCAGGGCCGGAGGGAACTCGGCCAGCAGGCGCTGCGCGAGGCGATCTCGATCGATCCCTGGCTCAAGGAACGCCACATGCTGATCCCCGTGCCGGGAGAGGTACTCCCCCGGCCCGGAGGCACGCCGATTTGACGACGGTCAGTGCCCGCCGCCGTTCCTGCCTGCGGCCTTGTCGGCCGCGCGCTTGCGGCGCGCCAGCATGTTGAGAGCCTCGACCAGGGCGGAGAAGCCCATGGCAGCGTAGATGTAGCCCTTGGGCACGTGGAAGCCCATGCCGTCGGCGATCAGCGTCATGCCGATCATCAGCAGGAAGCCAAGCGCGAGCATGACGATGGTCGGGTTCTTGGCGATGAAGCGCGACAGCGGCTCGGCCGCGATCAGCATTACCGTCACGGCGCAGATCACGGCGATGTACATGATCGCGATCTCGTCGGTCATGCCGACGGCGGTAATGATGGAATCGATCGAGAAGACGAGGTCGAGCAGCAGGATCTGGAAGATCGCTGCGCCGATCGACAAGGTAACACCCGAACCGATCATGGTGTCCTTTTCGTCTTCCGGATCGACGGAATGATGGATCTCCTTCGTTGCCTTCCAGACCAGGAACAGCCCGCCTGCGATCAGGATCAGGTCGCGCCAGGAAAAGCCATGGTCGAAGAGCGTGAAGAGCGGCGTCGTCAGGCTGACGATGAAGGAGATCGTGGCAAGCAGGATCAGCCGCAGTACCAGGGCCGCGCCGATGCCGATTCGGCGCGCGTTCTTCTGCTGCTCGACCGGAAGCTTGTTGGTCAGGATGGAGATGAAGATCAGGTTGTCGATGCCGAGCACGATCTCGAGCACGACCAGTGTCGCCAGCGCGACCCAGGCGGTCGGATCATCCAGCCATACGAAATGCGGGGCTATGAACTCTGCGAAAGGCATGGGAGGAACTTTCCGAGGGGGTTGGCCGGACTGGCTGAAGGACTAGGTTCTTCAACGCGACCGGTCAATGGCCGTTCCAGAAGGCTGGAACCGTCTCCTCGAGCCGCGGGCCGAGGCGCAGAGGCGCGACCTTTTCGGCAAGCCCGGTGCGGTCGGAAATCTCGACCCCGAGGCCGCAGATGGTCGCCGGGCCGGCCGCGGCCTCGAAACGTCCCTTAGGCACCTTGGACAGAAACCGGTTGAGCGGCTCGCTCTTGTCCATGCCGAGCGAGGAATCGTAGTCGCCGCACATGCCGGCATCGGTCAGGTACGCCGTGCCGCCCGACAGGATCTGGTGGTCGGCGGTCGGCTGGTGCGTATGGGTTCCCACCACCAGGCTCGCGCGACCGTCGACGAAATGCGCGAAGCACATCTTCTCGCTCGTCGCCTCGGCATGGAAGTCGATGACCACCGCATCGGCCTGCTCGCCGAGCGGGCAGGCGGCAAGTTCGCGCTCGGCCGCCTGGAAGGGGTCGTCTAGTTCGGGATGCATGAAGACGCGGCCCATGATGTTGGACACCATCACGCGGGCACCGTTCTTCGCGGTGAACAGGCCCGAGCCGTGACCGGGCGTGCCGGGCGGAAAGTTCGCCGGGCGCAGGAAGCGTTCCTCGCGCGGGGCGAATTCGAGCGCCTCGCGCTGGTCCCACACATGATTGCCGGTGGTCACGACGTCGGCGCCGGCGTCGAGGGTCTGGCGGAAGATGTCCTCGGTGATGCCGAAGCCGCCCGCAGCGTTCTCGCCGTTGACGATGACGAAGTCGAGCTTGAAGTCCGAGATCAGGCCGGGCAGGCGGTCCCACACCGCGTTGCGGCCCGTGCGGCCCACCATGTCTCCGAGGAAGAGCAGTCTCATGAGGCGAGCCTTACAGTCCGGCGGCGAAACGGCGCAAGCCGCTTTCGGTCAGCAGTTCGGGGATGATCATGTCATGCGGCTCGTCCGGCACGCGCTCCACCTCCTGGCAGTCGAAGGCCAGGCCGCAGAGACGGGGCGACAGGCCTTGCGCGTGCAGTTTCGAGATGGCGCGATCGTAATATCCGGCGCCGTAGCCGATGCGGTGGCCGCGCGCGTCGAAGGCGGCGAGCGGGACGAGCATGATGGTTGGGTCGAGCACCTCTGCATCTTCCGCCGGACCCATGGTGCCAAAACCCATGTCGACCATCGGTGCGCCGCGGACGAGTTCGCGAAAGACGATGGTCGTCTTGTCGAGGATCGCCGGCAGGCACAGCCGCGCCCCCTTCTGCCGCAGCGTGTCCATCAGCGGGCGGGGATCGATCTCGGAACGGATCGGCCAGAAGCCGGAGACCACGTCGCCCGGTCCGCACGCGATAGCCGCGGCCCCGGTCTCCGCGACCGAAAGCGACGCCTCGATGCGGTACTGCGGTTCGAGCGCATCGCGCCGCGCCAGAGCTTCTTCGCGGAGGCGTCGCTTGAGTTCCTTGAGGGGCTGCATCCGGAGTTTCCCGTTTTCCGGGGTGCAGGAACCCGAATGGCGGGAGGAAATCAACCTTGGAATCCCGAAGGTGAGGCAGAGCGACGATCCACGACAACCGGTGGAGAGGTTGATCCCGGGTGCCTACAAAGTAGGTGGGCGCCGTATGGAAGAACCCACGGGTCCTCCCAGGGACAGCTCCCTAAGGATCAATAAGGCCCCGAGGAAGTGTTACTCCTGCCGCGAAGCGCAGACCGTCGCGACGAATATAGGACGACCGGATTGCGTCCGCCACCGGAATCGATGTCGCGACCACCGATGCGCGCGGGCCCCGAAGCCCGCGCCGGCCGATGCTAGTGAAGGACCAGTTCGCCGTTCACGCTGCGCCATTCGTTGGGCGCGATCAGCTTGCGATGCGTGTAGGACACAGAATGCAGCGGCCCCTCGAGCTTATCCCGCCAGAACTCCACGAATCGGAAAAGTGCCGGAAAGCGAGGCGCGAGATCGTATTCCTGCCAGATGTAGGTCTGGAGCAGGTGGGGATGATCGGGCATGCGGTAGAGGATTTGCGCGGTGGTCAGCCCGTATCCATTGAGCATCAGTTCCATCTCAGAAGCGTCACGCATGGCAGTTCTTCCGGTCATGTGTTGGTCTCCATCAATCTCCTCCGACGAAAAAGTGTCGGACCGGAAGGTTAATCGTCTATTGACATTTTCGTGATCGAAGCCGAAATACCACGTCGGATCAATATGTTGGCAGCATGTTGCGGTGGCTGCTAACAACCGCTGGACCCAGCGTGCGCCGCGTGTGGGCCGTTCGCCGCACCCAACCCAAGGTCTAATGTTGTGGGGCGCGGCGAATTGATAATAATGCGGCCCGAGTGCGGGGGCCGGCGAGCGCGAGCCGTCAGGCCGCCGCGAAGGTTCCGAACGGGAGGGAATGCATGTCCGACGTCCATGTCCATCGTGTCAAAGCCGACTGGAAGAAGCGGGCGCTGATCGACCGCGACACGTATGACAAGTGGTATAAGGACAGCGTGAAGGACCCGGAGAAGTTCTGGGGCAAGCACGGCAAGCGCATCCACTGGTTCAAGCCCTACACCAAGGTCAAGAACACCTCCTTCAAGGGCAAGGTGTCGATCAAGTGGTACGAGGACGGCCAGACCAACGTCTCCTACAACTGCATCGACCGGCACCTGAAGAAGCGCGGCGACCAGGTTGCGATCATCTGGGAAGGCGACAATCCCTACGATGACAAGAAGGTCACCTATCGAGAGCTTTACGAGCACGTCTGCCGGCTGGCTAATGTGATGAAGGCGCACGGCGTCAGGAAGGGCGACCGCGTCACCATCTACATGCCGATGATCCCGGAAGCGGGCTATGCGATGCTCGCCTGCGCGCGCATCGGGGCCATCCACTCCGTGGTCTTCGGCGGCTTCTCGCCGGATGCACTCGCCGGCCGCATCGTCGACTGCGAATCGACCTTCGTCATCACCGCCGACGAAGGCCTGCGCGGCGGCCGCACGATCCCGCTCAAGGAGAACACCGACAAGGCGATCGACATTGCCGCGCGCCAGCATGTCATGGTGAAGAACGTGCTGGTCGTGCGCCGCACCGGCGGCAAGGTCGGCTGGGCCAACGGCCGCGACCTCTGGTACCACGACGAGATCCGCGGCGTTAAGCCGGAGTGCGAGCCGGAGAAGATGAAGGCGGAGGATCCGCTGTTCATCCTCTACACCTCCGGCTCGACCGGCAAGCCGAAGGGCGTGCTGCATACGACCGGCGGCTACCTGGTCTACGCCTCGATGACGCACGAGTACGTCTTCGACTATCACGAGGGAGACATCTACTGGTGCACGGCCGATGTCGGCTGGGTCACCGGCCATTCCTACATCGTCTACGGACCGCTGGCCAACGGCGCCACGACGCTGATGTTCGAGGGCGTGCCGAACTATCCCTCCGCCTCGCGCCTGTGGGACGTCGTCGACAAGCACAAGGTCAACATCTTCTACACCGCGCCGACCGCGATCCGCGCCCTGATGGGTGCCGGCGACGACCACGTGAAGAAGAGCTCCCGCAAGTCGCTGCGCGTGCTCGGCTCCGTCGGCGAGCCGATCAATCCGGAAGCCTGGGAGTGGTATTACAACGTTGTCGGCGAGAAGAAGTCGCCGATCGTCGACACCTGGTGGCAGACCGAGACCGGCGGCATCCTCATCACCCCGCTGCCCGGCGCGATCGACCTGAAGGCGGGCTCGGCCACGCTTCCCTTCTTCGGTGTCCAGCCGCAGCTGGTCGACAATGACGGCAAGGTGCTCGAGGGCGCGGCCGACGGGAACCTCTGCATCACCGATTCCTGGCCGGGGCAGATGCGCACCGTCTACGGCGATCACGAGCGCTTCGTCCAGACCTACTTCTCGACCTACAAGGGCAAGTACTTTACCGGCGATGGGTGCCGCCGTGACGCCGACGGCTATTACTGGATCACCGGCCGGGTCGACGACGTCATCAATGTGTCGGGCCACCGCATGGGTACGGCCGAGGTGGAGTCCGCGCTGGTCAGCCACGACAAGGTCTCGGAAGCCGCCGTGGTGGGCTATCCCCACGACATGAAGGGACAGGGTATCTACTGCTACGTCACCTTGATGTCCGGCGTCGAGCCGAGCGAGGAACTGCGCAAGGAACTGGTGGCGCATGTGCGCCACGAGATCGGCCCCATCGCCTCGCCCGACAAGATCCAGTTTTCGCCCGGCCTGCCGAAGACGCGCTCGGGCAAGATCATGCGCCGCATCCTGAGGAAGATCGCCGAGGACGATTTCGGCGCGCTGGGCGACACCTCGACGCTCGCCGACCCGGCGGTCGTGGACGATCTGGTGGAAAACCGGCAGAACAAGAAGAAGTAACCGCCTTGGACCTCGCCTCCCTCGCCATCTTCGCCGGCGCGCTCCTTGTGGCGGCCGGCTCGCCCGGCCCCAGCATCGCCGCGCTGGTGGCGCGGGTGCTGGCGCGTGGACCCCGCGACGTCCTGCCTTTCCTGGCGGCGATGTGGCTCGGCGAGGCGATCTGGCTCTCCTTCGCGATCTTCGGGCTGGCGCTGATCGCGCAGAGCTTCCACGCCGTCTTCCTGGCAATCAAATGGGCGGGTGTCGCCTATCTCGCCTGGCTGGCCTGGAAGATGTGGACCGCGCCCGTTGCAACGGAGGGCGGGCAGGCCCCGGCTTCCGGCTCGCCGTGGAAGATGTTCGCCGCAGGTATGGCGGTGACGCTCGGCAATCCCAAGATCATGATGTTCTACATGGCGCTGCTGCCGACCATCATCGACCTCAACTCGGTCACGCTGCTCGGCTGGGCGGAACTGACGTCGACGATGGTGCTGGTGCTGGTGGCGGTCGACTTCGGCTGGGTGCTGGCCGCCGGCGGCGCGCGAAAGCTCCTGCGCAGTGCGCGCGCGATGCGCGCCGCGAACCGTGCCAGCGCGACGATGATGGCGGGCGCGGCTGCGGCCATAGCCGCGCGTTAGGCCGGCGGGGCTGCGCCCTCAGCAACCGATCGCCGCGCGGATCCTGTCGACCTCTTCCTTGGTCCTGCAGACGTTCTCGCAGGGAATTCCGTCGCCATCGCCATCGGCGCGCCGATATCCCCCGCACCACAAGCGCACTGCCTCCTCGCAGGACGAGACCTGCTTGCAGGTGCGCGCGGCCACCGGAATCGCAAGGGGAGCGGTCGCGATGGGCTCGCTCCACGGTGGCGAAGCGATGGTCGGCGCGCAAAGGCTGGCGAAGAGCAGCAGGGTCAACGTGGCGCGGGCAGGATGAACCGCAACCTTGTCATCGCTATCCATGCCGAATTCTACCACAGGTAGATCGTTTCGAATACCGGCTCTACGACGCCGTAGCGGGAGTGCGAAACCTGTTGCAGCCACGCACTTGCATTCCGCGCCGGATCACCTCATCCTCTCCTTCGTGTTCAACGAACTGAAAGGAGGTGATCCGATGTCGAGTGGTTTCGTTTCCCAGAGCGTGGCTTCGGCGGATCGCCTTTGCGGGAAGCAGTCTTCCTGACGAAGGGCGTGACGCGCGGCTGACGGCCTTGCCGTCGCCACGAGCCGCGCCGCGGACGGAAACACGGGGGGCCGCCTCATCGGGCGGCCCCTTTCCTTTTGCGCGCTACCGGCGCCGCGTGAACTTTCGCGTCGCCTATTTGACGATCGCCAGCCGTTCGATGTTGGTCGCGATCGCCTGGAAGGCGGCGTCGAGTTCGGCGCCGCTGGCCGCCTCGAAATAGTGCTGCGTCGAGGCCTTGTCCGGCGAGGCGCACTTGGCCATCACCTGCCTGGCGGCGCTCTCCTTGAGCATGAAGCCGACGGTGAAGATCTCGATGCCGTCCTTCTTCATCTCCTCGCACAGTCTTTCGGCATGGTTGCGCGAGCGCGCCTGCTGCTGCGTGCGGGGCTGCTCCCGGCGGCCCACCCCAGCGAACGCCGTGTTGAATTCCCCGTCTGTCATGAGGATCGCGAACTTCGCCGCCTTGTCGTCGGAAGCCCTGGCGGGCGCGGAAGCCGCGGGAAGGAAATCCTTCCACTCGCGCGTCAGCATGTACCAGGTCCACTGGACGCCGATGTGTCCCGCGGTGGCACCGTCGGCCGAGAAGGAATCGATGCGGCTGTCGAGCTTCGCCTTGTCCGCCGTCAGCGGCGAGAGCTGCGCACCCGGACAGAACTGGAGCCGATAGTCGCGGCTCGGCATCGCCTTCCACGGGCTGGCATTTGAGAACTGGTAGCGGCCCTTGCGTTCTGTCGCGCAAGTGTCGGGACGGGAGGAAGACGAGGCGGAGCGCGCACTGTCGATGGCCGGCGGCTCGTCGGTCGTGTAGCCGGTCTCCACGTTGACCACGTTCGCCAGGGCTCCGACATTGACGGAATCCGCGTAAGGAACGATGGCTACGCGCACGCGCGGATCGGCCGGATCCTGTCCGGTCAGGAACGTCGACACGGCGCCCTTGGCCGCCTTCTTCAGGTCCTTGATCTTCTGGCCGGCCATCGAACCGGTCACGTCCAGCATCATCGCCACCTCGATCCGCTTGTCGGAATAGAGCGCGGCCGATTCCACGGTGATGCGGCGTGTGGCCGAAGACTGGAAGACCGGGAAGGCGAGATCGACGACGACGCTCGCCTTGGCCGTCACCATCCGGGTCGAGCGGTCGACGTCGACGCCATTGAGCGCGACGCGCCCTGCCTGCGCGAAGGCTCTGGTTCCGTTCGCGCGCAGGAAGGCGAGAACCATGGCGTCCGCGTCGTCCGGGTCGATCTTGTGCGTGGTCAGGTCGCGGGCCGTCGACGTCACGGCCGTATCCAGCGCCTGCTGCAGATTGGACCTTGTCAACGTCAGCTGGGCGATGTTGACCGAAAAGCCGCCCGCCAGCATCAGGACGGAAATCACGGCGCCGGTCGCGACGGCGAAGTTCCCGCTCCGGTCGTTCCAGAACCGCTTCATCCAGGCAACTGACAGTTTCCTCGACATGGCCCAACTCCATCCACGGCAAGCCGTTTCCAGGCAGGTCAAGCAAGTTCCTTGCCGGTCCCGCCGGCAAACGGGGCCGACCGGGCACGGAAAGGCCAAGTCTTTGAAGGATCGAGAAACTTCCCGGTGGTATGGTTACCGGTTGGTTAACCGTTAGCCCGACGGCCAGGTTTCAGCAATGCTGGACAATGCCCGGGCGGCCGGCTTGCGGGAGCGCTGTGCCGAAACGGCGCGGGCGGGCTCAGCACCAGCCGGCCCGCCCTCCGCCCGCATAGGGCTTTACCAGATCGGCATCGAGAAGCCGTTGCGCGACCCGGTCTCCGGCGCCCGTGGTGACGTCCGCGACCACGCGGCCGTAATATTTGTCCGACGCGATGTTGGAGATCGCAACCGGCGCATCGCTCTGAATCAGGTGCTCGAGCGCATGGGTCGCCCGCATCGCCGCCTCGCGTTCCTGCTCGCAGCAGGCGCGCAGCTCGGGCGCATCGACGCCGCGCAGTCGAACGTTCACGGTCAGCATCTGGCCAGGCCAGATCAGCGCCTGCGCGGTGAAGGTGTCGCCGTCGATGACCTTCAGGACATGGGCCATGACGGGACCGGGAAACACGTCCGCCGCGAGCGAGCGGCTATGCGGAAATATCATGGCGACGACGGTGACGGCGGCCGCTATGAACCGCGGGCGCCATGCCGGAATGGGCGTCGGGAAGGGAATCGCCATTTCAGGAAAATAGTCCTATTTTCCTTATCAGGCAAGTCGAACGGCGCGGCGGCGCCTAGAAATCCGTGGCCAGCCCCTTCACCTCCCAGTCGCCGTAGCGGCCCGGTTCCTTGCCGCCGCGCCCGCCGAGTTCCTTCGGCATCTCCGCTTCCTTGCGAAGATAGGCCTCGCGCCGCTGCTCTGCTTCGGCGAGAGCGCGTCTGGCCGCTTCGCTGAGCGACTTGTCCCGCGCGGCATGTTCGTCTCCGCCGGATGTCTCGTCCTTCGCCGCCGTTCTTTCCGTCACGTTCGCACCGTCCCGAATATTGAAGTGGCAATCGCTGCTTCCCATCATATAGAGCGGTTCGGAATATGGATCGAGCCCATGCCCGGAGCGCA
This sequence comes from Aquibium oceanicum, assembly GCF_001889605.1. NCBI lineage: Bacteria > Pseudomonadati > Pseudomonadota > Alphaproteobacteria > Hyphomicrobiales > Phyllobacteriaceae > Aquibium > Aquibium oceanicum. Next base: position 4,904,774 of record NZ_CP018171.1, on the reverse strand, counting down.
GGATCGGAGACGTCGATGAACATGATACGCACCGCGATGCTGCTCGCCGCCATGACGGCGCTGTTCATGGGCATCGGCTACATGATCGGCGGTTCGGGTGGCATGTTGATCGCCTTCCTCATTGCCGCCGGCATGAACCTCTTCAGCTACTGGAACGCCGACAAGATGGTGCTTCGGATGCACCACGCGGTCGAGGTCGACGAGCGCAGCGCGCCAGAGTATTACGGCATCGTGCAGGGACTGGTCCGCAACGCCGGCATGCCGATGCCGAAAGTCTACCTGATCAAGAACCCGCAGCCGAACGCCTTCGCCACAGGGCGCAATCCGCAGAACGCCGCCGTCGCAGCCACGACCGGGCTCCTGGAACGGCTCTCCTACGAGGAGGTCGCGGGCGTGATGGCGCACGAACTCGCGCACGTGCAGAACCGCGACACGCTCACCATGACCATCACCGCCACGCTCGCCGGCGCGATCTCGATGCTCGGCAATTTCGCCTTCTTCTTCGGCGGCAACCGCGACAACAACAATCCGCTCGGCATCGTCGGCGTTCTGGCAGCGATGATCGTCGCCCCGCTGGCCGCCATGATGGTGCAGATGGCGATCAGCCGTACGCGCGAATATTCCGCCGACCGCCTCGGCGCGCAGATCTGCGGCAACCCGATCTGGCTTGCCTCGGCGCTGGACAAGATCTCGACCGCCGCCAAGCGCGTCCACAATCCCGACGCGGAGCGCAACCCTGCCACCGCGCACATGTTCATCATCAATCCGCTGTCCGGCGAGCGGATGGACAACCTCTTCTCCACGCACCCCAACACCGAGAATCGGATCGCGGCGCTGGAGGAGATGGCACAGAACGGCATGGGCCGCAGCACCGCGCCACAGGCGGCGCCGGAAGGACCCTGGAACGGCGCTGCCCGCACCAAAATGCCGCGCGCGGCTTCGCAGGAGCCGTCGCGTACCTCCGTCCCGCGCGCCGGACGCGAACGCCGCAACGATGACGGGCCAAAGGGCCCGTGGTCGTGAGGGCAGGGGACGGTCGCAAGCCCGCCACCCCGAACCGAGGCCGATCGACACGAGCCAATCCGGAGGATGACGCGCCGGGCCTCCAGGCGCGGAAGACGGCCGCAAGACTGCTCGCGGCGGTGATCGACAAGAAGACGCCGCTCGACGGGTTGACCGACAACGAGCATGGGCATCCGCAATACCTGGCGCTGGAAGCGCGCGACCGGGCGCTGGTGCGCGCCATCCTCGCCACTGCGCTGCGCTATCGCAACACCATCGCCGCACTCATCGGCAGCCGCCTCGACCGGCCGCTTCCGGCAAACGCCACCGCGCTCGCCCATGTCCTTCATGTGGCGGCGGCGCAGATCCTGTTTCTCGACATCCCCGACAGCGCGGCCGTGAACCTCGCGGTGCTGCACGCCAAGGACGACCCGCGAACGGCGCGCTTTTCTGGCCTGGTGAACGGCGTCCTGCGCGAGGTGGCGCGCCGCAAGGATCGATCCCTTCCCGCTGCCCTGGCAACGAACCGCGATGCGCCCGCCTGGTTCGCCGAGCGGTTGGAAGCGGCCTATGGGGCCGAGGCTGCGTCGGCCATCCTCGCCATGCACCGCATCGAGGCGCCAACTGATTTCACCGTCCGGTCGGATCCGCAGGAATGGGCGGAGAAGCTTGGCGGGATCGTGCTGCCGACCGGCGGGGTGCGCGTCACCTCGCTCGACGGGGCGGTCGCGGACATGCCCGGCTATGCCGAAGGCGCATGGTGGGTGCAGGACGCGGCGGCCTCGCTGCCAGCCCGCATGCTCGGCGACGTTCGCGGACTGCGCGTGGCCGACCTGTGCGCCGCGCCCGGCGGCAAGACAGCGCAACTGGCGGGCGCGGGTGCAAGCGTGACCGCCGTGGACGTTTCGGCGAGCCGGCTGAGGCGGCTGCGCCAGAACATGGAACGGCTCGGGCTCGACGTGGACATCGTCGAGGCCGACCTCATGACGTGGGAGCCCTCGTCTCTCTTCGATGCCGTGCTCCTCGATGCGCCCTGCTCGTCGACGGGAACGGTGCGCCGCCATCCGGACGTGGTCTGGACGAAATCGCCGCAGGACATCGAGAAACTGGCGGGCGTGCAGGCGCGGCTGCTTTCGCGGGCGGCCCTGCTGGTGCGACCGGGCGGGCGCCTCGTCTTCTCGAACTGTTCGCTCGATCCCGCCGAGGGCGAGGCGGTCATCGCCGCATTCCTTGCCGAATCAGCCGGCTACGAGCGCGATCCGCTGAAGCCGGACGATGTTCCTGGAGCGGAGGACTTCATCAACGAACGGGGCGAACTCCGCACCACGCCGGCCGGATTTTCCCTCGACGACCCCAGGATTTCCGGTCTCGACGGCTTCTTCGCCGCACGTCTCAGGCGAATATCCTAGGACATCGCCCGTCGCTTCAAAAACGATGTCGCGCAGCGGTTTGAATCAGATAGACTCTGCCCGGGCGGGACGTTCGAGGGACAGGATCATTGGCGAAGGCGGGGGGGCATTCACCGCGCTTGTGGAGACTTGTCGCGAAGGAGGCATGGCGCCGCCTCCGTCGCAGCCTGCGCACGGGTCCCGCGTATCGCTGGCGTTATGCCGGACGTACGCCCGACCGCGTCCTGATCGCGCCGCCCGACCTGCGGCTGGCGGATGCGTATCTCGCTTCGGAAATGTACCATGGCCGCTTCCCGCTCGCCGGACGGATGGTCGAGACCGGCGGCGAATCGCCCTTCGGTGTGGAAGGCGCCAGCGAGGCCTGGCTGAAGTCGCTGCACGGCTTCCGCTGGCTGAGGCACATGCGCGAGGCGGGAACGGACCTCGCGTCGGCCAACGCCCGGGCGCTGATCGCGGACTGGATCGAAACGGACGGCTCGCGCCTGCGTGGCATCGCGTGGGAGCCGGACGTGACGTCCAAGCGTATCATCGCCTGGCTGCAGCATTCGACGATCGTGCTGCAGGGCGCGGAGTTCCAGTTCTATCGTGCCTTCCTGCGATCGCTCTCGTTGCAGATCCGCTACCTGCGCGCGATGGTGCGGGAAATGCCGGACGGCGAGGAGCGGCTGCGGGCGCGCATCGCGCTGGCCTTCTCCGCCCTGTCCTTGCCCACCGCTTCGACCACTCTGCGCAATGCCACGCGCAATCTCGCGCGCGAACTCGACCGGCAGGTCCTCGCAGACGGCGGCCACATCTCGCGCAATCCCCTGGCCATTCTCGAACTTCTGGCCGATCTCCTGCCGCTGCGCCAGACCTATGCCAACCAGGCCGAGGCGCCGCCCCCGGCCCTGATAGGCGCCATCGACCGCATGCTGCCGGCGCTTCGCTTCTTCCGCCACCAAGACGGAAATCTCGCCCGATTCAATGGCATGGGTGCCACCATTCCAGACAGGATCGTCGCGATCCTGCGGCACGACGATGCCATCGGGCAGCCGCTCCTGCACGCGCCGCATTCCGGTTTCGAACGCCTCACGATGGGCGCCACGACGGTCATCGCCGACACCGGCGCGCCGGTCAGCCCCGACGTGTCGGCACAGGCGCATGCCGGGTGCCTGTCATTCGAATTCTCCTCCAAGCGCAGGGTTCTCGTCGCGAACTCCGGCGTCGACACCTACGGGCCGAAGGATTTCCTGGCACTCGCGCGGGCGACCGCGGCGCATTCGACCGCGGTCCTCAACGACACCTCGTCCAGCCGCATCCTTTCCTCGCCGCGCTTGCGCGCGTTTCTGGGGCCGCTGCTGGTGGGTGGTCCGAGCCGCGTGCGCTCGCGGCGCACCGATGCCGCCGGAACCCAGGGCTTCGTGGCTTCGCATGATGGCTACGTCTCGCAGGTCGGCGTCGTGCACGAGCGGGAGCTTTCGCTCGGCGCGGAGGGAGCGGTGCTGGACGGCGTCGACCGGTTTCACCGGCCGGACGGCTCGGCTCCGCGCGACCGCGACGATGCGGTCGCCGTCCGCTTCCATGTCCACCCCGACGTCAACCTGCTGCGCGACAAGGCGCAGAGGCTCGTGCTTTCGGCAGGAGAGGACAATCACTGGCGCTTCGAATGCGAGGCCGTGAAACCTGCCGTAGAGGAATCGATCTTCTTCGCCGGCCTCACGGGGCCGCGGCGCAACCTGCAGATCGTTCTCCACTTCCGGGCCTCGCAGAACCGGGAAGTGCGCTGGCGCTTCTTGCGCCTGCGCGGATAGGTTCGCAGGCCGTCGGGTATCGTCGCTGAGCGTTTGTTTTCGCCCTCGCATGTGCTAGGGCGCGGCGTCCCCGCATCCACGGAGTTACCCCGCGCATGGCCGTCGCTTCCAAGAACATTCCCGCGCCGGATCTGGTCGCGGTTCGCCGCGCGCTGCTGTCGGTCTCGGACAAGACCGGCCTGGTCGAATTCGCTTCGGAACTCGCGCATCGGGGCGTCGAACTGGTCTCCACCGGCGGGACCGCCCGGGCGATCGCGGATGCCGGTGTCGCGGTGACGGACGTCTCCGAGGTGACCGGCTTTCCCGAGATCATGGACGGCAGGGTCAAGACCCTGCACCCGCTGGTGCATGGCGGGCTGCTCGGCGTGCGCGACGATCCAGAACATGCCGCCGCGATGGACGAGCACGGCATTCAGCCCTTCGACCTCGTGGTGATCAATCTCTATCCCTTCGAGGAAGTGCGGTTTGCCGGCGGTGCCTACGCCGAGACCATCGAGAACATCGACATCGGCGGCCCCGCGATGGTGCGGGCCGCCGCGAAGAACCACGCCTATTGCACGGTGGTGACCGATCCGGGCGACTACGCCGCCGTTCTCAATGCGCTGGAAATGAACACCGGCAGCCTCTCGCTGGAGTTCCGCAAGAAGATGGCCGCCAAGGCGTTCGCCCGCACCGCCGCCTACGACGCGGCGATCGCCAACTGGTTCGCGGAAGCGCTCGACGTGGAACATCCCGCCTGGCGCTCCCTCGGCGGCCGTCTCGCGGAGGTCACCCGCTACGGCGAGAACCCGCACCAGCAGGCCGCGTTCTACGTGACCGGCGAACGGCGCCCCGGGGTTGCGACGGCGCGCCAGGTGCAGGGCAAGCAGCTCTCCTACAACAACCTGAACGACACCGATGCCGCCTTCGAGCTCGTCGCCGAATTCGATCCGGCCCGCTCCGCGGCGGTGGCCATTATCAAGCATGCCAACCCTTGCGGCGTGGCGGAGGGCGCGAGCCTGAAGGACGCCTACCTGAAGGCGCTCGCCTGCGATCCGGTCTCCGCCTTCGGCGGGATCGTGGCGCTGAACCAGCCGCTCGATGCGGAGGCGGCCGAGGAGATCGCCAAGGTCTTCACCGAGGTGATCATCGCGCCGGGCGCAAGCCCGGAGGCGGAGGCGATCATCGCAGCGAAGAAGAACCTGCGGCTGCTTGTCACCGACGGCCTGCCCGACCCGCGGGCGGCGGGGCTCACCGCCAAGACGGTGTCCGGCGGACTGCTCGTCCAGTCGCGCGACAACGGCGTCGTCGACGATCTCGACCTGAAGGTCGTCACGAAGCGCGCGCCGAGCGAGGCGGAACTGGCCGACCTGAAGTTCGCGTTCAGGGTGGCCAAGCACGTCAAGTCGAACGCCATCGTCTATGTGAGGGACGGCGCAACAGTGGGCATCGGGGCCGGGCAGATGAGCCGTGTCGATTCCTCCCGCATCGCCGCGCGCAAGGCACAGGACGCCGCAGTGGCCGCCGGCCTGGAACAGCCGGGAACGTCAGGCTCGGTCGTTGCCTCCGACGCCTTCTTCCCCTTCGCCGACGGGCTCGTATCGGCCGTCGAGGCCGGCGCCACCGCCGTCATCCAGCCGGGCGGCTCGATGCGCGACGACGAGGTCATCGCCGCAGCGGACGCGCACGGCATCGCCATGGTGTTCACCGGGATGCGGCATTTCAGGCACTGAGGAAACTCACGCCTTGTTCGACACCTGATAGTCGCGCGACCTCACCATCGGCAGAAGCACCAGCCCGATCACGAACAAAAGGATGATCGGCGTGACGCCGAGGCGCTGGGCGTCCTGGGCGGAGAAACCGAAGGCTTCCGAGGCGAAGAAACCGGTGGCGAGCGCCACGGCGAACGGGCCGATGAAGGTCGTCGCCTTGCCGGAAAGGGCGTAGAGGCCGAAGGCTTCCGTCACCCGCTCCTTGTCCACCTGATCGACCAGCAGGGTGCGCGAAGCGGCCTGCAGCGATCCGCCCGCGGCGCCGATCAGCGCGCCGGCACAGTAGAAGACGATGTCGGGAATGCCCGAGGTCTCGCCCGCGGCGGCCACTGTCACGAAAAGCACCTCCGTATCCGTCGTGGAGATGACGAGAAGGCAGCAGAGCGCGAGCAGGGTGGCGGAGATCGCGACGACGAAGCGCGGGCCGTAGCGCTGGTCCAGGATGCCGCCGTACCAGGCGCCGACCGCGCCCGTCAGGTTGGCGAGGATACCGAAGATGCCGATCTGGATGATCGACCAGCCGAGCACGCCGGCGGCATAGATGCCGCCGAAGGCATAGAGCGCGTTGAGGGCGTCGCGGTAGAACATCGAGGACATGAGGAAGCTGAAATAGCTGCGCTCCGAGGGAAGCCGTTTCAAGGTGTCGCCGAGACGCCTGAGACCCCGGCTCACCATGCCCTTCGCCGAGGCGCGCCGGGCGACGTCGGGCGTGAAGAGGAACATCGGCAGGACGAAGACGACGTACCAGATCGCCGTGAACGGCCCGGCGGCGCGGTCGCCCTCGCGCATCGCCGGATCGAGCCCAAGGATCGGGTCGAGGCCGAGCAGGGTGCGGCCGGTTTCTGGCGAGGCCGACATCAGGCCGAGCACGATCACCAGCGAGATCAGGCCGCCGGCGTAACCCAGCCCCCAGGCGGAGCCGGATAGCCGTCCGAGTTCCGAACGGGGCACGAGCGTCGGCATCATGGCGTTGTTGAAGACGGCCGCGAACTCCATGCCGAAGACAGCGAGCGCGATGAAGAACAGCACCATCGCCATGTTCTCCGCGCCGGGCACCGCGAACCAGAGCATCCAGCAGCCCACGACGCCGAGGATGGAGAAGGCGACGATCCACGGTTTACGTGGCCCCGCCGCGTCGGCGATGGCGCCGAGCACGGGCGAGGAGAGTGCAATCAGAAGGCCGCCGATGCCAGTGGCATAGCCCCAGAGCTCCTGTCCGCGTGCCGCGTCGGGTGCGACGGCCGCCGCGAAGTAGGGCGCGAAGACGAAGGTGATAATCAGGGTGTGAAAGGGCTGTTGCGCCCAATCGAAGAGCATCCAGCCCCAGATGCCGCGCCGCGATGCCCGCTCGCCCGTCCCCTCAGCCATTTCCGCCCTCCGCCCTGCCGGGCTCGTTCGCTAACCGGCGAGATCCGCCATGATGCCCGCCGCCACTGTGAGGCGCGACACGCTGATGTCGCCGCCCTCCGTGAGTGCCTGGAGCCGGTCGCGTGCACGCGCGAGCCGCTGTCCGCCGGCTTCGATCCAGGCCGCGACCGGATCCTCCTCGTTTCCATACCCGCTCAGCACCGCGACCGCCATCCCGCGCCGAGCGGCGCCGATCATGTCGTTCGCGCGGGAAAGCGCCAGCCCGTCGTAGTAGTCGGCCGGAACCACCGCACGGGCGGCTTCCTCGATACGGCCGATGCGGAAGGCCTCGCTGATCCGCAGGTAGATCCCGGCGGCGGCGATCAGGTCCGCCGCAGCGTGGCTGGCGACGAGGTCGATGTCGGGAATGAGTTCCGCGACATGCAGGAAGGCGAGCTTCCCTGCCAGTCCCGACGGCGCGCCTGCCTCGACGAAGCGGGTCTGCCGCTCGTCCAGCCGTTCCTTCAGGAACGCCGGCAGCATCTCCGCCAGCCTGGGCTCCAGCGCCCTTCGCGCACGGTGAAGCTCGTCGATCCTGCCGCTGACCGGGACGTCCCGGTCGGCATTCTTCAGGTCCCAGTAGGAGGCGGCATAGATCAGCCGCACGACCGACTGGTAGAAACCGAGCTGCGCCATCCCGTCGACCTTGGTGTCGAGCGCGTCGATCTCGGCGAAAAGCGCCGGCAGCTCGAAGCCGTCCCGCACCACGGAGAAGGCCGCGACGACCTCGGAGGCGGGGCAGGCGGTGACGTCCTGCAGGCGGTTCACGAAGGACGGCCCGCCGCGGTTGATGACGTCGTTGGCCAGCTGCGTGGCGATGATTTCGCGCCGCAGCCGGTGCCCCTCGATTTCGGGGCGGTATTCCTGCGCCATCCTGTCGGGGAAATAGGACAGCAGGTCCTCGTCGAAATACTTCTCGTCGGGCAGGTCGCTTTCGACGATGTCGGTGAAGAGCACGATCTTGGCGTAGGCAAGCAGCACGCCGATCTCGGCGCGCGTCAGCGGTTCGCCGCGCGCCGCTCGGTCGGCGAGGGCCGCGTCGCTCGGCAGGGTCTCGACGATCCGGTCGAGATCGCCGCTCGCCTCCAGCGCCGCCATGAAGCGCTGCTGGTGCGGCAGGTCGGCCATTCCGCGCAGCTGCGACAGCGAGATGGCCAGCGTCTGGTCGTAGTTGTTGCGCAGGACGAGGTCGCCGACCTCGCCGGTCATCTCGGCCAGGAACGCGTTACGGTCGGGCCTGGTCAGCTTGCCGCTTCGCATGGCGGCGGCGAGCGCAATCTTGATGTTGACCTCGACGTCGGAGGAATTGACGCCGCCCGAATTGTCGATGGCATCGGAATTGCAGCGTCCGCCATGCAAGCCGTATTCGATGCGGGCGCGCTGGGTCATGCCGAGATTGGCGCCTTCGCCCACCACCTTGGCGCCGATCTCGGGCGCGGTGACGCGGATCGCGTCGTTGGCGCGGTCGCCGACCTCCGGATTGGACTCCGAGGTCGCGCGCACATAGGTGCCGATGCCGCCGAACCAAAGGAGGTCCGCGGGCGCCTTCAGGATGGCGTTCATGATCTCGGTCGGCGAGGCCACCGTCTTTGTCATGCCGATCGCGCTAGCGGCGGCCTGCGACAGGGTGATCGCCTTCTGCGACCGCGGGAAAATGCCGCCGCCGGCCGAGATCGTCGACCGGTCGTAATCCTGCCAGCTGGACCGGGGCAGGGCGAACATGCGCTCACGTTCCGCGAAGGAAGCCGCCGGATCGGGATCCGGATCGATGAATATGTCGCGGTGGTCGAAGGCGGCGATGAGGCGGATCTCCTTCGACAAGAGCATGCCGTTGCCGAAGACGTCGCCCGACATGTCGCCGACGCCGACCACCGTGAAGGGTTCGGTCTGGATGTCGCGGTTCATCTCGCGGAAGTGGCGCTTCACCGCCTCCCAGGCGCCGCGCGCGGTGATGCCCATCTTCTTGTGATCGTAGCCAGCCGACCCGCCCGAGGCGAAGGCGTCGTCTAGCCAGAAATCGTGCGCCTGACTGATCTCGTTGGCGGTGTCGGAGAAGGTCGCCGTGCCCTTGTCGGCCGCGACGACGAAGTATGGATCATCGCCGTCGTGCCGCACCACGCCTTCGGGCGGAACCACGCCGTCGCCCTTGAGATTGTCGGTGATCGAAAGCAGGCTGGAGACGAAGTTGACGTATGCCGCCTTGCCGGCCTGGAAGACCTCGTCGCGCGTGCCGCCCTGCGGCAACTGCTTGGGGAAGAAGCCGCCCTTGGCGCCAACCGGCACGATGACGGCGTTCTTCACCTGCTGCGCCTTGACGAGACCGAGCACCTCGGTGCGGTAATCCTGTGCCCTGTCCGACCAGCGCAGCCCGCCTCGCGCCACCGGACCGAAGCGCAGGTGTACGCCTTCCACCTCCGGCCCGTAGACGAAGATCTCGCGCCAGGGCTTCGGATCGGGCAGCCCAGCGAGCTGCCGCGAATCGAGCTTGAAGGCGAGCGAGGGGGTCTTCCCGGTCTCCGGCGGCTTGAAGCTGTTCGTGCGCAGCGTCGACTGGATCAGGTTCAGGATGCGGCGGATGATCGTGTCCTCGTCGAGAACCGGCACGTCGTCCAGAGCCGCCTCGATCCTGCCTGCGATTTCCTGCTGGTCGTGCGCCGAGGTCCCGTGCGGGACGGAGGGGTCGAAGCGGACGGTGAACAGCCGGAAGAGGTCGGCCGCGATCTCCGGATACCGGTTCAGCACCGCTGCGATGAAATCCTGGCTCTGCGGAATGCCTGCCTGCTGGAGGTAGCGGCCGTAGGCGCGCAGGATGATGATCTCGCGCGAGCGGAGCCCGGCCGTCTGAACGAGCCCGTTGTAACCGTCATTGTCGGCGGTGCGGTTCCACACCGCGAGGAAGACGTCCTCGAAGAGGGCGCCGTCGGTGGAGAGGTTCACCGGCTTCGCGTAAGCGCTTTCGAGTTCCATGTCGTGGATGAAGACCTTGCCGCCATCCCCGGCCCCGATCTCGAAGGTGCGCTCGCTGATGACGCGGAAGCCCATGTTTTCCAGCAGCGGCACGCGCTGCGAGAGCGAGACGGCCGCTCCGTGATGGAAGATCTTCAGGGCGACCTGCTCCGGCGGCTGGTCGGCGTGGCGGTAGAAGTCGATGGCGATCGGGTTGGCCGCCGACAGGGCCCAGATGCGGCCCGCGTCCGTCAGGGCCTCCAGGGGCGTGAAGCTGTTGCGATAGGTGTCGGGAAAGCGCTGCGCGATCGCCGCGAAACGCGCGTCGGCGCCGGTCTCGACCGCGGCTTCGCGCAGGACGTCGTCCCAGGTACGGACGATGTTGCGGATTTCGGCCTCGATCGTGGCCGCCGGGATCTGCGGCGTCTTGCCCCCCGATCGCCCGATGATGAAATGCACGCGCGCCAGCGATCCTTCCGGGAAGGCCGGGTAATAGGCCGAAAGCCGGCCTTCGTATATGTTCTTCAGATACTCCCCGATCTCGGCGCGGACGCGGGAATCGTAGCGATCGCGCGGCACGAACACGATGATCGAGACGAAGCGGTCGAACTGGTCGACGCGTAGCAGCACCCTGACGCGCGGCCGTTCGCCGAGCGCCAGAACCGTCATGGCGTGCTGGCGCAACAGGTCCGTGTCCATCTGGAAGAGTTCGTCGCGCGGATAGGATTCCAGCACGTTGATGAGCGCCTTGCCGGAATGGTCGTTCTTGTCGAAGCCGGACGCGGCGATGACGGCCTCCGCCTTGGAGCGCAGGTAGGGGATCTTCAGGATCGAGCGCGTGTAGGCGGTCGAGGTGAACAGCCCCACGATGCGCAGTTCGCCCGTCAGTTTTCCGTCGGAATCGAAAGTCTTGGCGCCGACATAGTCGAGATAGGCCCGGCGGTGGACCAGCGAGCGGGCGTTCGCCTTGGTGACGATGAGCGGTTCGGGACCGTTGAGGAATTCCAAGATCTCCGGCGTGGTCACGGAGGTCTGGGTGTTGCCGCGCAGGACGAGCAGGTTGGGATCGGAAAGAATGCCGAGTCCGCGCTGGTCGGTCCGTTCCAGCGTCCCGCTCTCGCCCTGGTCGGTGTAGCTGTAGTCGCGCATGCCGAGGAAGGTGAAGTTGTCGTCGCGCAGCCATTCGAGGAACGCGACCGCCTCGGTCACGGCGCCCCGGTCGAGCGGGACCGGCATGTAGCGGTAGTCGGAGATCGTATGCTCCAGTCGCGCGAGCATGGGCTTCCAGTCGCGGACCGCGGCGCGGACCTGGGTCAGGACGCGGCCGATGCGGGTCTCGAGATCCTGCGCCTGCGCCTCGCTCATGGGCGAGACGTGTACATGGATGACGCTCAGGCGATCGCTGTCAGCCCGGGCATCGGCTTCGCCCTCGATCGAACGAACCCCTTGCGAATCATGCGTCACGTAGATGACGGGATGGGTCACCAGCAGCGGCGCCACGCCGCCGTCGCCGATCTCACCCATGATCGAATCGAACAGGAAGGGCATATTGTCGTTGACGACGGTAATGACCGTCACCGGCCGATCCGCTCGCTCGACGCCGGACTGCTGTTCGATCGCGACGATGCTCTCGCCCTTGTGGTGCCGTTCGACAGCCTTGCGGGCGAGTTCGGCTGCGCGCTTGAGCATGGCCGGGTCATAGGCCGAGACGTCCTCGCGCGAAGCCCGCGAGAACAGCAAGCCCGCGAAGCCGTCGATCGTGCCGGCTTCGCCCATGGTGGGTTCGTGGTCGGCGCCAGTGCCGCCGCCGTCATGCGCCGCCATTGCATTTCCTCCGGGCATTTCTTTTGGCTATCGTAACAGACAAAGTCGTGAATGCGACCCTGGCGGCGCGCCGCCTTGGCAAAATGATATGCAGGGATGAAGCGAAGATGACGGACATGAACAGGAAGACCACGGCGCTCGATCTGCAGCCGGCCGCCAACCTCGGGGAAGGGACGAAGGCCTATTTCGCCAAGTGCGAGGAGAAGCTTGGCATGATCCCCAACGTTCTCCTCGCCTATGCGTTCGATGAAAAGAAGCTGCGCGCCTTCACAGACATGTACAACGACCTGATGCTCGGCGAATCAGGGCTGTCGAAGCTCGAGCGCGAGATGATCGCGGTCGCCGTCTCGTCGGTGAACCACTGCTACTACTGCCTGACCGCACACGGGGCGGCGGTGCGGCAACTCTCCGGCGATCCGAAGCTCGGAGAGATGATGGCGATGAACTTCCGCGCCGCCGATCTCTCGCCGCGCCAGAAGGCGATGCTCGACTTCGCCGTGAAGCTCACCGAGAGCCCCGACAAGATGGTGGAGGCCGACCGCGCCGCGCTGCGCGTGGCCGGCTTCACGGACCGCGACATCTGGGACATCGCGTCCACCGCTGCCTTCTTCAACATGTCGAACCGGGTGGCGGCCGCGGTCGACATGCGACCGAACGACGAATACCACGCCATGGCGCGCTGAGCGGCGGCAAGTTCCATTCTTCAGCGGCCCGGCATCAGGCGCGACAGCGCCAGCAGCATGTGGGCCTCGATATGCCCGTGGATCGTCTGGCGCGCGGCGTCGTCGTCGGCGATGAGATAGAGGTCGACGAGTGTGCTGAGAAGCACGTTGAGAAAGTGCAGCGCTTCCTGATCGCCGGCCGCATCCATCCCGAAGCGTTCGAGGAACGGTGCCAGCAGCCCGTCCGCGATGCGGTTGCGGTTCCTGTCGTCGTCCTGTTCGACCGAACGGATGCGCCGCATGGCGCGCAGCAGCGCGGCGTGGCCGGGAATTGCTCGCGCGGCGGCGAGATAGACGGCGAGCAGGTGCCGCGCGGCGGCCTCAACGCCGATGGCCGGGTCGAGGTCTGCGAGTGCCGCGCCGCACGCCTCGACGATCCGAAGGACGGTCGCATCGTAGGCTGCCAAGAGCAGTGCGTCCCGGTCGGCGAAGTAGCGATAGATCGTGCCGACGGCGACGCCGGTTTCGGCCGCGATGCGCGACGTCGTCACCGCCGCCTCGCCCTCCGCGGCCGCCAGCGCCTCGGTCGAGGCCAGGAGCGCCGCCTCGGTGCGCAGGGAGCGCTTCTGCCGGGGCTTGGGCGGAGTGTCCGCCGCTGTTGCGCCGCCGTTCAACATCGCGAGCCTGAAAAATGAAACTCTTTCATCTTTGTTGACTTGGCACCGGATCGGCGGCATCGTCAAGCTTTCATCCGGGAGTGGAACAGCATGATGCAAGCCCGTCCAATGTTCCTGCAAGCAACGAAGCCGATCGGGTTCGCTGCCGCGCTGACCTTCAGTCTTTGGGGTGGGGCGTTCGCGGCCGAAATCACGGTGGAGCCGGGGGAAGGCGCCAGCGAGAAGCTGCTCGAGGCGCTGATCATGGCCCAGCCCGGCGATACGGTGATGATAGCGGAAGGCCGCTACGAACTCACCGACGGGCTCTCCCTCGACGTCGACGACGTCACGGTCCGCGGCGCGGGCACCGACCGGACGGTGCTCTCCTTCAAGGGGCAGACCGGTTCGGGCGAGGGATTGCTGGTGACGTCCGACCGCGTGGTGCTGGAGGATTTCGCGGTCGAGGACAGCAAGGGCGACGGCGTCAAGTCGAAGGGCTCCGACCAGATCACCTTCCGCAACCTGCGCGTGGAGTGGACCGGCGGCCCCAAGGCGGAGAACGGCGCCTACGGCGTCTATCCGGTCTCGTCGAAGAACGTGCTGATAGATGGTGTCACCGTGCGCGGTGCATCCGACGCCGGTATCTATGTCGGCCAGAGCGAGAACATCATCGTTCGCAACAGCCTCGCCGAATACAACGTCGCCGGCATCGAGATCGAGAACTCCTTCCGGGCCGACGTCCACGGCAATGTCGCGACCCACAACACCGGTGGCATCCTGGTCTTCGACCTCCCCAATCTGCCGGTACAGGGCGGCCACGACATCCGGGTCTTCGACAACGAGGTGGTGGACAACGACACGCCCAACTTCGCGCCGGAAGGCAACATTGTCGCCATCGTGCCGAAGGGCATGGGCATCATGGTCATGGCCAACCGCAACGTCCACGTCTTCGACAACAAGCTCGACGGAAACGCGACCGCGCATGTCCTCATCGCGGCCTATCCGAACGACTACGAGGACGAGAACTACGTCTTCGTGCCGCGAGGCGTCTACGTTCACGACAATTCCTATGGCGAGGGCGGGTTCGAGCCCGACGGCGAGGTCGGCAAGACCATTTCAGACGTCTCGGGAACGCCCGTACCGGACATCGTCTGGGATGGCGTCACGACGATTCCCGAGTACTTTTCCTGGACCGCGAGCGAGAACGGCGTCTATGTCGATGAGGCCGAGGGAACGACCTTCGTCAATCTCAAGATGATCTCGCAGCTGCTTCTGCCCTGGGGCTGGTGGCCGTCTACCGACATCGCCGCCCATGCCGGCTCCCTGCCCGAACCGGAACCGGTGAAGCTGCCTCAGGACGGCGGTGCGTGAGCCGTCAACGGATGCCATTCGTCAGCCGGACCATCCTCGGGGTCGCCGCCGCGCTCGCCGCCTTCCTAGGCTTCACAAGCCCTAGCCATGCGGTGTCGGACGAGGCGATCACGGCGGACAGGCCGCCGCAGCTCCTGTCCGGCTTCGGGTTCTTCTCCGATGCCCGCGCGCAGGCTCCCGTCGACGGCGTCATCCCCTACGATCTCAACACGCCGCTCTTCTCCGACCACGCGCGCAAACATCGCTTCGTCTATGTTCCGGCCGGAAAAGCCGCAGCCTATGACGCAACGGAGGCATTCGCCTTTCCCGTCGGTTCGGCGCTGATCAAGACGTTCGCCTTTCCCGCCAACCTCGACGCACCTGACGAGAACGTCCGGCTGATCGAGACTCGGGTTCTCCTGCGCCACGAGGACGGATGGCAGGCCTGGGCCTATCTTTGGAACGAAGACCAGGCGGACGCGGTCCTCAAGATCGCCGGCGCGAAAGTACCGGTCACGCTCTCCGGCATCGGGAAGGATCCGGTCTCCTTCACATATTCGGTGCCGAACAAGAACCAATGCAAGGGCTGCCATGCCCTGTCGGGCGAGATCTCGCCGCTCGGGCCCAAGGCGCGCAACCTCAACCGCGACTACGACTATCCCGAGGGGGCTCACAACCAGCTCGCCTTCTGGAGCGACGCCGGCGCACTCGCGGGAGCGCCTGCTCCCGAGGACGCTCCTGCGGTGCCCGACTCGCGCGACGAAATGGCGCCCCTGGAGGCTCGCGCGCGTGCCTGGCTGGACGTCAATTGCGCCCACTGCCACCGCCGGGAAGGTCCTGCCAGCAATTCGGGCCTCTTCCTCACGTTTGGCGAACGTGATCCGGTTGCGCTCGGCATCGGCAAGCGGCCGGTCGCCGCGGGGCGGGGTTCGGGCGACCGCGCGTTCGACGTGAAGCCGGGCGATCCGGACGGATCGATCCTGATCCATCGCGTCGAAAGCACCGAGCCTGGCGTGATGATGCCGGAACTGGGCCGCGTGCTCGCCGACCACGATGCGGTGAAACTTTTGCGCGAGTGGATTTCGTCGCTGCGTTAACCGGCCGTCAATTTGGTCCGGTCTATGCTCGGAAGCTGAATCTTCGGTTACACAGTCTCACATATTGTGATTCCGCTAGCAAACCGCTCTATGGCACACCGATTCGTGGGGCCGGAAGAAGCGGTGGGGAAACCGACAGGAATGGCAAAGCAGTATTTCGGTACGGATGGTATCCGGGGACGGGCCAATACCTTTCCGATGACCGCCGAGGTGGCGATGAAGGTCGGCATGGCAGCCGGCCTCTCCTTCCAGCGCGGCAAGCACCGGCACCGCGTGGTGATCGGCAAGGATACGCGGCTCTCGGGCTACATGATCGAGAACGCCATGGTCGCGGGCTTCTGCGCCGCCGGCATGGACGTGTTCCTGCTCGGACCGGTGCCGACGCCGGCCGTCGCCATGCTGTCGCGGTCGCTGCGCGCCGACATCGGCGTGATGATCTCGGCTTCCCACAACGCCTTCTACGACAACGGCATCAAGCTCTTCGGGCCTGACGGCTACAAGCTTTCCGACGAGATCGAAACGCGCATCGAGGGGATGCTCGACAAGGATCTCGGGGCGGAACTGGCGAGTTCGGAAGGGCTCGGCCGCGCAAAGCGCATCGACGGCGTCCACGACCGCTATATCGAGTTTGCCAAGCGCACGCTGCCGCGCTCCATGTCGCTCGCCGGCATGCGCATTGTCATCGACTGCGCCAACGGTGCCGCCTACAAGGTTGCGCCGGCAGCGCTTTGGGAACTCGGTGCGGAAGTCTTTGCCATTCACGACGAGCCGAACGGCTTCAACATCAACGACGCGTGTGGATCGACCAGCCCTGCCAGCCTTTGCGAGAAGGTGCGCGAGGTGCGGGCCGACATCGGGATCGCGCTCGACGGTGACGCGGACCGGATGATCATCGCCGACGAGAACGGCGAGATCGTCGACGGCGACCAGATCATGGCCGTGATCGCGGAATCCTGGCACCAGGCGGGCCGGCTCGCCGGCGGCGGCGTTGTCGCAACGGTGATGTCGAACCTCGGGCTGGAGCGCCATCTGGGCGATCTCGGCCTGACCCTCCAGCGCACGAAGGTCGGCGACCGCTACGTCGTCGAACACATGCGCGCCCATGGCTTCAACGTCGGCGGCGAGCAGTCCGGGCATATCGTGCTCTCCGACTTCGCCACCACTGGTGACGGGCTGGTCTCTGCCTTGCAAGTGCTTGCCTGCATCAAGCGTTCGAACCGTCCGGCGAGCGAGGTCTGCCGCAAGTTCGAACCCGTTCCGCAGGTCTTGAAGAACGTGCGCTTCGATGGCGGCCGCCCGCTGGAGAGCGATCCGGTGCGCGCCATGATCGACGAGGCCCGCAGCCGTCTCGGCAAGCAGGGGCGTCTGGTGATTCGTCCCTCCGGCACGGAGCCGCTGATCCGCGTGATGGCCGAGGGAGACGATCCCGGGCTGGTCGAAAAGGTAGTCAACGACCTGGTCGGCGTGATCGGAAGTATCAAGACCGCCGCCTGAGCACGCCTCGCTTCCTGAAAATTCAGCTCCACCACGACGCCGCATTTCGGTGAGCCATTTGTGTTTTAGCCGATGCTCACTGGTAAACGAACACGGTTAAGCCGGCTTTAACTTTTCCCTTCCATTATCCTCGCGAGTTTAACGGACCCGGCAGGGAATCATGTCCGGGGAATTGCAAGGATAGTCCTCATGCTGATGTCAGCCAGGCTGATGACCGGCGCGCTGTTCCTCTTGAGCGCGTCCACACTGCACGCAGCGGATCTCTACGAGCCGCCGATCGTGGAAGTCCCGCCGCCGGTGGTCTACGAGCAGGTCGACCATGGCGCCTGGTACATTCGCGGCGACATCGATTATCATTGGTCCAAGTTCAAGGGCTCCGACTACATCACCTACGGTTGCTGCACGCCGACGCCCGGCACCGGCAGCCTCGACGGCGATCTCGACGGAGCATGGTCCTTCGGCGGCGGCGTGGGCTACCAGGCGACCCGGTATCTGCGCGTCGACACGACGATCGACTACTGGGCCAAGTCGGATTTCGAGGGAACGACCATCGGCACCTGCGGCGGGACGACCTGTACCTCGGTCGACCAGACCAGCTACTCGGCGATCCTGCTGATGGCCAACGCCTATGCCGATCTCGGCACCTATCACGGCGTGACGCCTTACGTCGGCGCCGGTATCGGCGGCGCGCATCTGAAGTGGGACGACCTTCGCAACACGGTCAATGGCGGCACCATCACTCACAAGGGCGCCAAGGACTGGCGCTTCGCGTGGTCGCTCATGGCGGGCGCCTCCTACTGCCTGACGAGCAACCTGCAGGCCGACGTCGGATACCGCTACACCCGTATCGAAGGCGGACGGATGTTCGAGGAATTCACGCCCGGCGGCACCTCGATTGGCGTCGGACCCGGCTTCGACCGGGGCATCGACGCGCACGAGGTGAGGGCGGGTCTGCGCTGGTCCTTCGGCGGCGGCAACCCGAACTGTGCCGCTCCCCAGCAGATCGCCTACGAGCCCGAGCCGATCCTGCCTGTCTACAAGTAAAATTCGACGATCATCCGATCTTGAACAAGGCCGTCCGGCTCGTCCGGGCGGCCTTTCGTTTTGATCGGGCATTCGGTGGCAAGTAATTGATTTCGCTGGCGGCGAGCCGACGCCATGCTTAACCCGCGTTTAACCAATATGGTTAACAATGCCTCATGAAACGGCGCGCGCCAGTATTGCGGGCCCGGCGGAAACATCCGGAGTGAGGCGATGAGAATCCTGTCCAGAATCGTGCTTTCGACCTTCGCGTTGGCAGGGTGGCCTGTCGCCCACGCGCTGGCCGCCGACTACGATCCGCCGATCTACGTCGAGGAAGCACCTGAAGTCGTTCCGGTCGAGGTCGGCTCGGGCTGGTATCTGCGCGGCGATCTCACCTACAACACCGACAATCCGTTCCGGAACCTGGACTATGGCGGGCCGACGATCGCGAATCCGTCCTGGGACGAGTCGCACACCGCGCTCGGCGGCTCAGTAGGCTTCGGCTACCACTGGTCTGACTACTTCCGGACCGACGTCAATTTCGGCTTCCTGTCCAAGAACGACCAGAACCTCTCCTTCAGCAATCCCGGCGTCAGCACGACGACCGTCGGCGTCGACAACCAGGCCTGGACCGGCATGGCCAATGCCTATGTCGACCTCGGCACGTTCGTCGGCCTGACGCCCTACATCGGCGCCGGTGTCGGGTTCGTCTACTCCCAGCGCGAGCAGGGGTACTATCAGAACTTCGTCGATCCCAACGTGCTGGACATTGCGCTCACCGACGACAAGAACCAGTTCAGCTTCGCCTATACGCTGAACGCCGGCGCGGCCTACCGGCTGACCAACAACCTCTCGCTGGACGTCGGCTACCAGTTCCTCTCGGCGCCCGATCTCGAATACTCCGAGATCAGCAACGGTCTGCCGGTGGTGCGCGAAGGCGTGGACATTCACCAGGTCAAGGTCGGCCTGCGCTACGACCTCTGGTAGTAGTTGCAAACTTCACAGAAACGAAATCTCGGCGGCCTCGGCCGCCGTTTTTCGTTTCGCCGGCTACGGAGCGGCCTGCCGCTGTCCTTCCCGCGACGAGAACTTTGCCCTTGACGCCGCGGGGGCGAAAGGAATATCGCCGTCCGTGGGCCACCCCTCCCCAACGAGCGGGCTTACTATCTGGAAGGATAGACCACGATGACGATTTCCAAGCCCGGACTCCGTCCGGAATCCCCCAATTTTTCCTCAGGTCCCTGCGCAAAACGTCCCGGCTGGTCGCCGCAGGCGTTGAAGGACGCGCCGCTCGGCCGCTCGCACCGTGCCAAGGTCGGCAAGGCCCGGCTCGAACGGGCCATCGAACTCACCCGCGAAATCCTCCACGTTCCCGCCGGCTACCGCATCGGTATCGTGCCCGCCTCCGACACCGGCGCGGTCGAGATGGCGCTCTGGTCGCTGCTCGGCGAGCGTGGCGTCGACATGGTCGCCTGGGAGAGTTTCGGCGCCGGCTGGGTCACCGACGTCGTCAAGCAACTGAAGCTGACGGACGCTCGGATCATCGAGGCGCCGTATGGCGAACTGCCGGACCTGTCGACCATCGACTTCGACCGCGACGTGGTGTTCACCTGGAACGGCACGACCTCGGGCGTCCGCGTGCCGAACGGCGACTTCATTCCCGCCGACCGCAAGGGCCTGACGATCTGCGACGCCACCTCGGCGGCCTTCGCCCAGCGCCTCGACTTCTCCAAGCTCGACGTCGTTACCTTCTCCTGGCAGAAGGTCTTGGGCGGCGAGGGTGCGCACGGAATGCTCATCCTGTCGCCCCGCGCAGTCGAACGGCTTGAAAGCTATAAGCCGGCCTGGCCGCTGCCGAAGATCTTCCGCCTCACCTCGGGCGGCAAGCTGATCGAGGGCATCTTCAAGGGCGAGACGATCAACACGCCCTCCATGCTCTGCGTGGAAGACTACATCGACGCGCTCGAATGGGCGAAGTCCGTCGGCGGGCTCGACGGACTGGTCGCCCGCGCCGACGCCAACTTCGCCGTGCTCGACCGTTTCGTCCAAGCGTCGTCCTGGCTCGGCCACCTCGCGGTCGATCCCGCGACGCGGTCCAATACCTCGGTCTGCCTGTCGATCGTCGACCCCGATATCGCGGCGCTCGACGGCGACGCTCAGGCCACCTTCGCCAAGAACCTCGCGGCTGTGCTCGACAAGGAAGGCGCGGCCTACGACATCGGCGCCTACCGCGACGCGCCTCCAGGTCTGCGTATCTGGGCGGGCGCGACCGTCGAGACGGCCGACCTCGAGGCGCTGCTCCCCTGGCTCGACTGGGCTTTTGCAACGCAGAAAGCCGCGCTCAAGGCGGCGGCGTAGCGGGGCTTCGCTCGGGACGGGTGCCGGCAAGATGATCCTCTCTCCCGGCGTCAGGAGCTTCGTCGCCGACACGCTGGCGCTCGTCCTCTTCTTCACCGTCGCAAGCGGCCTCAACGAACGGTTCGTGGCCGGCATGTCCTGGCAGGAAGTCATGGTCTCGCGGACTATCGGCGCTCCACTCATGGTTTTGACGGCGCGACCCTATGGGCTCTGGCGCGACTGGTTCGTGGGGAAGGCCGGCTCGAAGGGCGGACGTCCGAGACTTCTCGCCGACGCGTTCGCGCTGATGGCGTTCCAGGTTCCGATCTATGCCGCGATCCTGGCGGCGGCTGGCGCGGAAGGCATGGCCATCGTGAAGGGCATCTTCGGCTTTGCCCTCCTGATGCTGATTCTCGGTCGTCCCTATGGCCTCTGGCTCGAAGCCGTCCGCCGGCTGTTCGGCCTTCACGGCCCGGGGCAGAAGCCGATGTCGCTGGGAGACTGACCTTCAACCCTCCGTCCCATGGGCGGGCTCGACAAACAACGGGGCTTCGGCTCCGCAACACCAAGGAATGGCACCATGGCACCCCGCGTTCTCGTTTCCGATGCGCTTTCCACGACCGCCGTGCAGATCTTCAAGGATCGCGGCGTCGAGGTCGACTACCTGCCGGAGGTCGGCAAGGATAAGGAAAAGCTCGCCGAAATCATCGGGCAGTATGACGGTCTCGCGATCCGCTCGGCGACCAAGGTCACCGAAAAGCTGATCGCGGCGGCCGAAAACCTCAAGGTGATTGGCCGCGCCGGGATCGGGGTCGACAACGTCGACATCCCGGCCGCCTCGCGCAAGGGCATCATCGTGATGAACACGCCCTTCGGCAATTCCATCACCACCGCCGAGCATGCGGTGGCGCTGATGTTTGCCGTGGCACGCCAGATCCCCGAGGCCAACGCCTCCACCCACGCCGGCAAGTGGGAGAAGAACAAGTTCATGGGCGTGGAGATCACCGGCAAGACGCTGGGCGTGATCGGCTGCGGCAACATCGGCTCCATCGTGGCGACGCGCGCCATCGGGCTCAAGATGCACGTCGTCGGCTTCGATCCGTTCCTGTCGGAAAGCCGCGCGGCCGAACTCGGTATCGAGAAGGTCGAGCTCGACGAGCTCTTCGCACGGGCCGACTTCATCACGCTGCACACGCCGCTGACCGACAAGACCCGCAATATCATCAACGCCGCCTCGATCGCGAAGATGAAGGACGGCGTTCGCATCATCAACTGCGCCCGCGGCGGGCTGATCGTGGAGGCCGACCTCGTGGCTGCGCTGAAGTCGGGCAAGGTCGCCGGCGCCGGCGTCGACGTGTTCGAGGTGGAGCCGGCGACCGAGAACGCGCTGTTCGGAATGCCGAATGTCGTGTGCACGCCGCATCTCGGCGCCTCCACCTCGGAGGCGCAGGAGAATGTCGCGCTGCAGGTCGCCGAGCAGATGTCGGACTACCTCATCAAGGGCGCCGTTTCGAACGCCATCAACATGCCTTCCATCAACGCGGAGGAAGCGCCGCGGCTCAAGCCCTTCGTCAAGCTCGCGGAAGTGCTCGGCGCTTTCGTCGGGCAGGTCACCGAGGACCCGATCAAGCAGGTCGAGATCCTGTTCGACGGCTCGACGGCGTCGATGAACACGAAGGCGCTGACCAGCGCCACGCTCGCCGGCCTGATCCGTCCGCAGGTCTCCGACGTCAACATGGTCTCCGCGCCGATCATGGTGAAGGAGCGCGGCATCATCCTGTCGGAGGTGCGTCGCGACAAGTCGGGCGTGTTCGACGGCTACATCAAGCTGACGGTGAAAACCGAGCACATGACGCGCTCCATCGCCGGCACCTGCTTTTCCGACGGCAAGCCGCGTTTCATCCAGATCAAGGGCATCAATCTCGACGCCGAAGTAGGCCAGCACATGCTCTACACCACCAATGCCGACGCCCCCGGCATCATCGGCCTGCTCGGCTCGATCTGCGGCGCCAACGGCGTCAACATCGCCAACTTCCACCTCGGACGCGACCGGCCGGGCGGCGATGCCATCGCGCTGCTGTACCTCGACGAGCCTTTCCCGCAGGACGTGCTGGCCGAGCTGCGAGACAACCCGAAGATCGATTCGGCCAAGCCGCTGCGTTTTGACGTCAATGGCGGTTGAGAACACCCGGATTTCCCGCGGCCAGCCATTAAGGTTAGCCGCTCATTAACGCTTCTGCGGCATCCTTTCCTATCACTGACCTGTGAAGGGGATGGAGCGCAGCGGGTGAAGAAGGGCGAGGTGGCGGCGGAGGCGAATGTGCCGCCGACCAGCCAGGAGCACGAAAGGACCGCCGCGAACCCGCGCCCCGGCGATGGCGGTTTTCCGTCGGGTGCCGATCGGGACCGGATCGCGCTGCTCGTCGAGATCGGCAGCGACTGGCTCTGGGAGACTGATGCCGCCCATCGCTGGACGTGGGTCGGCGACGCTTGCATTGACCATACCGGCATAAAGCGATCGTCCATTGTCGGACGGTCGCGCATCCAGGCGCTGACGATGCGGGCCCAGGACGATCCGCTCGCGGCTTCGCACCTTGCCGATCTCGACACCCGCCGGCCCTTCCGCAGCTTCATCGACGAACTGAAGGCGAGCCACCCCGGCTGCCGATACGTCGAACTCTCCGGCGTCCCGTGTTTCGACGCGGAAGGCCGCTTCGCCGGATATCAGGGCACCGCGCGCAACGTGACGTCGTTGATGGCGAAGGCGGCCGGGCAGGCACGCGCGTCGGAAGTCCTTCCGGGGTCGCAGACCGTCACCTCCGATGCCGACATGCGGGATCGGATGCAGGCCGGCATCGACGCGCTGGCGGACGGCTTCGTTCTCTGGGACAAGGACGACAGGCTTCGGGTCTACAATGACGCCTTCCGGCGCGAATACGCGGTGCTGGAAGGCTCCAAGCTCGGCCGCAGCTTCGAGGAACTCCTGTCGGAATATGCGCATTCCGGCGCGGTCCCGAGCCTGCGCGGACGGGAAGACGCATGGGTCCGCGAACAGGTCGAGGCGCGCGGCGGGGAGCTCGATCAGGAGATACTCTACCAGTCGCCTGACGGCCGCTGGATGCTGCGCCGCGACCGCCTGACGGCGACCGGCGATCGCGTCGGGATCCGCACCGACGTGACCGAGATAAAGCGGCGCGAGGAAGAACTCGCGGAAGCCAACCGCCGCGCCGAACATCTCGTCGCGGACTTCGAGCACACGCTGAACACCTTGCGCATGGGTGTCGTTCTCCTCGATCCGAATCTCGAGGCGGAGATTATCAACAAGGCCTTCTACGACCTGTGGAAGCTCGACCGGGATGCCGTGAAGGTGGGCGACCATTTCCGCACCCTCATGGACGTGAATCGCCATAACGGCATCTACGACGTGACGGAGTCGCGGTGGGAGGAGTATGTCGGCCGGCGTATCGCCGAGATTCGAGCGGGTAACGTAGAGCCGCGTGAGTTCCACCGCGCCGACGGTTCGACCCTCATCTATTCGGTGACCTCGCTTTCGGGCGGTAAGCGTCTCGTCTGCTACTACGACGTGACCGACATGAAGCAGCGCGAGGCCGCACTCAACGTTGCCATCGAGCGCATGGGGCTCGCCGATGCCGTGATCAACGCGGTCAAGGACCCGATCTTCGTCAAGGACCAGGATTTGCGGTTCGTCTTCGTCAACAAGGCGTTCGCCGCGATGTTCGACAGACTGCCCGGCGAAGTACTCGGCCTGACGGTGGGAGAACTTGCATCGCCCGAGGAAGCCGAACTGTTCGAAGCCAGCGAGCGGCGGGTGCTGGAGACCGGCGAGACCTACGAGACGGAGGAGGATTTCGAGTCCAGAGGCATCGGGCGTTCGCGGCTGGTGCGCAAGAATCTCGTGAGCACCGATAGCGGCAACACCTATGTGAGCGGCTTCGTCTTCGACGTCACCGAGATCCGCCGGCGCCAGAGGGAGGCCGAACAGGCGCGCAGCCAGCTTGCCCACGTTCTCGAAACCCTGCCGGCAGGCGTCGTCATCTACGACAAGGACGACCGGTTCGTTCTTTCGAACCGGAACATCCATGAATCGCTTCCGGCGATCGCGCATCTCATGCAGCCCGGCTGTCCGCTTCGCCCCGCCATCGAGGAAGGCAGAAAGGTTGGCTACTTCCGGCACACGGACGATCCCGAACTCGACGCGCTCTACAACACCGACCCGGAAGCGTGGCTCGAAGGATACATCAAGCGCTATCACACCGACCAACACGTGTCGGAAAGGAAGAACGCCGACGGACGCTGGTTTCAGGTCTACGACACGCGCACGAAGGACGGCCTGTTCGTCGGGGTCCGGGTCGACATCACCGAACTCAAGGAGCGCGAGACGGCCCTCAAGGAGAGCATGCGCGACAATGAGCTCTTCCGCAGCCTCATCGACAGCGTGCCCGTCGCGATCTACGCCAAGCGCCCGGATCTCAGCATCCTCTACGTGAACCAGGGCTGGTCGGATCTGACCGGCATCCCCAAGGAAAGCGCGATCGGCCACACCGACGCCGAGGTGTTCGGACCGGACGGCGAGATCTTCATGGAAAGCGACCGCAAGGTCCTGGAGAGCGGCGAACTCCTCGAGATCCAGGAAGTGGCGACCGCCGCCGACGGCAGCATCCGGCACCAGATCGCCCGCAAGGGGCTGATGACGGCGTCCGACGGATCGCTCTACCTGATCGGCTCGAGTTCCGACGTCACGGAGATGAAGCGGCGGGAGGAGGAACTCCGCGCCGCCGAACAGCGCGCCGTTCTCGCCGATCGAGCCAAGTCGGAATTCCTCGCCAACATGAGCCACGAGATCCGCACACCCATGAACGGCGTGCTGGGCATGGCGGAACTCCTGGCAAAGACGGAGCTGAACCAGAAGCAGAAGACGTTCACCGACATCATCGTGAAGTCGGGCAACGCGCTCCTCACGATCATCAACGACATCCTCGACTTCTCCAAGATCGACGCCGGGCAGCTCGTGCTCGATCCCGCGCCGTTCCATCTCGGCGAATCCGTCGAGGATGTCGCGACCCTCATGGCCACCCGCGCCAAGGAGAAGGACCTCGAGCTCATCGTACGGGTCGATCCGGAACTGCCGCGCACGGTCGTCGGCGATGCGGGCCGCCTGCGCCAAATCGTGACGAACCTCGTCGGCAACGCTGTCAAGTTCACCGACTCGGGCCACGTGCTGGTCGACGTCTCGGGCGAAGCCCAGGACGAGAGTGTCAAGCTGCGCTTCAAGGTGACCGATACCGGCATCGGCATCCCCGCGGATAAGCTCGACCACGTGTTCGAAAAGTTCAGCCAGGTGGACGCCAGCTCCACTCGCCGCCACGAAGGCACCGGCCTCGGGCTGGCGATCACCTCGCGGCTCGTCGCCCTCATGGGCGGGGAGATCGGCGTGGAGAGCGAGTTCGGCAAGGGATCCACCTTCTGGTTCGACGTCCTCCTGCCGCTCGGCGAGGCCGAGACGAGGCGCAAGGCCACGCCGCACGACGTGACCGGCGCGCGCGTCCTCGTCGTCGACGACAATGCGGTCAACCGGGCGATCCTGATGGAGCAGATGAACGCCTGGGGCTTCGACGCCTGCGCCGCGGAGAGCGGTCCCGAGGCACTGGCCGTGCTCAAGGAGACGGCGCGTCTCGGGGTGCGGGTCGACTGCGTGGTGCTCGATTACCAGATGCCGGGGGTGAGCGGCAGCGACGTCGCTGCCGCCATGCGCACCGTGCCGGCGCTCGCTCACACGCCGATCATCATGCTGACTTCCGTCGACCAGTCGCTCAGCCTGGCGCAGAACCGCGATCTCGGCATCGGCACGCAGCTCATCAAGCCGGCGCGATCCTCCGCTCTCCTCGAAGCGCTCGTCTCGCACATACAGCAGCATCACGACGACATCGCCGTCACGGCCCCATCGGCCAGACCAGCCGAACAGGCTCCCGTCGCGCAGGAGCCGCGCCGCCCCGCGGCCGCGGAGGAGGCCGCTCCCGCGGCCATCGTTTCGCCGGCCGGGCATCCGGAGCGGCAATCCCGCAGGCTGGACATTCTGGTCGCCGAGGACAACGAGGTTAACCAGCTCGTCTTCGCGCAGATACTCTCCGACACGCCCTACAGTTTCGAGATCGTCCGCAACGGCCGGCTCGCCGTCGAAGCGCATGCCGAGATGCGGCCGGGCATGATCCTGATGGACGTCTCGATGCCCGAGATGAACGGGCTGGAAGCCACCAACGCGATCAGGGAGGCGGAAGGGGAGGGCAACCACGTGCCGATCGTCGGCGTGACCGCCCATGCCCTGAAAGGCGACCGTGAGCGCTGCCTCTCCGCCGGCATGGACGACTACATGTCGAAGCCGATCAGCCCCAACATGCTGCTCGAGAAGATCCACCGCTGGCTGGACGCCCCCGAAAAGGCATTGCACCGGACGGCCTGAAATCCCGGCCCACGATATTCACACAGCGATATGGCGTGATCGCACCATATGACTTTCGCGCACCGGCGCGTTAGGCATACCATACTCATCTCTGGTAACGGGGATACACCGGGCAGATGAGCGACGACGGGTTGAACACGGCTTCGTGAGCTCCAACCGATCCTGTTCCAAGAAAGACCCGCCGGTGTACGGCCTATCGTGCCGTTGCACGGCTCTCTTGCCCGGCTTTTTTCTCTGATCCTGTCCTTGACGCCGGCCCCGCGGCGGACGTCTGATCCTCGGCGAAAACCGACACGAGCCCCGTTCGATAGCCGGCTAATCTCGCTTTCTGGCTCTCCCCTGGGGACTTCACCCGGGCGACACGAAACTGTCATGCAACTGTAACATGGGAAGGCTAATCGGGCCCCGGCGCTGCTCATCGGCGCCGAAGGAATGGCACCGGCCAAGGTGCCAGTGGAATTCCGAACAGGAGTAGGCCCCAATGATGAAAGTTTTCCTCACGGCGTCGGCTGCGGCCGTCGCCCTGACAGCTTCCGCCGGCTTCGCCGCCGCGCGCGACCAGATCCAGATCGCAGGTTCCTCGACCGTGCTCCCCTACGCGAAGATCGTCGCCGAGAACTTCGGCGAGACCTTCCCGAACTTCCCCACCCCCGTGGTCGAATCGGGCGGTTCGTCCGCCGGCCTGAAGGAGTTCTGCAAGGGCGTCGGCGAGGACACGATCGACATCGCCAATTCCTCGCGCAAGATCCGCGATTCGGAAGTCGAGGCCTGCAAGGCCGCCGGCGTGACCGACATCCAGGAAGTGCAGTTCGGGTATGACGGCATCGTCTTCGCGACCGACGCCGCCGGCCAGGACTGGGCGCTCACCCCGCAGGACGTCTACAAGGCGCTCGCCGCGCAGGTGGCTGTCGACGGCAAGCTCGTCGAGAACCCGAACAAGAAGTGGAGCGACGTCAATCCTTCGCTCCCGGACTGGGACATCGTCGCCTACATCCCGGGCGAAAAGCACGGAACGCGTGAAGTCTTCGAAGAGAAGCTGCTCATCGCCGGCTGCGAGGAAGCCGGTGGCATCGAGGCCGCCGTGGCCGGCGGCATGGACGAGAAAGCCGCCGAGGCTGCCTGCAAGCAGGTCCGCAAGGACGGCGGTGCGGTCGACATCGACGGTGACTACACCGAGACGCTCGCCCGCATCGACTCCAACAAGACCGGTGTCGGCGTGTTCGGCCTCTCGTTCTACGAAAACAATGCCGACAAGCTGAAGGTCGCCACCATCAACGGCGTTACCCCTTCGGTGGAGACGATCTCGTCGGCCGAGTATCCCGTGTCGCGTCCGCTTCAGTTCTACGTCAAGAAGGCGCATATCGGCGTCATTCCTGGTCTCAAGGAATATGTCGAGTTCTTCCTCGACGACCAGATGGTCGGCCCCGATAGCCCGCTCGCCGACTACGGCCTCGTCCCGGCTCCCGATGCCGAGCGTGACGCGGTCCGCGATGGCTTCGAGAGCGGCGAGACCATGTAAGAAGCCAGCAATGGCAAGCGTCGCGGACGGCATACGTCGTCCGCGACGAATTCGTGCAGCCGCCAACGCGGCGAACCGATGAGGGGAAATCGGTGTCAGCTTCAGTCGTATTGCTGGTCGTCGTCATCATCGGCGTCATAGGCTATTTCGCCGGGAGGCGGCGGGCAGTAGCCCAGCAGTCTTCAGGGGGCGAAAAACCCCATTCGCGGGTTCATTACCACGGCTGGTGGGCGTTCACGCTCGCTGTGCTTCCCGCGCTCCTGTTCCTGGGCATCTGGCTCGTCGGCAGCGCATTCTACATCGAGCGCTCGGTCGAGGCGCGCCTGCCGGCCCAGACCGCGGAAAGCGCTGTCGCCAGCCGCGGCCTGGCGTTCGGCATGGTCAAGAGCCTCGCCGCCGGGCTGGAGCGGCTCCAGGATGCCGGCGTCACGATCCCGCAGACATTCGAGGAAATCCGGCCGATGCTGGCCGAGCGTGGTGTCGCGCTCGCCTCCGGCACACAGGACTACATGATCGAGCTGGCGCTCGAGATGAACGCGATGCAGTCGACGCTGGCCTGGATCGGTTCGATCCTGGCGATCGCCATGGCGCTCGGTGGCGCCTGGCTCGCGGTTTCGCGCATCCATCTGCGTTCGCGCGCCCGCAACAATGTCGAACGGGTGATCCTCTGGCTGCTGATCGCCGCCTCGACGATCGCCATCATGACGACGGTCGGCATCGTGTTCTCGATGCTGTTCGAGACGATCCACTTCTTCCAGTCGGTGTCGCTCACGAACTTCTTCTTCGGGACCGTCTGGGATCCGCGTTTCGCGGCCGCCGGTTCGGGCGGTGCGGAAGGGCAGTACGGGCTCATCCCGCTGCTTGCCGGAACGCTCTACATCGCGTTCGTCGCGATGCTCTTCGCGGTTCCGATCGGCCTGATGGCGGCGATCTACATGGCCGAGTACGCCTCCAAGCGCGTCCGCTCCATCGTCAAGCCGCTGCTCGAGGTCCTCGCCGGCATTCCCACCATCGTCTACGGCTTCTTCGCGCTCGTCACGGTCGGTCCGTTCCTGCGCGATCTCTCGGCGGCGATCGCCGGCTTCAGCTTCATCCAGGCGCAGAGCGTGCTGACCGCGGGCCTCGTCATGGGCATCATGCTCATCCCGTTCGTGTCGTCGCTGTCCGACGACATCATCACCGCCGTTCCCGGTTCCATGCGGGACGGATCGCTGGGGCTCGGCGCCACGCGTTCGGAAACCATCAAGCGCGTCATCCTTCCGGCCGCCCTGCCGGGGATCGTCGGGGCGCTTCTGCTCACCGCATCGCGCGCCATCGGCGAGACCATGATCGTGGTGCTGGCGGCCGGAGTGGCGGCCAACCTGACGGCAAATCCGTTCGAGGCCATGACCACGATCACGGTCAAGATCGTCAACCAGCTGACCGGCGATCTCGAGTTCACGTCGCCACAGACGCTCGTCGCCTTCGCGCTGGGCATGACCCTGTTCGTGCTCACGCTCGGCATGAACGTCTTCGCGCTCTACATCGTGCGCAAGTACCGGGAGCAGTACGAATGACCGACGCCACCTTCGAAACCGCGGCGGCTCCCCATCCGCGCCGCGACATCGGCATCAAGAAGCGGTATGCGGCCGAACGCCGGTTCCGCATCTACGGGATCGTCGCCATCGCGATCGGCATCTTCTTCCTGTTCGCGCTCATGTGGTCGGTGTTCTCGAAAGGCTACACCGCCTTCTGGCAGACCTCGATCCAGCTGCCGATCGAGATCGAGGAAAGCATCATCGATCCCGACAACGAGCGCGACACGGATCCGAACGTGCTCCTGACCGCCAACTACCCCAGGCTGGCCGATGCCGCGATCGCAAAGGTGCTCGGCATCGATCCCGAGAACCGGAAGCTCATGCGCGAGGCCGGCGGCCTGGTCTCCAACGGCGTCAGGAACCAGCTGCGCAATCTCGTTACCAGCGACTGGTCCGTGATCGGAACGACGCAGACCGTCTGGGTACTGGCCACCGCCGACGTGGATTCCGCGGTGAAGGGACAGGTGGACCTGACGGTCGAGGAATCCCGTCGCAAGGTCTCCGATCAGCAACTGGAGTGGATACGCCAGCTCCAGCAGGCGGGCGTGATCGAACAGAAGTTCAATACCGGCCTGTTCACCTACGGCGCGTCCAGCCGTCCCGAGACCGCCGGCATGGGTGTGGCGATCATCGGCTCGCTCTTCATGATGCTGATCGTGCTGATCCTGGCGCTGCCGATCGGCGTCGCGGCCTCCATCTACCTGGAAGAGTTCGCGCCGAAGAACCGCTTCACCGATCTCATCGAGGTCAACATCAACAACCTGGCCGCGGTGCCGTCGATCGTCTTCGGCCTGCTCGGGCTGGCGGTCTTCATCAACTTCATGGAACTCCCCCGTTCCGCGTCGCTCGTCGGCGGGCTGGTGCTGACCCTGATGACCCTGCCGACGATCATCATCGCCACGCGCGCCGCCCTGCGGGCCGTACCGCCCTCGATCCGCGCCGCGGCGCTCGGGCTCGGCGCATCGAAGACGCAGATGGTGTTCCACCACGTCCTGCCGCTCGCCGCGCCCGGTATCCTCACCGGCACCATCATCGGCCTGGCGCAGGCGCTCGGCGAAACGGCGCCGCTGCTGCTGATCGGCATGGTGGCCTTCGTGGCCAATTATCCCACTTCGCCGCTCGATCCCGCAACGGCGCTGCCGGTGCAGATCTACATGTGGGCCAACGAAGCCGAGCGCGCCTTCGTGGAGCGCACGTCGGGCGCCATCATCATCCTGCTGATGTTCCTGGCGGTCATGAACATCGGCGCTATCATACTTCGCCGGCGCTTCGAACGCCGCTGGTAATGGAGTACAAGGACATGAACATGCTGAGCGAAGCCGCAGTCGAGAAGAAGCTCATGACCCCCGATGCCATGACCAGCTACAAGATGCGGGGCGAAAAGGTCACGGTGCACTATGGGGAAAAGCAGGCGCTGTTCGACGTCGACCTGAACGTTCCGGAAAAGCAGGTGATGGCACTCATCGGGCCGTCGGGCTGCGGCAAGTCCACCTTCCTGCGCTGCCTGAACCGGATGAACGACACCATCGACATCGCCAGGATCGGCGGCAAGATCACGCTCGACGGCGAGGACATCTACGATCCGAAGATCGACGTCGTGGAGCTCCGGGCCCGTGTCGGCATGGTGTTCCAGAAGCCGAACCCGTTTCCGAAGTCGATCTACGAGAACATCGCCTACGGCCCCCGCATCCACGGCCTGACCACGAACAAGGCCGAGCTCGACGCCGTGGTGGAATCCAGCCTGCAGAAGGCGGCGATCTGGAACGAGGTCAAGGACAGGCTTCAGGAGCCGGGCACCGGCCTGTCCGGCGGCCAGCAGCAGCGCCTGTGCATCGCCCGCGCCATCGCGGTCTCTCCGGAGGTCATCCTCATGGACGAGCCGTGCTCGGCGCTCGATCCGATCGCCACCGCCAAGGTCGAGGAACTGATCGACGAGCTTCGCCAGAACTACACGATCGTTATCGTCACGCACTCGATGCAGCAGGCCGCCCGCGTCTCGCAGCGCACCGCGATGTTCCATCTCGGCTACCTCGTGGAGGAAGGCCCGACGGACAAGATGTTCACCAACCCCGACGACAAGCGCACCCAGGACTACATCACCGGTCGCTTCGGCTGATCCGGCACCAGGATACGAGGACAGGACCATGGGCGAGCACACCGTTGCCTCCTTCGACGAGGAACTTCAAAGTATCGATCGCCTTCTGTGCGACATGGGCGAACTCGCGGCCTCGATGGTGGACGACGCCACCCGCGCGCTGCTTTCCACCGACGCGGCGCTCGCCCAGCGCATCATCTCCGACGATGCCATCATGGACGCCAAGCAGCGCGAGCTCGACGACAAGGCAATCACGCTGATCGCCCGCCGCCAGCCGATGGCGCAGGATCTGCGCGCCGTCGTCAGCGCCATCCGCATGGCCGGCGATCTGGAGCGCATCGGCGATCTCGCCAAGAACATCGCCAAGCGTGTCGGTGCTGTGGGGCTGACCTCGACGCCGACCAGCCTGTCCTATTCGATCGAGAGCATGGCCGAGCTCGTCCACCGCCAGGTCAAGAAGGTGGTCGACCTGTACGTCGCGCGCGAGGCCGAGGCGCTGGTACCGCTGCGCGTCGAGGACGAGAAGATCGACATCAAGTACACGGCGATCTTCCGCGAGCTCCTGACCTACATGATGGAAGACCCGCGCAACATCACGTCGTGCACCCATCTCCTGTTCTGCGCCAAGAACCTGGAGCGCATCGGCGATCACGTCACGAACATCGCGGAAAACGCCTACTACGTCATGACCGGCAAGCAACTGCCCATGGCGCGGCCCAAGACCGACGAGACGGTGATGGCCGGGGCGAACGCCTGAGGACGACGCGGCATGATTGCAGCAAAGGTCATGGTGGTCGAGGATGAGGAGCCGCTCTGCGTCCTCCTCAAATACAACCTCGAAGCAGAAGGTTATCAGGTCGAGATCGTCACCCGCGGCGACGAGGCCGAGATACGGCTGCAGGAGAGCGTGCCGGATCTTCTGGTGCTCGACTGGATGGTGCCCGCGATTTCGGGCATCGAACTGTGCAGGCGGCTGAGAATGCGCCCTGAGACGGAACGCCTGCCGATCATCATGCTCACGGCGCGCGGCGAGGAGAGCGATCGCGTGCGCGGCCTCTCCACCGGCGCCGACGATTACCTAGTAAAGCCTTTCTCCACCCCCGAATTCATCGCCCGCGTCCGCGCTCTGCTGCGCCGTGCCAAGCCGGAGGTCCTGTCGAGTGTGCTCAAGGTCGGCGACATCGTGCTCGACCGCGAGTCCCATCGCGTCTATCGCAAGAAGAGCGAGATCAAGCTCGGACCGACCGAGTTCCGCCTGCTCGAATTCCTGATGCAGCATCCCGGTCGCGTCTTCTCGCGCGGGCAGCTTCTGGACAATGTCTGGGGCGAGACGATCTACATCGACGAACGCACCGTCGACGTCCATGTCGGTCGCCTGCGCAAGGCGGTCAACAACGGCCGCATGCCCGACGTCATCCGCACGATCCGCGGCGCGGGCTACGCGATCCGCGAGGCCTGACCGGCGCTACCGCGACACCTCGAACGGCACGACCATCACGCCCGCCCGCCGCCGAGAGGCGGCGGATGGCTGTTCGCGCGAGGGCGACCCCCTTGCACCCATGTGCCGGGCCTCCGACAGCGCCAGTTCGAAGCGCTCGCTCGCTCCCACGAACGACCCGAGGAACTCCCGTCCGCCGAACTGCGAGACCTTGCGGATGCCGCCGGGCAGCAATGTCCGCAGCGACGCGGGACTGAGCAGCAGGTGCGCCAGCATCGTGCCCGGCACGCTTTCAAAATCCGACAGCGGACGCAGCGGCGATGCGGGCGCGGCTTCACGTACCACGATGATCGCCCGTTCCATTCCCACCGTCGTGTCGGTGAAGCGGACGAGGCCAAGGCGCTCTTCGTCGCCCGCCGGCACGCGCTCCGACAGGAGATGCGAGACCGTCCCCTCCGCGTCCGCATAGAGGACGTCGAGATCGACTGGCTTGCCGCCGAGGTTGGCGATGTCGAGATGAAGCTCGTCTCCGGCGCCGACCCGAACCGCCGCGCCTGGTCCGATAGGGTCCATGTCCTCGCTGCCCACGCGCTTCACCAGAGGAAGCACGTTCAGCGCTACCGACATGGGGCGGTCGTCGTCCGCGGGAGCCAGCACCACCGTGCGTGACCCGAACAGCACGAAAGCGCCCCACTTCGAGGGTTCGGGCCAGCGCTCGCGCGCCGCGTCCTGCGCCAGGCGTAGCGCCGTGCCCGGCGGGTGGTTGGTCAGGAAATCGACGAAGCGCGTCATGATCCACGAGGTCGCCTCGTCGTCGACGTTCCAGAGGCTGACGATGACGCTGCTCGCGCCGGCAAGCATGAAGGCGCGCGCAAGCCCGACGATCCCGGCGTCGAGCGGGTTGCCCAGCCCGGTCTGGCAGGCGCTCAGCACCACGAGCGGGTTGTTCGAAAGCCGCATCTCCTGGATCGCGCGGGCCGTGAGCCTGCCATCGCTGAGCGCGATGAAGCTGCCGTCCACCGGATCCGTGATGCTGCTGAGGCCATGGGCGGCGAGGTGGATGTAGGTGTCCTCGGCTAGGTGGCGGGTCACCGTCTCGATCGTCGCGTCGGAGCCGATGATCGGCGTCGCCTCGAAGCGGGCGGCGATCGTGCGCGCCTCGGCCGCGGCACCAGGCAGCCGCGGGAAGATCCATTCCGGATCGCCCGTGGCGTCCGGATCGCCGGCGATCGTCTGGGGCCGCACTTCGGGCGCGATCGCAAACAGCCGTCCCGCCGCCACGTCGTTCATCGACGCCTCGACGTTGACTGCAGTCGAGTGGACCAGCGGAATCCCGTCGCCATTCGGGTCGAGGACGCCAAAGGGCACCGTGCCGATGTTGAGCGCCGGCACGACCGTCAGGTTGGCGAATTCCTCGATGATGCTTTCGGTTTCTCCGAAGAGCTTTTGTGACAGGTCCGCCAGCATTGCCGCTCGCTGCTCTCCGGAAGGTTCGGATGCGTCTGCCAAAGCCCGTGCGCCGCGCGTGGTACCGAACGAGTTTTCATCGCGAAGCCTGGGGCTGCGCTCTGCGCTGTTGCCGCCCGCCGTCAGTGCATTGCGCACCCGTTCGATCAGGTCGACCAGTTCGCCCACGTCGCGCACCGGCAATCGGAAGATTGCATCCGGCTCCCGGACGTCCGCATGCGGTTTCCCCGTGCCACGATGCGCTCCATCGGCTCCCCCGGTGCGATCGCGCCAGAGATAGCCGCAGACGATCCTGCCGCTGCGGAGATAGAAGATGAGGCCGTTGCTCCGGTCATCCGAGGGCGAGACGCGGAAGCCGACATAAGAGAGGATCGCGCCGCGCAGATCGTTGGGAAAGGGTTGCAGCTCGTATGTCAGGCCGCGTGTCGCCGCGAGCGTGACGAGCTGCTCGCCACTTGCTTTGACCGCGTCTTCAAAGGACGGGCACGCATGATCGGCCGTCGGGCCCGAAAGGGCGGGGGCCGCACCCGCGCACAGCCAGCCCGCCGTCAGGGTGGCGAGAAGCAGTTTGGCCGCGGAACGCACGGCGGATCGCTACTGCGCCGACGAGGCCTGCCAGGAATCGTCTTCCGGCGGATACCAGTAGCGCGCGGCCTTCGCTTCCCTGCCGATGAGGACGAAATTGTTGGCGAACACCCGGTAGGGCGCGCTCCATTCGCCGTCCGGCCACTTGACGCGGATTTCAGCGCGCTCGGCGGTGCCGACCCCGACATGGACGAAGCCGGTATGGCCCGACGCATGGCCGCCACCGGCCTGGACCGTACGGTTGAAGGTGGAATTGCCGGCCTTGACGGAGATCAGCGCGCCGACGGCGTTTCCGTTCGGCGCCGGCTGCTCGAGTTCGATCGCGACGAAATTGCCCATCGGCCGTGAGCCGTATTCGGTCACTGCACCTGAGTTGCGGAACAGCGAGACGTTCTGTTCGCGGTTCACGACCAGCAGGTCGAGCATGCCGTCGGCGTTGAAGTCCTCGACAAGGGCGCCGCGCCCCTTGGTCGGCAGGTCGATCCCCGCCTGGTGGCCGGCCTCGGCAAATGTCTGGTCCCATTGGCCGAGCAGCAGGTTGTCAGGGTCGAAACCGGCGAAGTCGGGCATGCGCTCCACGTTGCCCTTGGCGATGTAGAGGTCGAGCAGGCCGTCATTGTTGAAGTCGGCGAACTCCGAATGCCAGCCGGTCGAGGGCTTCAGGTCGTCGCCGACATAGGGACGGTGGGCGGTGGCATGCCTGGCAAAGGCGATGTCGGTGTAGAGCGGCTCGTCCTCGTCTGCGTCCTCCGACAGTTTCTGCAGCTTGGTGTCGCCCATCGAAGTGAGCGCGTATTCCGGAAAACCGTCGCCGTCGAGATCGCCCTCGGCGATGCCCATGCCCCAGATCGTCAGATGCTGCCAGCCGTCCGATTTGCCGTAGAGCTTCGCCGGCCGGTCCGGCTCGACCCGCCAGAGCTGTTCCTCGCCACCGCGATAATACTGGCGGTCGTTGGTGATCCGCAGCGACGGCGTGCCGGAGCGGTTCCAGTCGGTGAAGAGCATCGAAAGCGCGCAATGACCGGGCCGCAATGCCTGGCGGTCGGAATAGTCGGGCCTGTCGCCGGCCTCCGGCCGGAACAGGTCGTTGTCGTGGCACGTGCCCCAGGGCGAGCCCGGCGCATGGCGGTCGACATAGTTGCCGAAGGCGAGGGTGGGAAATTTCTGGCCGGCTTCCCAGGTCGCGGCGAACGAGGTCGTCCAGGCCTTGCCGCCGTCGAAGGTGAATTCCCGGTTGGCTTTCGAGTAGGTGCACTCCGGCCCGCCCTTGAGAATCACGTTCTCGCCGACCCGCATCAGAACGAGGTCGCGCATGCCGTCGCCGTCGATGTCGAGCGCATAGGCGCCGAGCACCTTTTCAAGGTCTTCTGGATCGATGGCGATCGGCTTCTCCTCGAAACGCAGCGGTCCTCCGGCGGTGCTCCGGTTGACGTAGAAGCGTGCCGCGTCGCGGCCGCCGGCCAGGAAGATGTCGGGCATGCGGTCGTCGTTGCAGTCCAGCGAGGCCCCGCCGCCGCCGACGAAGTACTCCCACGGTCCGCGATAGGCATGCACGATGCCTGCCGCCGCCGCTTCCTCATGCATCAGCGGAATGTCGGTGCTGATCGGGGCGGGGAAAGCGTCTTCCGAGTGTGCTGCGGAAACCGACGACATCGCGGCGACTGCCGCCAGCGCCAGAAGGAGTTTTCGATGCCTGATCATTTCACCTCCTCCGGCTCGATCACCAGCGTCTTCAGGAAAGCGATGATGGCGTGGCGATCCTCATCGGGAAGCGCGATGTAGCGGTCGCGGGTGTCGCGCGCCTGGCCGCCATGGGCGCGGATGACGCCGTCGAGCGAAGCGATGTCGTTGCGGTGGCCGTAGGGATCGGTCGATCCGACGCCCCACAGTTCCGCGGTCATGAAGACGTTGCGTTCCACGAAACGCTGGGCGAGCAGTTCGTTGCCGAGCGTCGCGACGTACTGATCCGCGATGGCGTGCCGCTTCAGGTCGCCGAACAAAGGCACCAGAACTTCACCTTTGTCGTTGCGGGGCAGGTGCCTGGCCCATTCGAGCAGGGCGAGATCGTAGACGGCCGGCGCCCGCACGTCCCCGGTCCGCAGAGTTCCCGCCATGTCGAACGGCCCGGGATCGGCGAAGGATAGGGACGAAAGGGGCAGGGACGGCTTGTGGCAGCCCTCGCAGCCGATCGAGCCGAAGACCATCTCGCCGCGCTCGGCGGCGGCGCGCCATTCGGCACTGTCGGGCACCATCCGGCCGGGCGGCGGCAAGGTCGCCTGCCAGGCGACCATCGCGGAGACGTCGCCTTCCCGGATTTCGTCGTCGTGATCGTCGCCGTCGTGGTCCCGTTCGCCTGTCCAGCGCAACCCGAAGCGCTCGTCGGACTGCATGCCGTGGTGGTGGTTGAGCGCGTTGACGGTGAACTGCCGCAGCGAGGTCATGACGCCTTTCTGGCTGAAGGGCCTGACCGTCAGGTCGGCATCGACGCCTTCAATCTCCGACATGTCGAGCACCCCGTCGGGCGCCGCTGTGATCCAGCCGTATCCGATGCCCTTGGAGACGAGCTTCCGACGCACGTCGGCGCCGCCCGCGCGCGCATCGGCGAGCGACTTCCTGCGTATCTCGCGAAGATCGGCGGTGATCTCGCGCGCCAGAAGCTCGATCAGGCCGGCGCCGAACAGGTGGTTCGAGCCCCGCTCGTTGGAAAACTGCGGGTCGGTGGAATCGAAATCGGCGCTCTCGAAACCCTCGGACACGAAGACATTGGTGACGAAATCGCCTGCGCCGCCCACGACGGGCTGGTTGTGGCATGACGAGCAGGCGTTCGCGTCCATGCCGGAAGTCCGGGCGAACGAGGTCTCCGGCGCATGCTTGCGCTTGGTGGGAATGATCGCCTGGGTGGCCAGCGGCCGGCCGACCCCGTCCAGCGTCGTGAAGCGGCCCGTAAAGAGATGCTCGCCCTTCTCGCGCAGCGCTATCAGGGCGTCGCGGTCCAGCGTCCCGGCCAGACCGGTCTGATCGACGTGTTCGGTGACGACCCGCTCCGACCAGGGATTGGCCGGCGCCGTCCCAGGCAGCAGAATGGCGGTCGCGAGCGCCGCGAACGATGCGGTTGTGATCAGCGGTTTCATGCGATCTCCTTTCCTGTCCGGCTTGATAGGCCCGCCGCGCCGGCGGCGAAGATTTCGCGGTCGATGAAGGCCAGCGCGCGCAGGGCGCAGCCCTCGCGGATCAGCGGCATCTCGTCCGGTTCGGTCTCGAATGTGGGGAGCGCATGATGCTGACCGCCGGCGGTCTTGGACAGCGCCTCGATCATCGGGCCTTCCACGAGATCGAAGGCCAGCGCACCCTGTCCGACGATGGCGACGGGCGCGGGATCGATCAGGGCGAAAAGGCTGCCGAGCCCGAAGCCGATCGCTTCTCCGGCGCGCCGGAACGCCTCTCGCTCGGCGCCCGGGTGGTCTCGCGCGGCACCTGCCAGGGCCAGCATCTCCTCGTCGCCTATGTCGGTTGCGTAGGCGTCTTCCTCGTTGAGGCCCCTTGCGTTGCGCCAGATCGCATAGTTGCCGGCGTAGGCTTCCACGCATCCCCGGCGCCCGCAGCGGCACAGCGCGCCGTCGGGAACGTGGTTCATGTGGCCGAACTCGGCGCCGGAGGAGGTGGTGCCCGTGAAGAGCTGCCCGTTCAGCATCAGCCCCATACCGATGCCGTGGGAGAGAAGGATCGCGATGAAGTTCTCCGAATAGCGCTCCGGCCGCCTCGTTCGCAGGGCGAGCGCGATCATGTTGCAGTCGTTCTCCACGGTGACCGGAATGCCGAACGCGTCTTCGAGCAGGTCGGCGAAGGCGATGTCGGTATGCGGCGTGATCGGCGACCACAGCAGTTTGCGCGCGCCGGAATCGGTGATTCCCTGGACCCCGAAAGCGATACGGCGCACCCGCCGGCCGCTCTTGTTCGATCGCGCGACCAGTTCGCCGATCACCGTGCTCGCCGCATCGACGAGTTCGCCCTTCGAAAGGCGCAACGTCTCCAGCCGCATCTGCCTGGCATCGACAATCTCGCCGGCATAATCGATGAGGGCCGCGGAAAGCGAGTTCATCGACAGCACCACCGCCACGACCGTCGCCGCGTCGGGATTGAGGCCGAGCGCGACCTGCGGCCGGCCCCTGCGCAACGTGGCAGCCTCGCCGTCGCGGATCTCGCGCAGGATGTCCTCTTCGATGAGGTCGGCCGTGATGGCCGAGACCGTGGAGGCGCTCAGGCCGGTCTGCGCGCAGATGTCGGTACGGGAGAGGCGGCCGCCATTGCGCAGCGTCCCAATCACCACCCGCCGGTTCTGCCGGCGCACATCGTCCGAGCGCGTCACCGCCGTCATCGCGGCGTATCCCTCCCTGTCAGCCAACGTTTGCAGTGCGGCGATTTATTGTTGCGCTGCAATACGTTAGCTCGATCGAGATTCATCTTGACACAGCGCGGTGGGTGAGTCACTATTTTTTTCGAGCCTCGAATTAAAGAGGCTGGGCTGGCGAAAACCCCTTGCGGGACCGTCGGCATGTCATGTGCAACGATGCACCGGGAGGATAGCATGAACAAGACGATGCTGGCGCTTAGCTGCGCCGTATTCAGCATTTCTTTCGCCGGCGGGGCGCTCGCCAAGGACAAGACCATCGGCGTTTCGTGGTCGAACTTCCAGGAAGAGCGTTGGAAGACCGATGAAGCGGCGATGAAGTCCGCCATCGAGGCAGCCGGCGACAAGTACATCTCCGCCGACGCGCAGTCCTCGGCAGCCAAGCAGCTGACTGACGTGGAAGCGCTGATCGCCCAGGGCGCGGATGCGCTCATCATTCTCGCCCAGGACGCCTCGGCCATCGGCCCGGCCGTCGAGAAGGCGGTCAACGAAGGCATTCCGGTGGTCGGATACGACCGCCTGATCGAAAACGAGAACGCCTTCTATCTCACCTTCGACAACAAGGAAGTGGGCCGCATGCAGGCCCGCGAAGTGTTCAAGGTCCAGCCGGAAGGCAACTACGCCTTCATCAAGGGTTCCTCGGCCGATCCGAACGCGGACTTCCTGTTCTCCGGCCAGATGGAAGTGCTGAAGGAAGCCATCGATTCGGGCAAGGTCAAGAACGTCGGCGAGGCCTATACGGACGGCTGGCTTCCGGCCAACGCCCAGAAGAACATGGAGCAGATCCTGACAGCCAACAACAACGAGGTCGACGCGGTCGTCGCTTCGAACGACGGCACGGCCGGCGGTGTCGTGGCAGCTCTTTCTGCCCAGGGCATGGCGGGCATTCCGGTTTCGGGTCAGGACGGCGACCACGCCGCGCTGAACCGCGTCGCGCTCGGCACCCAGACCGTTTCGGTGTGGAAGGACGCGCGCGAACTCGGCAAGAACGCGGCCGAGATCGCTTCGGCGCTGGCCGACGGAACCGAAATGAGCGCCATTGCGAACGCCGTGAAGTTCACGACCCCCGGCGGCAAGGAAGTCGACGCGGTGTTCCTCACCCCGGTTCCGATCACCAAGGACAATCTCGACGTCGTCGTCGACGCCGGCTGGATCTCCAAGGAAGCGCTTTGCCAGGGCGTCGACGCCGGCAAGGTCGCCGTCTGCGACTGATCATTGCGTTCGAACGGAATCTGCGCCGCGGTTTGACGAAAGCCGCGGCGCAGGCTTAACTACCTTCAAGAACAATCCGGACCGCCGGAGACAGCCCCAGCGGGGGAGGAAACGATGTCCGAAGCGACCTCGACGGCGCCTGCCGATCGCGCCCGCGCCAATGAACTCGGCCCCGTCGGGAGCTTCCTCAAGGCCACCGAACTCGATACGCGCATGCTCGGCATGGTGGGCGCGTTGCTCATCATCTGGCTCGGTTTCCACATCTTCTCCGGCGGCATCTTCCTGACGCCGCGCAACCTGTGGAACCTCTCGGTTCAGTCCTCCTCCATCGCGGTGATGGCCACGGGCATGGTCCTGGTCATCGTCACGCGCAACATCGACCTGTCCGTGGGTTCAATCCTCGGCTTCGTCGGGATGATCATGGGCGTGACGCAGGCAGAGATCCTGCCGCAATATCTCGACTTCGGAAATCCGGTCATTTGGGTGCTGGCGCTGGCCGCCGGCATCGCGGTCGGCGTGATCATCGGCGGCCTGCAAGGCTACGTCATCGCCTATCTTGGCGTTCCTGCCTTCATCGTCACGCTCGGGGGGCTGCTGGTCTGGCGCGGCGCGGCGTGGTGGGTAACCAGCGGGCGCACGGTCGCGCCGATGGACGAAACCTTCAGACTCATGGGCGGCGGCCCCGCCGGCTCGATCGGCGCGACGGCGAGCTGGATCGTCGGCATCGTCGCATGCGTCGCGGTGCTGCTGCTGCTTTATGTCGGCCGCAATCAGCGCAAGCGCTTCGACTTCCCTCTGCGCCCCGTCTGGGCGGAGTACTTCCTCGGGATCGTCGCCTGCGCGGTCATCCTCGGCGCGGTGGCCGTCGCCAATTCCTATCCCTGGCCGATCGGGATCGTGCGGCGCTACGTGCAGGAAAACGGCCTCACCATGCCGGAGGGCGGGCTGTTCATCGCGCACGGCATCGCCATTCCCGTACTGATCGCCATCGGCGTCGGCATCGTCATGACGTTCCTGTCCACCCGCACAAGCTTCGGCCGCTATGTCTTCGCCATCGGCGGCAATCCGGAAGCCGCGGAACTGGCGGGCATCAATACCCGCTGGGTCACCATGAAGATCTTCATGCTGATGGGCGCGCTCGCGGCAATCGGCGCGGC
Source organism: Aquibium oceanicum (assembly GCF_001889605.1). Lineage (NCBI taxonomy): Bacteria > Pseudomonadati > Pseudomonadota > Alphaproteobacteria > Hyphomicrobiales > Phyllobacteriaceae > Aquibium > Aquibium oceanicum. The sequence continues at coordinate 4,862,090 of NZ_CP018171.1, read as the reverse complement.
GATCTCGACCGCCCGGCTCAACGCCGCCACCAATGCCCAGGGGACGCTCGACGAGCTGCTCGTCATCGCCGCGGCGGTGATCGGCGGCACCTCGCTTGCCGGCGGTTCGGGAACCGTTGCCGGTGCCATGCTGGGGGCCGTGCTCATGCAATCGCTGGCGACCGGCATGATCCTGCTCGGCGTCGACACGCCGCTGCAGAACATCGTGGTCGGCCTGGTGCTGGTCGTCGCCGTGTGGCTCGACACGATCTACCGCCGCACGGTCCAGTAGGGACGGGAGAAGCAGGATGGAACGGACCGGTACGCCACTCGTCGAACTGAAGAACATCTCCATCGCCTTCGGCGGCATCCGCGCCGTGGACGACGCCTCGATCGATCTGCACGCGGGGGAGGTGGTGGCCCTGCTCGGCCACAACGGCGCCGGCAAGTCGACACTGATCAAGGTCCTGTCGGGCGCCTACAAGCGCGACCACGGCGAGATCCGCGTCAACGGCGACGTCGTTCAGATCAACAATCCGCGCGACGCCAAGAACTACGGCATCGAGACGATCTACCAGACGCTGGCGCTCGCCGACAATGTCGACGCGGCAGCCAACCTGTTCCTCGGCCGCGAACTGAAGACGAAGTGGGGAACGCTAGACGACGCCGCCATGGAATCGGAAGCGCGCAAGGTCATGGGCCGCCTCAATCCGCGCTTCCAGCGTTTCAAGGATCCGGTCAAGTCGCTCTCTGGCGGGCAGCGGCAATCGGTGGCGATCGCCCGTGCCATCCTGTTCAATGCCCGCATCCTGATCATGGACGAGCCGACGGCGGCGCTCGGGCCACAGGAGACCGCCCAGGTCGGCGAACTGGTCAAGCAGCTGAAGGCCGACGGCATCGGAATTTTCCTGATTAGTCACGACATCCATGACGTTTTCGACCTCGCTGACCGCGTCTGCGTGATGAAGAACGGTCAGGTGGTCGGAACGGCGAACACGGACGACGTGACAAAGGATGAGGTGCTCGGAATGATCATCCTGGGCAAATGCCCGCCCGGTGCGGTGCCCGGCCCCGGGGCGATGACCGCGGAACAGGCTGCCTGATCAAGACCGGACTCTCGATACAAAAAAGCGGACCCGGCCATGGCTGGGTCCGCTTCCTGATTCCGCGTACGCCGTCGCTTAGTAGCAGCGATCGTAGACGATCGCGCCCGTCCGCGTACGATACTGGCAACGGCCATCCGCGGTGCGGCCGATGAGATAACCGCCGACACCGCCGGCCACAGCGCCGATCAGGGCGCCTTCCGTACCGCCCGCCGCGCCGCCGATGAGCGCGCCGCCGACAGCGCCAACGGTTCCCGCCTGCTCCGCCGTCGTGCAGGCGGTTCCTGTCAGCGAGATTGCTGCCAGCGCCGCAAAAATTGTATTCCGCATTGTCTTCTCTCTCCTGGTTACTGCTTCGAAGTCCCGTCCGGTCTCACACTGCCAAATCAGTTGGCCGCAAATGTGTTCGGCATGGCGCGATTGTGGCGCGGCGTGGTTTCGGCATAGGCCACCATCGCGCCCGGCTCCTCCAGCGTCTCGACCGCTGCATGCAGGACGCCGTCCGGATTGATGTCCCATACGAGGTCAGCGGACGCGTCGTCCACTGCCGGATCGACGCTGACGCACTTGAAGAACGCGGTGTCGTGATGGCGCCCGTAAAGGCGCTGGGCCGAGACGAGCTCTGCGGCGCAATCCTGTCGCGTCTCGAAAACGGAAACCTCGGTCGGAATCTCTTCGCAGACCTTGAGATCGCCGGAACAGCCTATCACCATCAGCAATGCAGCAATGTGTTCCATGACCAAACTCCTTCGGAGCCATTAACGGATCGAAGCGCCGCTGGTTCCCGCATAGCGGCGAAAGCGGCACCGGTCCGTCTCACGGTAGTGTCTAGTCGGGCGATGTAACGCACCCGCGCTGTGCCGGCGGCGGTTCTGTATCAATGTCAAAAATCAGGTGTTCCGAAAAAAATCGTCGGCGGGATGGAACCGAAGCAGCTTTGCGTCGTTCATGCCCGGTAAAGCGTGGCGGCACCCCCCAGAAGCCGGCACGTTGCGGAAGAAGACAGACCCGCCCCCCGCCCATGTCTTCTCCGCCTTATTCAAGCCGGCTCGCGCCGGCTTTCTTTTTGTCCGGAGCATGGGGTGCGCGGAGAGGCGCGGCGTCAATCCAGCTCGAAGTTCTCGGCGGGAATCGCGAGCCGGTAGGTGAGACCGTCTTCATCGCTCGTCATGGTCGCCGTGCCGTTGAGCGAAGCCGGGACGATTTTTTCCAGGGCGACGCTGCCGAAGCGGCGCCGACCGGAAAGGTCCGGCCTGCCGCCAGACTTCTCCTTCCAGGCGAGTTCGAGCACCGAGCGGTCGTCATGGGTGGCGGTCGTTGCCGATATCACCACGACGCCGTCGCTCTGCGAAAGGGCTCCGTAGCTCACCGAGTTGACCGCGAGCTCGTGAAGGGCCAACCCCACATGCAAGGCGGCGTTCGGGTTCAGATACGGGTTCGTGCCTTCCAGTCTGACGTTGCGCAGGGGATCGGCACAGAACCGCACCACCTGGCCGGCAATCAGTTCATGCAGGTCGGCGCCGCGCCAGTTGGAGGAGGTCACCAGATCCTGCGAGGCGGCAAGGGATTGCAGGCGGCCCCGAAACCGCTCCAGGAAATCGCCGACGGTCCCCGAATAGCGTCCGGTCTGCGTGGCGATCGACTGGATTATGGCAAGCAGATTCTTGGATCTGTGGCTCACCTCGCGCAAGAGTGCGCGCAGCGTTTGCTCACGCCTTTTCTGCTCGGTAATTTCGACGGAGGTCGTGACGACACCGGCTACCGCGCCGTCCGCGCCCCGGTCCAGATCGATCCACAGGTCGAACCAGCGGAAAACGTCATCCTCACGTAACTTGATTTCGAGGCGAGCCTGATCTCCCGTTTCCATGACGAGATGTTTCGCTTCGGTAAGCCGTTTGGCTTCCGATTCGGGAAACAGGTCACTGTCGGTGGTTCCGGCGAGGGGAGCGGTCGACCACAGACTGGGAACGTTCTTCGACCACAGGTAGCGAAAATCGCAATCCTGATACAGGACGGAAATGTTCGTGTTTTCCAGTGCGCGTAGCAGGTTGCGCTCGAACCCTTCGGTCCGGCCGCCACCGGAATGCGCCGGCGCGGCATCGATTCCGAAGCTCGCGCCGTCTTCCGCTCTGGGACCCATGTTCGCCCTGTTTCGCTGATGTCGTGGCAGGCCAACGGGCGATGCTCGTATTCAGTTCCACAAGAACGGCTCTCCCAAGTACCTGCAGAGCCACGGTCCATGAGGCCGTCAAGGCGAACGCGCTGCGCGGATGCCACCGCGTTGGTGATGTAAAGCCTATTTTGACTGCCCCAGGAGGATGCCGGCTCATTTGAGCGTCCTAGCTTCTCCCCGTAACTTCGCGGCTAGATCGCAGCGTTTGCGCTTGCTTCACCCGGAAACGGTCGAAAAGAAAGCCGCCCTGGGGCGGCTTTCGGTACTTTTGCGCACTGGCGACGGATCAGGCGGCGGCCTTGGCCTGGCGATCGAAGAACAGCGCCTGGCTGATCAGCGCCTTCACCATGTCTGGGTTGAAGGGCTTCGTGACCAGGAAGGCGGGTTCGGGGCGCTCGCCGGTGAGGAGACGTTCCGGGAAGGCGGTGATGAAGATCACCGGAACCGGCGCGTTGGCGAGGATCTCGTTTACCGCGTCGATACCCGAGCTGCCGTCCGCGAGCTGGATGTCGGCAAGAACCATCCGCGGCTGGGTCTTGCGGAACAGGGCGGTTGCCTCCGAGTGGGTGCGGGCGGTGCCCACCACCCTGTGGCCGAGGCTCTCGACCATCTCTTCGATGTCCATCGCGATGAGCGGTTCGTCCTCGATGATCATGATATCGGTTTCGACCTGGCGGGAAATTTCCTTCGAGGCCTCGCCGAGTAGGGCGGCGAACCGCTCTTCCGTCACATCGAGGATCTCTGCCGCCTCACTGTCGCTGAAGCCTTCCACGGCAACGAGGACGAAAGCCTGGCGCGGAAGCGGTGCGATCGCCGAGAGGTTGGCGGCGGCGCGCGCCTCCCAGGCCGAGGACGGCGTCCCGGTAGGGATGTGAACGGCAATGGAGGAAAAAAGCTTCGTAAAGACCTTGTAGAGCCCGACCTTGGGGCTGCTTGCCTCCGGAAATATGCTGATGTCGGCAATGATGGCTTCCAGTACGGCGCCAACAAGAGCGTCGCCGCTTGCCTGGGAGCCGGAAACCGCTCGCGAGAAGCGGCGCAGATAGGGCAAGTGCGGTGCGATACTTGCGGACAGGCTCATTCCAGATAGTCTCCCTCACTCAGATCCGGGCAGCATGCGCCACCGCGGCATATCGCGTTAAAACGGGCGTTGCCGAAAAAAGTTCCGGACGACGGGAACTTTTTCGCACAACATACATTCTGGATCGGAATATGGCACGTGCGGCGGCGCGAGTCTCGAAGAAGAAGGGGTGGCGAAAGCCGCGTATACAGGCAGGGGTGTTACCAGTAATGACAGAGCAGAAGTCGGCTACGGCCGCTCCGAAGCCGCGCCGGGGGGATGATCCCTTGGGCACGAATTCGGAGATCGGCCGCAAGTTGCGGGAGTACTACCAGGATCTGATGTCGGACGACGTGCCGGATCGGTTCACGGACCTCTTGAGCAAGCTGGAACACGCCGAGGCGTCCAAGGACAAGGATGGGGACGCTCAATGAGCGATGCAGCCGCGTTCAAGACGGGCCTGCTGGGAGCCATCCCGAGTCTGCGTGCCTTCGCGGTGTCGCTGTCGCACAACAGCGACAAGGCGGACGACCTCGTGCAGGAAACGCTGGTGAAGGCGTGGGACAAGCAGAGCAGTTTCCAGCCGGGGACGAACCTCAAGGCCTGGCTGTTCACCATCCTGCGCAACGAATTCTACTCGCAGATGCGCAAGCGGGGCCGCGAGGTCCAGGACAGCGAAGGCACGATGACGGCACGACTCGCCGTTCACCCCAGCCAGCACGGTACGCTCGATCTTAAGGATTTCCGCGCCGCGCTCGATACGCTTCCGGAGGATCAGCGCGAAGCGATCATCCTGATTGGCGCTTCGGGCTTCTCCTACGAGGAAGCCGCCGAGATTTGCGAATGTGCCGTCGGTACCATCAAGAGCCGGGTCAGCCGGGCGCGCGTGCGGCTCCAGGAGGTTCTGTCGATCGACGGAGAGGGCGAATTCGGTCCCGATGCGATCGCCTCGCAGGTTCTCGGCTCAGGCGCTGCGGCTTAGTTCCGTTCCATCGATCGCGGCGACGAGCATCTTGAGAAGCTCTTCGCCGGAGTAGGGCTTGGAAACGATCGCCACGCCGGGAAAGCGCGTGGCGAAATCGTTCTGGTCGCTCATTCCGGTGGCGAACACGAACGGGATACCGCGGCAATGGAGTTCGCGGGCGAATTCCACGGTCGAGTTTCCGCCGAGCCTGACGTCCAGGATGGCACTGTCGAACTCGTGCTGGCGGAACGGATCCTGCCCCAACTGGTCGAGCGCGCGGATGATGGTGACCTTGTCCGCTCCCCAGTCGAGACAGGTCTGCTCCACGTCCATTGCAATCAGGAACTCATCCTCCAGGATGAGAATCGAACGTCCCGCAAGTTGGCGTTCGGCCAATTTCTTGTCTCCCGAAAATCTTGTGGCGAAGGCGTTTTCATGCCACCGGTGGCTCGCAAAGTCATTTAAATAAGACGTAGAGGCGCCCGCCGTGCACCGCAGTGCAATTCGGGTCGCCGCGTCACCGGGGTAAACGCGTGAACGAGCAGAGGCAGCAGGCAACCAGGCAGCACACGTGCGAGCGGTGTCCGCTGCGGCCGCTGCCGATCTTCAGGGAGTTCGCCGAGAGCGAGCTCGATTTCGTGGCGTCGTTCAAGAAGGGTGAATTGACCGCCGAGCGCGGCGCCTCAGTGCTCATCGAAGGCAGCCACAACGCGCATCTCTACACCGTTCTTTCCGGCTGGGGCTTTCGCTACAAGATGTTGCGAGACGGCCGCCGCCAGGTGCTGAACTATGTCATGCCCGGCGATCTCATCGGTTTGCAGGGAACCCTGATGGGCGAGATGCAGCATTCGGTGGAGGCGCTTTCGCCGCTGCTCCTGTGCGTGTTCGAACGCAGCAAGCTGGATCAACTCTACAAATGCCATCCGGGGCTCGCCTTCGACATCACCTGGCTCGCCGCCCGCGAGGAGCAGATGCTTGACGAAAACCTGCTCAGCGTCGGCAGGCGTACCGCTCTCGAGCGCGCCGCCTTTCTGATCGCGTCGCTGACCATGCGCGCGAAGGCCGTCGGCTTGAACGGCAACGCTGCCGTCGGCCTGCCGATCACGCAGCAGCTCGTCGCCGATACACTCGGGCTGTCACTGGTTCACACCAACAAGACGATGCGCAAGCTCGCCGACCGCGGCCTGATTCGCTGGCGCGACCGCGGCTGCGAGGTGCTGGACTTGGACCGCCTGCGCGATATCGCCCATTCGGAGTTTCCCGCCGAGACCAAGCGGCCGCTGGTCTGATTCCAAGCCCTGCTGAAAAGGGGGCGTCGCGCGCAGACGATCGTTCGCCAGCCAGGTCTAAGCGCTCTCCCGTCTTCCCTGTACTTGCCCCCGCCTCACTCGATCCTCGCTTCCGCCTTCATCGCCAGGCCGCCATCGGCGTTCTCGGCCCATAGGGTGACATTTCCCTCCGCATCCGGCGAGGTGCCGTTGACAGCCATCCGGCGCCCGTCGAAAAGCGGAGACATCGCGCGGAACGAGAACGCTTCGATCCGGCTCTCCGGGCGCTCCCGACGCACGAGATCGAGCAGGAGCGTCGCGATCAGCGGGCCGTGCACCACGAGCCCCGGATAACTTTCCTCACGCACGGTGTATTCGCGGTCGTAATGGATGCGGTGGCCGTTGAAGGTAAGCGCGGAGTAACGGAAGAGGAGGACCGGGTCCGGCATAAGTTCGCGCCGCCACCCGCCCGCCGCCGGGGCAGGGGTGGCGCCCTTGGCGGCGGCGCCGGACAGGCCGCGATAGACGATGTCATGCTCGTCGATCACCAGCGCCGGCCCACCCGGCTCGCCGATCTCGTGCCGCACAGTGACGAAGACCAGGCTACCCGTTCCACCCTCCTTCTGCTTCACGTCCGCGATAACCGACCTTCGTTCCACCTCCATCCCGACGCGCAAGGTGCCGGGAAAGCTCATCCGGCTTCCAGCCCACATCCGGCGCGGCAATTCGTGGACGGGAGGAAGGAAGCCGCCGCGCTTCGGATGGCCGTCCTGTCCGAGAGCGGACTGGGGTTCGCCCGGCAGAAACATCAGCCAGTGGGCGAGGGGAGGGGCGGGGTCGCCCGGCCGCAACGGCGGGTCGGAGCGGTCAAGCGTGGCTGCGAGGCGGTCGAGTGGACCTGCGGCGACGATGTCTCGCCGTGTCTCCGTCCTGCCTATCCATTGCGCGTAGTCTTCCATGAGGCTTGCCGTCTCCGCTAGTCCGTCCGTGCGCCTTCATCGCAGCAGCAAACGCGGAAGTCCACGGGGCGGGCGGCCGGATGCTCAGCGGCGGACGTTCCTCGGGTCCGCCGGGCGCATGACCACGGTACGTTCCTCGGGTATCCACGCGATCCCCGGGATGATGTTCGCGGCGATAGAGTAGAGGACAAGCAGGACGGGGATGGCGATGAAGCCGCCGAGCGGGCCCCAGATCCATATCCAGAAGGCGATGGACAGGATTACTACGAAGGGGTTCATCGTCATGGCGCGTCCGATGACGTGCGGCGTTACGAACTGCGCCTCAATGAGATTGAGCGCCAGATAGACCAGCGGCGGAACGAGGCTCCCGCCCAGCGTGTCGAACTGCGTGAGGCCGACCGCGAACAGGATCACCGCCATCACCGCGGGTCCGAGATAGACCACGAAGTTCAGGAGACCGGCCAGCGCGCCCCAGAGCGCCGGCGACGGCATGCCGATCGCCAGCATCGCGATCGCCACCGCGACGCCGAGTCCCACGTTGATGATCGAGATCGACAGCAGGTAGCGCGATACGCTGCGCTCGACGTCGCGGAAGATGTGCGCCACCCGCCAGCGGAGCTTGCGGGATACGCAGACCTGCAGGATCGAGTGGCGCGTTTGATAGCGGGTGGCGACGAAGAAATAGAGGCTGGCGAGGAAGAGCAGGACCTGCCCGACAATCGCCGGGGCCAGGGTCGCGACGCTCTCCATGGCCGACTCCTCTTCGACCGAGACCGTCACGCCCTCGCCGCCAACAGTGGAGCGCAATTGGTCGCGGAGGTCCTGGAGGGTCGCCAGCGGCTCGCGCAACTGGGAGAGATGGATCTGGAGTTCCTGCCAGATCTGCGGCCCCCGGCTCATCCAGGTCGAGAGCGGCGCGGCGAGCGCCGCCGCGGCGATCGCGAGAATGACCAGGAAAAGGATGACCACCGCGCCTGCCGAAACCGTCGCAGGCACGCCATGGCGTTCGAGGCTTGTCGCAACGGGGCCTAGCATCAAGCCGACGACGATGGCGGTGACCACCGGCGCCAGGACGAATTCTGCTGCGTCGAGGGCAAAAACGACCGCCACGACGCCGACCGCGATCGCCGCCACTTCGGCCGATTTGGAGATCAGGAGTTCAATGTTGGACTTGGGCGGAAGACGTCGCGTGGACGGCTTCTCGGGGAGGCGGGACTGCATCAGGCTATTTCCGGCTGGACTCCCGCGACGAAACGCACTTTCATATGGCCCGGTTCCTTAATGGACATTCCGGAACCGGGCGGCTTTATCCGCGTTCCACCTTCTATTTGGAAGAGGACAAGCAATTTCATGAGCGCGACACAAGCCAAGAGCGACAAGCCGACCAACGACCCGGAGGTCGAGAAGGTCGATTCCCGCGAGGATTTTGAAGCGCAGATCGCCCTTCTTCGCGAAGAAATGGCGCTTCTGAAGGCGCAACTGTCCAGCTCCGGCGAGCGCTCCGCTGCGGCGGCGCGGCGGGCCGCTATCAGCGGCGCCGAGCATCTTCGTGCCCAGGGCGAGGCTGCCCTAGACGACATTCGCGCCAATGCCCGCGACATGGAAGCCCAGATCGTCATGACGGTGCGCGAGAAGCCCGTGACCTCCCTGGCGATTGCGGCGGGCGTCGGCTTTCTCTTCGCGCTCATCACCCGCCGCTAGAGCCGGTTCGTGCTGGGCTCCATCTTCGACATGATCATCAATCTGGATGCGGCGCGCACGGCGCGGCGCATCAGGCGCGCTGTGCTCGACTTCGCCCTCGCCGGTGTCGCCTTCCTGCTCGGCTTCGGTTTCCTCATCGCCGCGGGTTTCATCTACGTCGCGGAGCGCTACGGTAGCTTTTATGCCGCTCTCTGGTTTGGTCTCGGGTTTCTCGCGATTTCCGCCGTCATCCTGGTCGTCCACCGCACCATCTCGGCCATGCGCGCCCGCCGCCGCAAGCGTGAGGAACGTTCCGATCAGTTCAGGTCGATGGCGACGGCCGCCGCGGTGGCCGCGGCGCCTGCCCTGATACGCTCTGCCGGATGGGTGGGAACCGTGGCAATTCCGCTGGCGGCGATCGCCGCCTATGCGATCTATCAGAAGAACCGCGGGCGGACGGAAGAGTACCCGGAAGAGCGCGACGACGACTACTATTGACCGGAGCCTGCTCCGGCCCTGGCCGCGGGCCTCAGTTCTCCGCCATGGCCTCGACCGAGGGCACCAGCACGCGCAGCGCCTTCGGGCGGATCTCGAGCACGGTCTTCTTTTCCAGCTCCCGCAACTCGCCGTCGATGACGCAAGGGTGGCGGCGCAGGCGCGAGCGGATCGTCAGAACTGCCGTCTCGCATTCGTGGATTTCGACCTTCTCCAGGTCCTTCCACCGTCCAATCATCATGGCCAGGAAGAACCACAGGATCTCCAGCCGGTTCGCGGCGCTGGCAATGTAGATGCCCAGCACCCCTGCATCGGGCTTGTCGGCATAGGGCAGGTGGCCTTCCCCGAACACGTTGTTCGATATGCCGAGACCGGTGGTTCTCGTCCGGATCTCGGTGCTACCGATGTCGAGCGAGATGTCGATTGCCGGTGGGTGAGCCATCACGGTGAACGCCGCGCGCCATGAAGCGACGATCTTGCCGAGCCGCGACCCGTATTCGAAGCGGGACCTGAGTTGCACCATGCGTGCGTGAAGACCGATGGAGAACTGGTGCACGAACGGCTTCCCGTTCGCGGTGGCGATGTCCACCGCCCGTTCCTCGCCGTGCGCGTAGGCGTCGATCGCCTCCTCTAGCGTCAACGGGATTCGCAAGCCGCGCGCGAAGAGGTTCATCGTGCCCGCCGGCAGGACGGCGAGCGCCTTGCCCGTGTCCATCAGCGTGGCGGCCGCGGCCGAGATCGTTCCGTCTCCGCCTCCGGCCATTACCACGTCCACGTCCGCGCGTGCGGCGGCCTTCTCCAATGCGTCGGAGATCTCGGCTCCCTGAACGATCTCGATCTCGATGCTGTGTCCCGCATCGCTCAAGATCCGGCGCATGTAGTCGGAAAGCGCGTCGAGGTCGGTGGTCCGCAGGGTCCCGCCTTCGCGGTTCAGGATCGCGAGGAAATGCATTCAGGATGGTCCCGGATGAACAGGTTTCTGGCTGGAGAATCGAACAGGCAGCAACGCACGCAAGGCTGGCAGGTTCCCCGCGAAAGTGCGGCTTTCTAGCGGCTGCAGAAAATGTTTCGGCGGTACTTCACTGTCGGAACAACTTTCCGAGAGCCGCGTTGACCCGGCGTTGAATAGGCCGCGCACCAAACCCTCACAGCGACGATCGGACTGTTGCGCGGCCATGCATGTGAAATGCACAAGGAGAGACTAACATGATCCGCAACCTCTTGGCGACCACTGCGGTCGCAACTCTTATCTCTACCGGCGCTATTGCGCAGACCACCACCCCGACCCAGCCGGCGACGCAGGATCCCGCAGCAGCGACGATGCAGCAGGACGCCCCGATGCAGATCAAGGCTGAAGGCAACCTCGCATCCAACATCATCGGCGAGGAAGTCTACAACGGCACCGGCGACGATGCAGAGAACATCGGCGAAGTTAACGATCTCGTCATCGGCAAGGACGGCAGCATCCAGGCCGTCGTGATCGGCGTCGGCGGGTTCCTCGGCATCGGCCAGAAGGACGTCGCCATCGAATACAATCTCGTCGAGTGGGTCGACCGCGACGATGACCGCTGGATGGTCGTCGAAACCACCGCTGACGCGCTGAAGGCGCAGCAGGAATTCGACCGTCTCGCTTATCAGCCGATGCCGGCTGATGCGAATGTCGCCGAAACCAAGCCGGCGACGGCGGAAGACCTTGCCAACGCTCCGGTCGAAGCTGACCAGGCAGAGGGCGACACCGTAGCCACTGCTCCGGCCGATGGTGCCACCACCACTGAGACGGAAACGATGGCTGAGGCTCCGGCCGCAGAGACTGAGCAGACCGACACCATGGCTGCCGCGCCCGCCGAAGAGACCGCTCCGGCCGCCGCCGAAGGCGAATCTGATGTCGATGTCGTCGTGGTCGAGCCCGCCGAAGGCGAGGACGCGAACGAGGAGACTGCCCAGGCTCCGGCCGAGGAAGTTGCTCCGATGAACGACAACGCGGATCAGATGGAGACCGCTGCGATCGATCGTTCGACCCTGCAGCCTGTCGATGCGACGGGTATGTCGGCCGAGGACTTCATCGGCACGACCGTCTATGGCGCCAATGATGACAATGTCGGCGAAATCGGCGACATCGTGCTCGGCCAGGACGGGCAGATCGATGCCTTCATCATCGACGTCGGCGGTTTCCTCGGCATTGGCGAGAAGGAAGTCGCGGTCGGCATGGACCAGCTCGAGTTCCTGACCGACGAGGACGGCAATCGTTATCTCTACACGAACTTCACGGAAGAGCAGCTCGAGGCCCAGCCGGCCTACGACGAAGGCTCCTACGCTGAGCGCCGTGACGAGATGCGCTTGGTCGTCCCGCGCAGCTAATCTCTCGCTCTACCCACGAACGAAGGGACCCGTCGCAATCGCGGCGGGTCCTTTTCTTTTTCGAGAACGCGGGAAGCGTCTTGCCCCATCGGATACACCCGCCGGCCAGAGCAGGATGCCTGAACGAAGCGTCCCTCATCGTTCATTATTATCGAACGATGTATTCCAAGTCACGATGCTTCCATTCCGGGTGGCAAGACCCGACATTGTGTCACGAAGGGATCGCCATCGCGATCCATGAGTGAACCGGAAAGGAGCACCAGCATGCTCGACCAGATCAGGGGCCTGCATCACGTCACGTCCATGGCGAAGGAAGCGCGGCAGAACAACGCCTTCTTCACCGGAAATCTCGGCCTGCGCCGGGTCAAGAAGACCGTCAATTTCGATGCGCCCGACGTCTATCATCTTTACTACGGCAACGAAGTCGGCACGCCGGGCACGGTGATGACCTATTTCCCGTTTCCGAACATCGCCCGCAGGCATCCCGGCACCGGCGAGGTCGGAACCACGGTCTTCTCCGTTCCGCAGGGCACGCTCGGCTACTGGCAGAACCGCTTCGAGAGCGAAGGGGTAGACGGGCTGTCTCTCGATGAAAGTTTCGGCGAGAAGCGCTTGTCCTTCGCCGGTCCCGACGGCGATGCCTTCGCCCTCGTCGAGACCGCGGATGACCCGCGCGAGCCGTGGACCAGAAGCGACGTTCCCGCCGACGAGGCGATCCGCGGCTTCCACTCGGTGTCGCTGCGGCTCAAGGACGGCGGTGCGACGGAGGAACTTCTCGGTTTCATGGGCTACCAGCCGGTCGACACGTCCGGAAACGTCAAGCGCCTGGCGATCCCAGGCGGCAACGGAGCCGATTTCGTCGACATCGAGACGATGCCGGGCGGCAACCGCGCCGGCCTCGGTGCCGGATCGGTGCACCACGTGGCCTTCGCCGTCGAGAACCGCGCAAAGCAGCTCGAGGTGCGCAAGTCGCTGATGGACACAGGCTACCAGGTGACGCCGGTGATCGACCGCGACTATTTCTGGGCGATCTACTTCCGCACGCCGGGCGGCGTCCTGTTTGAAGTCGCCACGAACGAACCCGGTTTCGACCGCGACGAGGACACCGCGCATCTCGGAGAGGCGCTGAAGCTGCCGACCCAGCACGAGCACCTGCGCAAGTCGCTGGAAGAGCATCTGCAGCCGATCACCGATTGAGGAGGGCGGCGGCTTCGGCCGCCGGCCCGTCCATGGAGCACACCATGTCGAAAGACATCTACATCCACCGTTTAGAACCCGGGGAGCCCGGCCGCCCGCTCGTCTTCGCCTTCCACGGCACCGGCGGCGGCGAAGACCAGCTTCTGGCGATGGCGTGGGATCTCGTACCTGGCGGGACGATCGTCTCGCCGCGCGGAGACGTTTCCGAGCACGGCGCCGCCCGCTTCTTCCGCCGCACCGGGGAGGGCGTCTACGACATGGACGACCTCGCCCGCGCGACCGCCAAGATGATCGGCTTCGTCGAGGCGCACGCAGCCGACACCGGGTCTGGCCAGGTGCTCGGCATCGGCTATTCCAACGGCGCGAACATCCTCGCCACCACGATGTTCGCTCGCCCCGACCTCTTCGACGCTGTTGTTCTGATGCATCCGCTCATCCCGTTCCAGCCGCGGATCGAAGGTTCGCTCAAGGGAAAGCGCATCCTCATCACGGCCGGGCGGCACGATCCTATCTGCCCGCCGAACCTGACGGCGCGGCTGGAATCCTGGCTGATCGCGGCGGAAGCCGACGTGACGCTAGACTGGCATTCGGGCGGCCATGAAGTCCGTCCCGGGGAACTTTCCGCAGCGAAGGCCTTTCTGGCCGGGAGCACGCCGACACAGGCGCAAGGAGAACAGGCATGACCGACGCACCCATCGCCATCGAGCACGAGGACAATGGCTCCAAGGGCCGCTACTTCCTGCGCGCACCCGACGGTTCCATTGCCGAGACGACCTATTCCAATGTCGGCCAGCACCAGTTGATCATCGATCACACCGAAGTGCCGGACTCCTTCCGAGGGCAGGGGGCCGGCCTGCGGCTGGTCACCCGCGCCGTGGAAGATGCCCGCGCTGCCGGAAAGAAGATCATCCCGCTCTGCCCCTTCGCGAACGCGCAGTTCAAGAAGCATCCCGAATGGGCAGACGTCCTCAAGAGGTGAAGACATGACCGGACAGGAAATCCAGTTCGAGGAGACGCTGAAAGGCGGCCGCTACTTCGTCCCCATGCCGAACGGCGAGGATTCGCGGCTCACCTTCGTGCGGGTGAGCCAAGACCGCGTCATCGCGGATCATACCTTCGTGCCGGTGCCCTATCGCGAGCAGGGGATCGCGGAACGGATGGTCGAGCGGCTCATCGCCGACGCGCGCGCCGGCGGCTACACGATCACGCCGACCTGCTGGTTCGTCGCCGACGAGTTCAAGCGTCACACCCCGGAATGGGACGACGTGCTGGCGCGCTGATCCTATTGCAGCCACTCGCCCGCGTCCCAGCCGATTTGCCCCCTCCGCCGGCATCGGCTAGGAGGGTCGGGTGCCTGTGCGTTTCGCGTCGGGCTCTCTCCGGAACCTGAAGCGCCCTCATGACAGAACGCGAGCTCATACCGGTCTTCGACGGCCACAACGACGTGCTGCTTAAGCTCATGACTTTGGGCGGGGCGGAGCCGGAACGCATGTTCCTCGACGGCACGCCCAAAGGCCATATCGACCTGCCGCGCGCGCGACAGGGCGGCTTCGCCGGCGGGTTCTTCGCCATCTTCCCACCGCCCGTCGGCCGGTCCATGGACATTTCAGGGCCGCCTCCGGGCGCCGGCAGGAACGCCGGCCTGCCCGCCGAACTCTCCCAGGCCGACGCGACGCAATCGACGCTCGCCATGGCCTCGATCCTCTTTCGGCTGGAACGGGCCTCCGAAGGGGCGCTGACGATCTGCCGGAGCGCGGCCGACATCCGCTTGGCCATGGAGCGGAACTCCATCGCCGCGGTGTTCCACATCGAGGGTGCGGAAGCCATCGATCCCGATCTTCAGATGCTGGACGTGCTTCACGCCGCCGGGCTGCGCTCGATCGGCCCGGTCTGGAGCCGCCGCAACATCTTCGGCGAAGGCGTCCCCTTCCGCTTTCCATCCTCCCCCGACACCGGTGACGGGCTGACCGACGCCGGCAAGGCGCTGGTCAAGGCCTGCAACCGGCGGAGGATCCTCGTGGACCTGTCCCACCTCAACGAGAAGGGCTTCCGCGACGTTGCTGCCATCACCGACGTCCCGCTGGTCGCCACCCACTCCAACGTCCACGCCATCTGCGCCTCCGCGCGCAACCTGACCGACTGGCAGCTCGGCGCGATCCGCGAAAGCCGCGGCATGGTTGGCCTCAACTTCGCCACCGGCTTCCTGCGCGAGGACGGCCGCATGGTCTCCAACACCGGCCTGGTCATCATGCTGCGCCACATCGACGCCCTGCTTGAAGCGCTCGGCGAGGACGGCGTCGGCCTCGGCTCCGACTTCGACGGCGCCCTCGTTTCCGCCTCGATCCGAGACGTCACCGGCTTGCCGAGGCTGATCGACGCCATGCTGGAGCACGGCTACGGCCGCGAGCTGGTCGAAAAGATCGCCTGGCGGAACTGGGTGGGAATGCTGGAGCGGACGATCGGGTGAGGGAGCGAGTAGGGAGTAGGGAGTAGGGACGGAGCGATCCTATCGCGGGCAGCAAGAATCCATCCTTGCAGCTTGCTTCGAGCCCAAAGACTTTTGCCTACTCCCTACTCCCTACTCCCTACTCCCTACTCCCTACTCGCTCCAACCAAGCCTTCCCGACCCCCCGATCCCTTATGATCGACAGCGGGTCCTGATGGTCCAGCCGCGAGGAGAGGCGATAGACTTCCAGCGTCTCGGCGTTCATGTCGCCCTTCTTGTAGAAGTACATGGCGGCCGCATAGCGCGTGCGGCCGGACCACGGCTCGCCGAGCGGCGTCCGGATCAGGTCCCAGTTCTCCGCGTCCTCGCGCGCGGCGTCGGCTTCGTTGGGCATCTCAGAAATCCGCGGGCGGTGTGGCCGTGCGCCGGTCGAGCTTGAAGAACGGGCGCGGCACCACCTTCGCCCGCTTCATCATCTTGATGTATTGCTGCTCGCGCATGGCATAGATCTCTACCCAGAGATCGTCGTTGCGAGTGTCGCCGTATGGGCGCGTCAGGCTGGCGATGGCGATGTTGCGCTTGGCGAGCGGTGACCAGATCGCGGCCGAGACGAGCCCCGCCTCCTTCTTCTTCCCGTGATAGACGATCGCGTGCTCGGCCGGCACGTTGCCCTCGACCTCCAGCCCCAGCAGGATGTGCTTCAGCGTACCCTTCCGCCGCGCATCGAGAATGGCGCGCCGGCCGTTGAAGAAGGGCTTTTCCGCGTCCACCATCCACCCGAGTCCGATCTCGTCGGGCATGCGCACGCGATCCTGGCGCACCGCGTGCTCGGCAGTCACGAAGTCGGCATTGGCGACGATGAAACCTGCCTCGATCCGCGCCCGGTTCAGTGCAGCGTAGCCGATGGCGCGCAGACCGCGCAGCCGCCCGGCTTCCCACAGGCGGTCCCACAGAGAAAGCGCCGCTGCGGCATCCACGAAGAGCTCGTAGCCGAGATCGCCGGTGAAGCCGGTCCGCGAGATCGTCACCGCGCCGCCCTCATGCGCGAACTCGGCGATGTCGAACGCCTTCAACCGCTCGATGCCTTCGAAGCCGGCGTCGCGCAGCAGGGCACAGGAGGTCGGACCTTGCAGCGCCAGCCCGGCGACCTCGTCCGTCTCATCCGCGACCGTGACGTCGAAGCCGGCCGCGCTGTCGAGCAACCAGGGCAGGTGCCGCTCCTGGCAGCAGAGCCGGAACCGCGTTTCGGAGAGGCGGAACAGCGTGCCGTCATCGAGCACGTGCCCCTCGTCGTCGCACCAGCAGGTGTAATGCACGCGGCCGGGCTTGAGCTTGCCCACGTTCCGCACCATCACCCGTTCCAGGCAGGCCTCGGCCTCCGGTCCTTCGATGCGGTACTTGACCATCGGCGAGATGTCGAACAGCGCCGATTGGCTGCGGATGGCGAAGTATTCGAGCTCCTCGTCCCACAGCGAGTGCGGCGCCTTGCAGCCGGCCCAGTTGTACCAGTCGTTGGTGTGGGCGAGTGCGGCCAGCCGCGGGTGGAACGGCGTCTCGCGGCGCAAGGTCCGCCAGTGATCCTGGCGTGCGATGCGGGCCGCGGTGGCGCTTTCTTCGATCGCGATCATGCCGCCGCGCCTTTCTGCTTCGTGCCGGCGAAGGCGACCGAGCGCGACGCGATGGCATAGGCAAATACAGGAAAGCTGACGCAACCGACGGTCATCTTCACACCCGCATCTCGATGATACGCTTGGCCGCGTTCCATCCCGGCGCGCCGGAGATGCCGCCGCCCGGATGTGAGCCAGCGCCGGCAAGGAACAGCCCCTCCAGCGGCGTGTCGTAGCCGTCGGCGCCGTGCACCGGCCGGTTCATCAGCATCTGGTCGACCTGCAACTCGCCGTGGTGCCAGTGCCCGCCCGGCATGCGGAACCGCGCCTCGATGTCGGCCGGGGTCAGGAGTTCGGCGTGGCGAACGGTCTTGCCAATGCCGGGCGAGTATCGCTCCAGCACATCGAGGATCGCCGCCTGGAACTTCGGCTTGCCCGTTTCCCACCCCTCCTTCAAGGCATACGGCGCATACTGCACCACCGCCGAAAGCACGCAGGCGCCGCTTGGCGCGAGCGAGGCGTCGGTCAGGCTCGGCAGGGTGATCTCCATCACCGGCTCGGGCGAGAATTCACCATACTTGCACGGATTGAAGGCGCGTTCGACGTGGTCGACCGACGGCGCGATCACCAGTCGCCCGCGCATCGCCTCCGGGCTCACGCCGGCAATCTTGGGCGGCCGGTCCAGCGCCAGATGCAGCTTGGCCGCGTCCCCCTTCATCCGGACGTTGTTAAGCGCGCGCACGAAGCCGGTGCCGACATGGCGCGCGCCGACGAGATCGATGAACGTCGTACGCGGATTGATGGCAGAAACCACCGTGCGGGCGCGGATCTCCTCGCCGTCTTCGAGGATCACGCCTGCTGCCCGATGGTTCTCGACGATGATCCGCCGCACGTCGGCGCCGCAGCGCACGGTGCAGCCCGCGGCACCCGCCGCGCTGGCGATCGCCGCGACAACCGCGCCCATCCCGCCCTTCGGCATCGCTTGTGCGCCGGGGACACCTCCCGTCTCCCCTGCCAGTCGGTAATAGAGTCCGAGCAGTGAGGTCGGCGAACGTGGCCCCAGATGCGCGCCGAGCGTCGCGTCGAAGGCGACCAGTCCCTTCAACCGGTCGTCGGCGAGGTGTTCGTCGAGAACGTCCGCGACGTTCATCAGCATCATGCGCAGGAACTCGCGCATGTCCTCCTTGCCGAGACGGCGCAGCGACAGCGCGGCGGAGCCGAGCGCGGACGCCTGCGACAGGTTCATGGAGGCGAGATCCGGCGGGCGGCGCGACAAAAACGGCTTCAGGATTCTGGCCTGGCGGAAGAGCAGCGCCCGCAGTTCGGACCATGCCGCCTTTTCCGTGCCGTCCACCGCGCCCTCCAGCGTCTCGCCATAGGCGCCGGAAAGCGTCAGCGGATTGCCGTCCGGCGAAAGTGCCGTTGACGACGCGCCGGGGCCGCTCTCGAAAGCGAGACCGTGCCGGGCTAGGTCGAGACCCTTCACCATTTCCGGGTGCAGCCGGTTGACGATATGCGCCAGCCCGGAGACGCGGAAGCCGGGCGCGAATTCGTGCGTGCAGGCGCCGCCTCCCGGTGCGTCCGCCGCCTCCAGAACCAGCACCTTGCGGCCGCTGCGGCCGAGTGCCGCGGCGCAGGCGAGGCCGTTATGGCCGCCGCCGATGACGATCGTGTCCCACTTCGTCGCCTCAGATGACGTCATGGGCCGGGCTCATGTGCTTGGCGCCGCGCTTCAAATCGCGCAGGATCTCGGCCGCGGCGTTGCGCCCGGGCGCGCCCATGACGCCGCCGCCGGGATGGGTCGACGAGCCGCACATATAGAGCCCGCCGATCGGCGAGCGGTACTGCGCGTATCCCGGTACCGGGCGGTTGAACAGCAACTGGTCGAAGGTCAGTTCGCCCTGGAAGATGTTGCCCTCGGTCAGCCCCACCTCCGCCTCGAGTTCTCGCGGTGTGCGCACCTCCATGTGCACGATGCGGTCGCGGAAGCCCGGCGAATATTCCGCGATCTGCGAGATCACAGTCTCGCCGAAGGCGTCGCGGTCGGCGTCCGTCCAGTCGCGGCCCTCCACCTTCGGCGGACAGTACTGCACGAAGCAGGACATGAAGTGTTTTCCCGGCGGCGCCATCGTCGGGTCGAGCGTGGTCGGAATGACGACGTCGAGGAACGGGTCGGCCGACCAGCGCCCGTCCTTCCAGTCGTCGTAGGCGCGCTCCATCCGCTCGATCGAATCAGTGAAGTGCAGGTCGGCCTGCATGCAGGGCGAATCCTTGGGCAGGGCGGGAAACTCCGGCATCGTGTCCAGAGCGATGTTGACCTTGCCCGACGAGCCCCGGATCTTGAAGTTCTTCACCTGGCGCAGGAAGGTTTCGGGCAGGTCGCGTTCCTCGACCAGGGTCAGGAAAGTCCGCTTCACGTCGGCGTTCGATACCACCATTTTCGCACGGATTTCCTCGCCGCCGGCCAGGACCACGCCTTGCGCCTTGCCGTCTCGCACGAGGATGCTAGCGACTTCCACGCCGGTGCGGATCGTTCCCCCGGACGCCTGGAAGGAGGCGGCGAGCGCGTTGCTCACCGCGCCCATGCCGCCGCGCGCGAAACCCCATGCGCCGACCGAGCCGTCGACCTCACCCATGTAGTGGTGCAGCAGGATGTAGGCGGTGCCGGGCGACATCGGCCCGAGCGCGGTGCCGATGATGCCCGAGAGGGCGAAATACGCCTTGATGACGTCGGTCTCGAAATACTCGTCGAGGAAGTCGGCGATCGACATGGTCCAGAACCGTAGCGTCCGCGCCATCTCGTCGGCGCCTAGCCCCGCGAACTTCCGGCCGAGATACAGGAGTTCGCCGAGGTCGCGCGGCCGGAGCGAGGTGGGGTCGGGCGCGGTGCGCATGAGCAGCGGCTGGATGAAGCGGCACTGGCGCGTCACGTCGCGTGAATAGCGGTCGTAGGCCTCGGCGTCGCGTGGGGAGAAGCGGGCGAACTCGCGCCGGTGCGCGTCGTGGTCGCGGTAGTTGGCGAGATAGTCGCCGTCGCGCGTGAACACCGCGCCGCCCTCGTAGGCGATGACCTGCAGCCCGTGCCGCGGCAGTTCCAGGTCGCGCATGATCTCGGGCCGGAACAGCGAGCAGACATAAGAGCAGTTCGAATAGGTGAAGCCCGGTGTCAGCGAACGGCTGACCGCGGCGCCGCCGATCCAGTCGTTCTTTTCGACCACCAGCACGTCGAGACCGGCGCGCTGCAGATAGCACGCGTTGACGAGGCCGTTATGCCCCGCACCGACGACGATGGCGTCCCATTCCTTCATGCGTCTGCCTGACGAAACCTGCTCTCTCGGCGCAAATCTGGCATGAGCGATCCGCGCCTGTCCAGCCATTTTGATTGAATGTTCAACAAACGAGGTTGCGTTTTCCTCATGGTGCGCTAGGCTTTGCGGTAGTTTTTCATCCTTGTCGCACGAGATCGGAGACCGGGAATAGGAGTATGGATGAACCGCTGGTGAGCGAGCCCGAATACGACGATGCCGCCATCCGCTTCCTCGAGGCGCTGTGGGGCGAAGGCTATCTGTCGCCGGGCGGTCCCGAAGAGGTCGACCGGGTGCTCACCGGCATGTCTCTAATGGGCAAGACTGTGCTCGACATCGGCTGCGGGGCCGGAGGCATCACCATGCATCTGGTGGAGCGCCACGACGCGGCGCACGCCACCGGCTTCGACGTGGAGGAGCCGGTGATCGTGACGGCGCGCGACCGCGCCTGGCGGCGCGGCCTTTCGGGTCGGGTGGACTTCATCCAGGCCCCGCCCGGCCGGCTGCGCTTTCGCGACGCCAGCTTCGACGTCGTCTTTTCCAAGGATGCTCTCCTGCACGTGCCGGACAAGGACGCGCTGTTCGCGGACATTTTCCGCATCCTCAGGCCGGGCGGTGAATTCGCTGCGAGCGACTGGATGATCTCCCATGACGGAGAGCCGTCCGAGGACATGAAGGCCTATGTCGCGGCGGAGGGATTGAGCTTCGCCATGGCCTCTCCCAAACGCTACCGCGCGGCGATGGAGAAGGCGGGGTTCGTCGCCGTCACCACGGTCGACCGCAATCCGTGGTACCGCGATGTCGCCCGCGCCGAGCTCGAGAAACTGAAGGGTCCGCTCTACGAAAGAGCAGCGGCGGCCGTCGGCGAAGCCTATGTCGACAAGAACATCCACACATGGGAAGCGATGCAGAAGGTGCTTGACAGCGGCGAGCACCGTCCCACTCATCTGAGAGGGAGGAAGCCGGGCTGATGCTGCTCGCACCCAAACAGAGTGACGCCATCATGTCCGAAACGACGGTCAGCGACCGCCGGCCCGATGCCGAGAAGAAGGGACGCAAGGCCTCGAAGGAAGTCCGCAGGCAGCAGCTAATTGACGCCACGATCGATTCGCTCGCGAAGCGCGGTTATGCCGAGACGACGCTGGCCGACGTCGCCGACGGCGCCGGCCTGTCGCGCGGCATCGTAAACTTCCATTTCGAGAGCAAGGAAAAGCTGCTCGTCGCCACCCTGCAGTTCATGTCGGAGGAGTATGCGGCGCACTGGCGCGCGGCGCTCGACAAGGCCGGCGAGGATCCGGCGCGCCAGCTCTGGGCGCTCTGCGCGGCCGATTTCGATCGCGCGGTGTGCAACCGCCGCAAGCTCGCCGCATGGTGCGCCTTCTGGGGCGAGGCGAAGTCGCGCCCGACCTATCAGGCGCTCTGTGGATCGCGCGACCAGACTTATCAGAACGTGCTTGTCGACATCTGCACGCGGCTTCGCGACCAGGGCGGCTACGCCATCGAACCGCGCGCGACGGCGCTCGCCATCAATGCGATGCTGGAAGGGCTCTGGCTGCGCCTGATGATGAGCACCGAGGAAGTTTCCCGCGAAACCGCTTTCGCCGCGGCGGCCGAGATGCTCTCGGCCACCTTCCCGAAGCATTTCGCAAGGGAGGCAGGCGGGAAGATCAAACCAGCATGAAAATCAAACGAAAAATGGGAGCATGCATGATGAAGACCTTCAGGGAACGACTGGGACATTCCACCGCGCTGGCGCTCGCCGGCCTTCTGACACTGCCTGTGATCGGGCCGGCGCTCGCCGCCGACGGCGATCTCGTCATCTTCGACTGGTCCGGCTATGAGGACCCCGCCTTCCATCCGCGCTACACCGAAAAGTATGGCGATTCGCCGACCTTCACCTTCTTCGGCGACGAGGACGAGGCGTTCGAGAAACTGCGTTCCGGCTTCAAGGCGGACCTGTCGCATCCATGCTCGCAGAGCGTCTCGAAATGGCGCGAGGCGGGCCTGTTGCAGCCGCTCGACACGTCCCGGATCGAAGGATGGGATGATCTCCTGCCGGGCCTGATGTCGATGAAGGATCTCGCCACGACCGAAGACGGCAAGGCGTGGTTCATGCCCTGGGACTGGGGCAACACTTCGCTCACCTACAACACCGAGAAGATCGCGCTCGAGGATGTTGGAAGCCTCAAGGCTTTCGCCGATCCCAAGTTCCAGGACCGCGTCTCGCTTCCCGACAATGTCGACGATGCCTATGCGCTGGCTTCGCTCGCCATCGGTCTCACGGACTGGACGCAGATGACGGACGAGCAGTTCCAGCAGGCGTCGGACTTCCTGCGCGAGGTACACAAGAACGTACGCATGTACTGGACCGACAACACCGAGATTGTCCAGGCGATGGGCGGCGGCGAGGTCGATCTCGCCTGGGCCTGGAACGACGCGGCGACCCAGCTCCAGCTCGACGACAAGCCGGTAGCCATGAACAAGAACACGGAGGAAGGCGTGACCACCTGGGTCTGCGGCTACGTTCTCCTGAAGGATGCGCCCGGCAGCCTCGACAAGGCCTATGATTACCTGAGCGCCGTCAACGCCGATCCGGAAGTCGCCAAGTACCTCGTCAACGACTGGGGCTACGGTCACGGCAACGCCAAGTCCATGTCCGCCGTCGATCCCGCGGTGCTGGAGGAGAAGGGCTATGCGAGCGTGGACAAGTTCGTCGACAAGACGCTCTTCCAGTCGCCCCTGCCGCCGGAACTCAAGCTCAAGATGATCGCCGAGTTCGAGAAGATCAAAGCCGGCTACTGACCTTTCGCGGGCGCCGCTGCCGGTCTTCGCGGGGGCGGATCGCGGCCGGCGTCCGCAGCGAGCCGTCGCATCATGGATGCGACGGCTCGATCCTCTTGCCAGCCGCGTCGAAGGCGTGGAGCTTCGCCTTGGGTACGGAGATCGCAATGCTGTCTCCCGGCCTGGCGCTCGCCCGGCCCGCGACGCGCACGATCACCGGGCTTCCCGCCGCGGTGCCGTGCAGGAAGCTCTCCGCTCCCACGGGCTCCACCGCGACGGCCTTGAAGTCCAGCGACAGCCCGCCGTCCGCCTGGCCCACCACCACGTCCTCCGGCCGGAAGCCGACCTGCGCCACCTTGCTTCCCGCGAATCCGTCGCCCGCGACGGCGGAGCCGTCCGCGAAGGCGAGCCCCGTTCCATTTGCCGTCACCGGCAGCAGGTTCATCGGTGGCGCGCCGATGAAGCTCGCCACGAAGGTGCTCGCCGGCTTCTCGTAGATGTCGAGCGGCGCGCCGACCTGCTCGACGATGCCGGCGTTCATGACCACCAGCTTGTCGGCCAGCGTCATCGCCTCCAGCTGGTCGTGGGTGACGTAGACGGAGGTCACGCCGAGCGACCGCTGCAGGTTCTTGATCTCGACCCGCATCTGGCCGCGCAGCTTGGCGTCGAGGTTCGACAGCGGCTCGTCGAACAGGAACACCTTGGGGCTGCGCACGATCGCCCGCCCCATGGCGACCCGCTGGCGCTGCCCGCCGGAAAGCTCGCGCGGTCGCCGCTGCAGGAGGTTCGACAGTTCGAGGATCCGGGCGGTCTCGTTCACCCGCCTGTCGATCTCGGCCTTGTCCATGCCCCGGTTGCGCAGCCCGTAGGCCATGTTGTCGTAGACCTTCATGTGCGGGTAGAGCGCGTAGTTCTGGAACACCATGGCGATGTCGCGCTCGGCCGGACCGATGGCGTTCACCACCTTGCCGTCGATCGAGATGTCGCCGGCGGTGATCGTCTCCAGCCCCGCGACCATTCTCAGCAGCGTGGACTTCCCGCAGCCGGACGGGCCCACAAGCACGCACATCGCACCATCGGCTATGTCGATCGAGACGCCTTTGACCGCCTCGACGCCTCCCGGATAGGTTTTCCTGACGTTCTTCAGATCGACGGTTGCCATTCAGATCACTTCTCGGTTTCGACGAGGCCGCGCACGAACCAGCGCTGCATCAGCACCACCACCAGCACCGGCGGCAGGATGGCCAGCATGCAGGTCACCATCACCAGGTGCCATTCCGTGTCGGCGTCGGCAAAGGAGATCATCTTGCGCAGTCCGATGACGATCGTGTTCATGTCGTTGCTGTTGGTCACCAGCAGCGGCCACAGATACTGCGTCCAGCCGTAGATGAAGAGGATCACGAACAGCGCCGCGATGTTGGTGCGCGACAGGGGAAGCAGGATGTCCTTGAAGAAGCGCCACGGACCTGCTCCGTCGACCCGCGCCGCCTCCAGGAGTTCGGCGGGGATGGTCATGAAGAATTGCCGGAACAAGAGCGTCGCGGTCGCGGACGCGATCAGCGGCAGGATGAGCCCGGTGTAGGTGTCGATCAGGTTGAGGTCGACCATCACCTTGTAGGTCGGCAGGATGCGCACCTCGACCGGCAGCATGAGCGTGATGAAGATCGTCCAGAAGAAGAACATCCGGAGCGGAAACCGGAAGAAGACGATCGCGTAGGCCGACAGGATCGAGATCACGATCTTCCCGACCGCAATGCCAAGCGCCATGATCGTGCTGTTGATCAGCAACCGGTCGACGCCCACGCCGCCGATCCGCCCGATGCCGCCGAAAAGGGCCGTGTAGTAGTTGTGGAAGAACTCGCCGCCCGGCAGCAGCGGCAATGGCGGCCGCAGGATTTCTCGCAGCGTCAGCGTCGAGGCGACGAAGGTGTAGTAGATCGGGAAGGCGACGATGAGGATCCCGACGATCATCACCAGATGCGCCACGACGGTGCGGCTGCGCGACTGTCCGATCACGGCGCCAGCCCTCTGCCGTGAAAGAGCAGGCCGGCGTCAGCCATAGTGCACCTTCTTTTCGACGTAGCGGAACTGCACGGCCGTCAGCGCGATGACGATGATCATCAGGATGACCGACTGCGCGGCCGAAGTGCCCAGCTGCAGGTTCACGAAGCCGTCGTTGTAGACCTTGTAGACCAGCGTCTCTGTGGCCTTGCCCGGTCCGCCGCCGGTCACGGCATGGATGATGCCGAAGGTATCGAAGAAGGCATAGGTGGTGTTGATCACCAACAGAAAGAAGGTGATCGGCGCCAGCAGGGGAAAGACGATGGTCCAGAACCGCTTGGTCTCGCCGGCCCCGTCGATCGCGGCGGCTTCGATGAGCGTCTTGGGGATGGACTGTAGCCCCGCCACGAAGAACAGGAAATTGTAGCTGATCTGCTTCCACGCCGCCGCCGCGATGATCAGCACCATCGCCTGGTTGCCGTTGAGCAGCGGGTCCCAGTTGTAGCCGGTGGAGCGCAGCATGTAGGCGAAGGTTCCCATGGTCGGGTTGAACAGGAACAGCCACAGCATGCCGGCGATCGCCGGTGCCACCGCATAGGGCCAGATCATCAGCGTGCGGTAGATGCCGCGGCCCTTGACGATCTTGTCGGCCATGGTCGCCAGAAGCAGCGCGATCGCCATGGCGCTGACGGCGGTGGCGACGGAGAAGATCACGGTCACCTCGACCGAATTGAGATAGCTCGGCTCGGCGAGCACGCGCTTGAAATTGGCGAGCCCCACGAAGCGCGACTTCAGCCCAAACGGGTCCTCGCGCAGCAGCGACTGATAGAGCGCCTGCGCGGCCGGCCAGTAGAAGAAAACCAGGGTGATGGCGAGCTGCGGCGCCAGGAGCAGGTAGGGCAGCAGACGGTGGGGAAATGTGCCGCGTGCCGTCACGGGCTATCCTTCGGAAAAAATCGATGTCCGCCCGCGCGGCTTGTCCACGCGGGCGGGAAGGGGATCGAATGCCGGCTTCTATTAGTTGCCGAGCGCCTGCTGGATGGCCGCGTTGCCGCGTTCCACCGCGTTGTCGAGGGCCTGCTGCGCGGTCTGTTCGCCGGCGAGCATCTTCTCGAATTCCTCATTCTCGATGTCGCGGACCTGCGGCATGTTGACGATGCGGATGCCCTTCGAGTTCGCCGTCGGCTCCTTGCCCATCATCTGGGTGATCGGGGTCTCGCGGCCGGGGTTCTTGTCGTAGAAGCCCGACGCCTTCGTCGCCTCGTAGGCCTCCATGGTCACCGGGAGATATCCCGACGCCTGGTGGAGGCGCTGCTGGATCTCGGGCTGCGAGAGGAACTGGAAGAAGGCCGACACGCCTTCGTACTCGGCGTCGTCATGGCCGGCGAAGACCCAGAGGCTGGCGCCGCCGGGAATGGTGTTCTGCGGCGCGCCTTCGAGGTCGGGATAGTAAGGCAGCTGGCCGATGCCGTAGTTGATGCCCGACTTCACGACGTCGCCGAGACCGCCCGACGATTCAGTCAAGATGCCGCATTCGCCCGAGAGAAAGAGCTGCTTGGCCTCGGAGGTGCGGCCACCGTAACGGAACACCTCTTCCTTCGCCAGGTCGGCGATGTTCTGGAAGTGCCTGACGAAGGGCTCGGTGTTGAACGTCAGTTCGATGTCCGTGCTCGCCAGGCCGTTTTCGTTGGTGGCGTACTGCAGGTTGTTCCAGGCCGAGAAGTTCTCGAGCCCGATCCAGGTCAGCCAGGTCGTGGTGTAGCCGCAGGCCGCCGCGCCGCTTTCCTTGATCTTGCGGGCGGCGTCGAACACTTCCGGCCAGGTCTTGGGCGGATTGGCCGGATCGAGGCCGGCTTTCTCGAAGACGTCCTTGTTGTAGTAGAGGATTGGCGAGGAGGAGTTGTAGGGGAAGGAGAGCATCGTGCCGTCGGGCTTGGAATAGTAGGCGACGATGCCCGGCAGGTACTTGCTCTTGTCGAACGTGCCGCCGCCCATGGACAGGATCTCGGCAACAGGCTTCACGGCGCCCTCGGCCGACATCATGACGCCGGTGCCGACGTCGAAGACCTGGATGATGTGCGGTGTCTGGTTGGCGCGGAACGCCGCGATCCCGGCGTTCAGCGTCTCGGGATAGGTGCCCTTGAAGACGGGCGTGACCTTGTATTCGGACTGGCTCTCGTTGAACTCCTTCGACAGGGTCTCGACGACCTCGTTGTTGGCACCCGTCATGGCGTGCCACCAGGAAATGTCCGTTACGGCTAGGGAAGGGACGGCGGAAAAGATGAGAAAGCCGGCTGACAAAGCCGCTGTCGTGGTGCGAAGAGACATGTTTCACTCCCGATGTCTTCATTGGCGGAGGGGAATTCCGCGGATGGGAGTATCGTTCCTGTGCGACGCCGGGACAACAGTTTTGTTTCACTTCGATGACATTCGCCGGCTGACGAAAAGGAAGCGAACCCGGCAGCGACGCTGCGCCGCGCAAACGCGCGGCAACGAGGGCTTGCCATCGATGCTGGCCAGGTTCGGCGTCTGTGGATAAGCGATACCGGAACAGGAAATCATCATGATGGATGTCATCGTCGTCGGCGCCGGGTTCGCTGGCCTTTCGGCCGCGCGGGAACTGACGGACAAGGGTTTTCGCACACTGGTGCTGGAGGCACGCGACCGCGTCGGCGGGCGCGTGGAATCGGCGGTGAACGGGCTCGGCGAGCGCTTCGACACGGGCGGACAGTTCCTGTGCGACGACATGCCGGAGGTGATGGCTCTCGCGCGCCGCCATGGAAAGACGCTGGCGGAGACCTCCTTTGAGGGCGACGACATCGCGCAGCCGCCCCTGCCGCAGCGCGATTTCGCCTTGGCCGGGCAGGGGGCCACCGCGCTTCGCGAGAGGCTGAACCGTATCGACCCCGCCGATCCCGCGATCGCCGGGCTCACCGTTGCCGGGTGGCTGGCAAAGCAGCCGGAGAGTGCGGTTCAGAAAGCCGGCTTTCGATCCATGATCGAAGGCCTCTGGTGCCATGCACTGGAGGACATGCCGTTGTGGCATCTCGCCGAGACCGACCGCCGCATCACCAACCAACAGTCGGAGTTGCAGTACCAGATCACCGAGACCATGCATTCGCTCGCCGAGGACCTTGCCGAAGGCCTCGACGTGCGGCTGCGGGAAGGGGTGATCGCCCTCCGCCAATCCGGGAACTTTGTCGAAGTCAGGACAGCGCAGTCGCTCGTCGAGCCAAAGGCCGTCGTCCTCGCCGTTCCCCCGGCGGCGGCTGCGCGTATCGCGTTCGATCCCGTGCCGGCGCCGCGGCTGCGCCACGCGCTCGACGCCTGGGCCTCGGGCAGCGTCGTCAAGGCCGTAATCCGCTATCCCGCCGTTTCTGGCGGGAGGCGGGCAGGAGCGGTGTGGTCATGTGGCACGATCCGGTCGGGCTCTTCGCCTGCGACACCAGCCAGTCCGACGATCGACCGACCCTTTCCTTCTTTGCCGGCGGCCCGGCCGCGAGGGCGATGAGGGGGCTGTCGGAACAGGAGATGCGTGACGACATCTCCGCCCGCCTCGCCGCGGCGCTCGGACCGCAGGCGCGCAACCAAGCTGCCTTCGACCTGCGCGTCTGGATGGCGCCGGAAGACGGCGGCTATGGCGACGTGATCATGGATGTCGCGGCGACGGACGCCGAGGCCGTTCTGCGCGAAGGCTTTTCGCGCATCCGCTTCGCCTTCTCGGAACTCTCGCCGAGCTTCCCCGGCTACGTGGAAGGCGCCATCATCGCCGGACGCGCGGCGGCGCGCCAGGTCATGGGGCTTCTTTCGCAGGCCTGAGCCGTCTGTCCCGGTCTACTCGCTCATGTCGCGAAGGGTCTGCATCTTGACGATCTTCACCTTGCGAAGGCTCGGAAGGCGCACGATGCCCTTCTCCTTCAGCTTGGAAAAAACGCGCGACACGGTCTCGATGGTGAGACCGAGATAGTCGCCGATGTCGCCGCGCGACATCGGCAGTTCGATCTCCTCCAGATCGCCCTGGCGCGCCGCCATGTCCATCAGGAAGGCTGCCACGCGTTCGGCGGCGTTCTGGCGGCCGAGCACCAGGAGATGTTCCTGTGCCCGAACAAGGCTCTCGAGGGCGAGGGGAAGGAGTTCGCGGGATGCGTCGGCACCGGCATGCTGGCGGATCACGCGGATGCCGGTCGCGCCGATCGTCTCGGCAAAGAAGTGGTGCGTCTTGCCGGTCTCGAATCCGAAGACCTCGCCGGCGAGATGGAAGGCAGCGATCTGGCGGCGTCCGTCGGCCAGGAGCCTGTAGACGCGAACCGCGCCGAATTCCACCTGATAGAGGTCGCCGGCCTTCTCGCCCTGGGCATAGATCTCGGACCCGGCCGCGTAGAGCGTAGCGGGTTGCACAGAAGATGGTGGCAGCAGCGCCTCGAAGCCCGTCCCGGCTCCGGTGCCGAGGGGAGTGGCGCTACGGAATTCCCTGGAGGTGTGGATGGTCATCGATCGCTCCCGCTCTTGGTGTCGGGAAGAACCTCGCCCAAATCGGCGGCGGGCGAAATTCGGTCATGTCCCTACGGGGAACTACGTAGACGGTGTCGTCGTCACCGCTTCGAGGGCAGCGTCCGAGATCGCTTCGATGAGCGCCGGGCCCAGGAGCGGCTTCGGCAGCGACCGGAACACGAACTTTCCGGCTGGGACGGGAAGCTTGTCCAGCAGCACCACGACGGGGCGCGAGGCGCCGGCCAGTTCGGCCAGCCGCGCCAGGCTCTGTTCCCCGCCCACGATCGCATCCTCGTCCACGATCGCGCACGAGAAGCCGACCTCCTCCGGCGCGGAAAAGAACGTGCCGAAGCCGTCGTGCGAAACGACCTTCAGGCCCTCCGCTTCGAGGGTGAACTCGATCGATCTGCGAAGTTCCGCGGCTGGAACTACGACCAGAACGGTCTTCGGCGGCTGCAACGTCTTTTCTCCCGCGCATGCGCGGACGAAAGGTCCGGCAAGGGGGAATCGTCTACACCGATGCGGCGGAATGCACCTTGAGCCAAATCAAAATTGCGCTGGGGCAGAAGCTATTTCAGACCGAAACCGGCCGCGAGCGCCATCCGCACCAGCTCCGGCAGGCTGCGCGCCTCCATCTTGGCCATCACGTTGGCGCGGTGGACCTCGACGGTCCGGGGGCTGATGTCGAGGTCGTAGGCGATCGTCTTATTGGCATGGCCCGCCACCACGCCCGAGAGCACCTCGCGCTCCCGCTCGCTCAGTTGGCCGAGCCGCTCGAGGATCGCATGGACATCCTGGCCGCCGGCGTTGCGGTCGAGTTCCCGCGCCGCGCGTTCGATCGCCGCGATCAGCACCTCGTCCTCGAAAGGCTTCTCGATGAAGTCGAGCGCCCCAGCCTTCATCGCCTCCACAGCCATCGGCACGTCGCCGTGGCCCGTGATGACGATGGCCGGAATGTTCACCCCCGCATCCTTCAGTTTCCGGATCAGGTCGACGCCGCTGAGGTCGGGCATGCGTAGGTCTGTCACCAGGCATCCGTCGCGGATCGTCGGTGCGGCCGCAAGAAAGGCCGTCGCCGACTCATGCAGGCGCGCCGCGAAGCCGGAAACGGTCAGCATGAAGGCCAGCGATTTGCGCACCGGTTCCTCGTCGTCGACGATGTGGACGATGTAGTCACCTCTCTCCATCGGAGCCCTCGTTCCTGATTGCCGGCAGGGTGAAGCGGAAGGTGGCCCCGCCGCCGGCATTGGGGCTCGCTTCCATGCGGCCGCCATGGGACTCTATGATTCGCTTCGAAATCGAAAGCCCGATCCCCATTCCCCCGGCCTTCGAGGTGACGAAGGGCTGGAACAGTCGCGCCGCGATCTCCTCCGAGACGCCCGGTCCGGTGTCCGACACCTCCACGGCCACCATTTCGCCGCCGTCGGGCAAGGTCCGGATCGTCAATTCGCGCTTGTCGCTGTCGCGCATGGCTTCCATGGCGTTGCGCATCAGGTTGATCAGCACCTGCTGGACCTGGACGCGGTCCGCGAGCACGAGGCTCGCGCCGGGGTGGTAGTCGAAGACGGTGCGGACACCACGCTCGCGCGAGCCGACGAGCGCCAGCGCGCCGGCTTCCTCCACCACCTTGCGGATGTCCTCGGCGGTCTTCTCGGTTTCCCCGCGCATGACGAATTCGCGCAGGTGCCGGATGATCTGTCCGGCCCGCAGCGACTGCCGTGATATCTCCTCCAGCGCCTCGCGCATGCGCGAGGCCATTTCGTCCTCGACATTGCGCAGGAGCCGGCTGCAGCCTTGCGCATAGTTGGCGATCGCCGAGAGCGGCTGGTTGAGCTCGTGCGCCAGCGTCGAGGCCATTTCGCCCAGTTCGTTCAGACGCGCCAGCCGTGCGAGCTCGCCCTGCACCTCCTGGAGGCGGGCTTCCGATTCCTCCCGCTCCGTCAGGTCGCGGATGAAGCCGGTGAAGTAGAGCCTGTCCTTGGCTTTCATCTCGCCGACCGCGAGCTTCATGGGAAACGTCGAACCGTCCTTCCTCCGGCCGACCACAACGCGGTCGGTGCCGATGATCCGCTTTTCGCCGGTCACGAGATAGCGATGCATGTAGCCGTCGTGCTCGCCGCGATAGGGTTCGGGCATCAGCATGCGTACGTTCTGCCCGATCACCTCGTCGGACTTGTATCCGAACTGGCGAACGGCGGCGGAGTTGAACGAGACGATCGTGCCGTCCTTCTCGATCACGACGGTGGCGTCGAGCACCGTGTCGAGGATCGACTTGAGATGCGCCTCGCGTTCCTCGAGCATCGCCTGGGTGCGGGCGGCGATGGTGCGGGCACGGTGCACGCCTTCGCCGATCGCGATCGTGGCCAGGCCAACCGCCGCGTGGACGGCGAATTCCACCGGGCCGATGGTCCCGGCGGCGTCGAGTGTGCCGAAGTACCAGGCGCCGCCGAGCGAGAGCGCCAGCGACAGCACCGCGGGCCCGAGACCACATAACGTTGCCGCGATCAGGATCGCCGGAACGAAGGGCGTGAAGACGGCACCGTCCTCCAGGAACCCGTGAAGCAGATAGCGGATGACGAAGAGCACGAGCACCGCTCCGGCCGCGACGCCGTAGGCGGTCGCGCCGCGGCATTCGGCAAGCAACGTCGCGGAAGCACTCCGCCGCACGGTCTCGGAACCGGGGCTAGAACGCATCGGCCCGTCCGGCCGTCCGCCTGCTCCCTCCGCTCACGGCCTTGCCGCGCACGCGCGCGGGAAACGCTTCGTCCAAAGGCGCAATCTCGACCGGCATCACTGCGCAACCACTCCTCGATGCGCCGATACTGGCAACTTCCACCCTGCGTGGTCAATGATCCATCCGGGCAAAGGCAGGTGCAGCGGGGATAACGGCAGACCCCGGCCGGGCAGATCGGCCAGGCCGGGGTCCGGTGTCGGCCGCCTGCGTAGCGCTAGGGCTTCTCGACGCGGGCCACCTGATAGGTGTGCATGGCGCCGCCGCTGCTGACGGACACGTATTCGCCGGTCACGAAGCGTTCCTCGCCGAGCCGGAAGCCGACCTCGTCGTCGCGATCGCCTTCAGCATAGTCGAAGTACCACTGGCCGCCGGGCTTGCGGCGCAGCCGGCCGATGCGATCGTCGGCGCCATGGCGGAAATGCCTCACCCGGCAGACGTCCTGATGCTTCTTCCACTCGGCCGGGTCGAGGTGGCCTTCGGTTTCGAGCGGCACGAGGATGTCGTAGCCCTCCTCGCGGTCACCGTCAGGGTGCCCCTTCTCCCGCGCGAGCAGGAGGCGCACGTGGCGGAATTTCGGGGTGAGGTCCTTCAACTGTGTCATGGGTGGTTTCCTTTCCTGCCGCGACTGTTAGCGAGGCGGGAAAGCCGGGCCTTGATCGGCATCAAAAGCGGCGGTCAGCCGGCCGGGGCGAGTACCAGGCGCAGATGGGGCGCAAGCACGAACGCGCCGTATCCGACCGCCGCCGCGGCGGCGCTCGCCACGACGAGGGGCGTCCAGTAGCGGACGGGGCCGGCCACGGCCGCGACGAACAGGCGGCCGAGCGCGTTCGCCGCCAGCGCCAGCAGGACCGCGACCGCGACAGTCTCCGCCGGAACCGCCTGGCCTACCAGCCGCAGCGAACTCAGCACCGCCACGTCGACGTCGAACGTGCCCGAGATGGCGGACACCGCGACGAGGCCCCGGTCGTCGATCAGCCCCGCGATCGCCGCGCTCGCCGTGGAGACGATCGCAAATAGGAGGGCGAACAGGAGCAGGGGCCCGACGTCGAACGGGTTGCGGGTTGCGGGTTCGAGCGCGCTCCCGCCGGCGGCGCGGATGAGCAGCAAGGTCCCCGCTCCGGCGAGGACCGCCGCGGCGGCCAGGATCGGCAGCCCCGTATATGCGAGCACGCCCGGTTCTATGATCAGCGTCACCACCGCAACGCGCAGGACCGAGACCATGGCCGCGAAGCAGGCCGCGCCGGCGAACCGTCCCGTCTCCGCCCCGCCCTCCGCCTTCGCGGCGCGGCCGAGCGCGAGCGTCACGGCGGTGGACGAGACGATGGCGCCGGTGAGGGCGCTGACGAGGAGCCCCCGCGCCGCGCCGAAGATTCGCGTCGCGGCATAGCCGAGGAAGGAGATGGCTGCCGTCAGCACGGTGAAGAACCAGATCTCGTGGGGGTTGAGCCCTCCCCAGGGGTCGATGGTGCGGTCGGGCAGGATCGGCAGCACGATCGCCGTCATTACGGCGAGCACGAGGGCGGAGCGGAGTTCGATCCAGGTGAGGCGGCGCAGCAGCCCGTGCAGCACCTCGCGGCTCGCCAGCACGGCGGCGAGGAACGCGCCGCCCGCCGCCGCCGCGACGTAGTCGCCGACCACGGCCAATGCACCGAGCGCGAAGACTGCGAGCCCGGCCACCACCCCGGTGACGCTGTAGTCCTCGTCGTGCGCGGCTTCGCGCGCCTTGAACCAGGCAAGCACCGCGCCGTAGCCGAGGAAGCCTGCCGCCAGGATCAGCCCGCTTGCGAACTGCTGCGCCAGTGCCGCCAGGATCCCGCCGGTGAGCCCCGAAATTCCGTAGGTGCGGATGCCCGCCGTGCGGCTTCGGTCCGGCGCGTCGCGCTCGCGCCAGCCGCGTTCCAGCCCGACCAGAAGTCCGATCGCCAGCGCCAGCCCGAGCCGCGGAATGAGGGGATCCATCGCTTGGGCTTCTTCAGGCGTCCGCCATGGGAAGGTGGTCGCGGGTCCAGCGCACGATCTGGGAAGTGTTCATCGCGCCCGAGGCGCGGCCGATTTCCTTGCCGCCATGGTAGAGGATCATCGTCGGGATGCCGCGGATGCCGAGATTGCCTGCCACGGCCTGTTCGGCATCCGAGTTGAGCTTGATCAGCCTCACACTCGGCTCCAGTTCGCGCGCCGCCGCCTCGAAGGCGGGCGCCATCATCCGGCAGGGGCCGCACCACGGGGCCCAGACGTCGACCAGCACCGGCACGCTGCTGCGGCCGATCTGCCGCTCGAAGGTCGCCCCGTCAACGTCCTCCGGATGTCCCGAAAACAGCGGCGCGTGGCACTTGCCGCATTTGGCGTCCTCCGGGCGGCGCGAAGCCGGCACCCGGTTGACGCCAGCGCACTTGCTGCAAACGATCAGGCTTTCCTCAAGCATCCTGGTTCCTCCTCGCGCCCGGGATCATTCCTGGATGCTCTCCATATAGGTGACGATGTCATCCGCTTGCGTGGCATCCGGCTCGAAATCCGGCATCACCGCGTGGCGCAGGAACAATCCGCCGAGCATCTCCTGCCGCAGGGTCTCCAGCGACCGCAGCTTGCCGAGGTCCCCGAAGGCCGGTGCCCTCGGATTTGCGCCTGCATCGGACCGCGCGATGGCGTGGCACTCGGCACAGTTCGCCTCGGCGATCCGCTTGCCGCGGAAGGCGCTCTCCGCATCGCCCGCGATCGCGCTGCCGCAGGTAAGCGCCAGTGCCGCACAGACTGCAAGCTCCTTGGTCTTCATAGATCACTCCCCACCCGCACCACTATCGCACTCTAGGCCGGCTGCCGCATGCGTCCTTGATTGGCGTCAAACGACGACTGGCCCA
This sequence comes from Aquibium oceanicum, assembly GCF_001889605.1. NCBI lineage: Bacteria > Pseudomonadati > Pseudomonadota > Alphaproteobacteria > Hyphomicrobiales > Phyllobacteriaceae > Aquibium > Aquibium oceanicum. The sequence goes on along the minus strand of NZ_CP018171.1, from coordinate 4,826,634 downwards.
CGCCGCCGCGTAGCGCCCGCAGGGCGTTGACGATCACCGCCACGTCGATCCCCTCCTGCAGAAGCGCCCCGGCGACCGGCGTGACATAGCCGAAGGCGGCGAAGAGCATCGCGATACCGGAAAGGGCGAGGCCAGTGACGACGCTCTGATAGGCGATGGCACGGGTGCGGCGGGCGATCGCGACGGCCTCGGCCACCGGCTTCAGGCTGTCGGTCAGGATCACGATGTCGGCCGCCTGCGAGGAGGCGGTCGCGCCGCGCGCGCCCATCGCGATCCCCACCGTGGCGGCTGCGAGCGCCGGTGCGTCGTTGATGCCGTCGCCGACCATCAGCGTCGGCGCGCTCGCGCGCTCCTCGCGCACGACGTCCACCTTGCCGGACGGGGTCGCGCCGGCGAGCACCCGGTCGAGGCCGAGCGGAGCCGCGACGCGCGCGGCCGCGGCCTCGTCGTCTCCCGTCAGCATCACTGCGCGGCCGATGCCGTTTCGGCGCAGCGCGGCGATGGTGGCGTGCGCATCTGCCCTCACGCCGTCGCCGAACACGAATATGCCCACGAGCATCCCGTTCGCCGACAGATAAACGGTAAGCACCGGCTGACCTTCGTAGCGCTTGATCGTCTTCTCCGCCCACAACGGCAGTGGTTCCGTGCCGCACACGAATGCGCGCGACCCGGCGATCACGCGGACCCCGTCCACGATGCCTTGCAACCCCGAGCCGCGAGATTCCTTCACCTCGCGCGGCGGCGACAGGGCGAGCGCGTGGCTCCTCGCAGCTTCCACCGCCGCGAGGGCGACCACGTTGCCCGAGGCCTGCTCGAGGGACCCGAGCAGTCGCAGAACCTCGTCGCCGTCACGTCCCGGCGCGGCCTCGATCTCGAGCAGCCCGGCACCGCCATGGGTCAGCGTTCCGGTCTTGTCGAAGATGACGGTTTTCGTCTGGGCCAGCGCCTCGAGCGCCGCGCTTCCCTTCATCAGGACGCCGGCGCGCGCGGCACGCGAGACGCCGGAGATAAAGGCCACCGGCGCGGCCAGGATCAGCGGGCAGGGGGTCGCGACCACCAGCACGGCCAGCGCACGGATCGGGTCTCCCGAACCAAGCCATGCGGCTGCGGCGATGATGAGCGTGGCGGGCAGGAGCAGGAGGGCGAAGCGATCCGCCATGCGCATGAAGGGCGCCTTGGCGGTCTGCGCGGCCTGCACCATCCGCACGATCCCCGCATAGGTGCTTTCGCCCGCGATGGCGGTCGCCCGCATGCGAAAGCTCTCGGCGGCATTCACGGTGCCGCTGAGGAGAACGTCGCCGAGCCGGCACCGCTCGGGAAGCGGCTCGCCCGTCACCGCCGCCGCGTCGATGGAGGCATGCTCATCGAGCAGGACCCCGTCGACCGGAAGCACTTCGCCGGCGCGGACCAGGAGTTCGTCGCCGACCGCCACCTCATCGGCCGGTATCTCCTCCAGCTTGCCGCCTGCGAGCCGCCGCGCGAAGCGGGGCGACCGGTCGGTGAGCGCCTTCAGGTTGCGCTCGGCCCGGCCTCTGGCGAAGTCCTCCAGAACGCTGCCACCGGCATACATGATTGCCACCACCACGGCGGCCAGCGCCTGGTCGAGCAGCAGCGCCGCCGACATGGAGACCAGCGCGATCGCGTCGACACCGAAGCGCCCGATCCAGAAGTCCCGCACGATGGAGACTGCAAGTGTCAGGACCAGCGGCAGCGTCGCGGCGGTCCAGACGAGGTCCTGCGAAAGCCGGCCGCTATCTGCCGGTAGAAGGAAGCCCGCGAGAAGGCCGCCCACTGCAAGGAGCAGCAACGCCCTGCGCAGCAAGCTTTCATTCGGAGCGGCCACGGCAGACGACCGCATCAAAGGCTGTCGATCACCTCGGAAAGCATGGTCCGGACCTCCTCGGCGACCTCGCCCAGGGACGGGTTCTCAATCGCCTGCATGGAAGCGACCGGATCGACCGCGGCGATCTCCACCTCGCCCGGTGCATGTTCGGTGACGATGACGTTGCAAGGCAGCATGGTCCCGATCTTGTCCTCGGCCTGCAGCGCACGCCAGGCGAGATGGGGATTGCAAGCGCCGAGGATCGTGTAGGGCTTGCCGTCGACGCCGAGCTTGTTCTTCATCGTCGCCCTCACGTCGATGGTGGTGAGCACGCCGAAGCCCTTGTCGGCCAGTGCTTTGGTGACATGGTCGACCGCCTCGTCGAACGGCATGCTGACGGTCTTGCTGAAATAGTAGCCCATGGTCGTTTCCTCTCTTTGTCTCGTTTTGGGTTGCTGCGGCCGACGCAGCTTGCATCCGTCCTGCATTTGCAAGACGGTCGCGTTCGCAGGTTACCTTGCTAGGCTGCGAACGGCAGCGCGGCATTGATCCAGGACAACGACGCCCGGCACCGCCCCGCCGCATGAGACGACGCGAAGGAGAGCAGACAGGTGACGATCAGAAATCTCGAATTCGCGGTGCGCCCACGCTCGGTCGCCATAATCGGTGCCTCGGTCAAGCCGGGGTCGGTGGGGCGCGTGGTCACGGACAACATCGTCAATGGCGGCTTCGAGGGCGATATCTGGCCGGTGAACCCGAAGTACGGGGAGGTTTCTGGCATCCCCTGCTACCCCGATGCGGCATCGCTTCCGGGTGTTCCCGACCTTGGCGTCGTCGTAACGCCGCCGCAGGTGGTGCCTCAGGTGATCCGCGAACTCGGCGAGAAGGGCACGCGCGCGGCCGTGGTCATTACCGCAGGGCTCACGCGGGAGAACGGGCTTCGGCAGGCGATGCTGGATGCGGCCAGGCCGTATCTTTTCCGCATCATCGGGCCGAACACGCTCGGCCTCATGATCCCGCCGCTGAAGCTCAACGCCGGTTTCGCCCACATGGCCCCGAGGGCGGGCAAGATCGCGTTGCTTTCGCAGTCCGGCGCCATCGCAACCTCGCTCATCGATTGGGCCGCCGACAACAATCTCGGCTTTTCCCATCTCGTCTCGCTGGGCGACATGGCCGACGTCGACGTCGGCGACTATCTCGACATGCTGGCGGGCGACGCCGGCACGAAGGCGATCGTCATGTATCTCGAGACGATCCCCAATCCGCGGAAGTTCATGTCCGCCGCCCGCGCGGCGGCCCGCATCAAGCCGGTCATCGTGGTAAAGTCGGGCCGCCACGAACAGGCTGCGGCCGCGGCCGCGACACATACGGGCGCGCTGTCGGGTGCCGATCGGGTGGTGGACGCGGCGCTGTCGCGCGCCGGCATCCTGCGCGTCGAGGGACTGGCCGAACTCTTCGACGCCGCCGAGACGACGGCGCGGTTCTCGCCGCTCGCCCGATCGCGTGTCGGCATCGTCACCAATGGCGGTGGGGCCGGCGTTCTCGCCGTAGACCAGTTGATCGATTGCAAGGGCGAATTGGCTGAACTCTCTCCCGAAACGATCGAGAAGCTGAACGCGTCGCTGCCGGCGACATGGTCCCATGCCAATCCCGTCGACATCATCGGCGACGCGCCGCCCGAGCGCTACGTCGCGGCGGTGCAGGCCGTAGCGGACGATCCGGGCACGGACGCGATCATGGTGCTCAACTGCCCGACCGGCCTAGCCTCGCCGGTGGACGCGGCCCGGGCGGTCGCGGCGCTGACACACAACGGCACGATCAACCGCAAGCCCGTGCTCACCTGTTGGCTTGGCGAACATACGGCAAGGGAAGGCCGCCAGATCCTCCACGATGCCGGCGTGGCGAGCTATGCGACCCCGGCCGACACGGCCATGGCTGTCTCTTACCTCAGCGATTGGTCGCGCGCCCAGGAAGCGCTCATGCGCGTGCCGTCGAGCCGCAGCGAGGACGCGCCGAGCGATCGCGCCGCCGTCCTCGAAATCTTCCGCACCGTCGCGCGCGAAGGCCGGCGCATGCTGACCGAGCCGGAAGCAAAGGCGGTCATCGGCGCCTATGGCATCCCGGTCCCGGAGACGATCGTCGCGGAGACGCCGGGAGAAGCGCGGGACGCGGCGCGCAAACTGCTGAAGGATTGGGACAGGATCGTCGTGAAGCTCCTCTCCAGGGAGATTTCGCACAAGTCCGACATCGGCGGCGTCGTCCTCGACATCGACAGCGAGGAGGCCGCCTTCGAGGCCGCCGAGACCATCCGGGACCGCGTCGCGAAAAAGGCGCCGGGGTCCGCCGTCGATGGCTTCGCAGTGCAGCCGATGGTGGTCCGCCGCCACGCGCAGGAACTCATCCTCGGCATGAGCCGCGATCCGATCTTCGGGCCGGTGGTGCTGTTCGGCGCCGGCGGCACGGCGGTCGAGATCATGGACGACACGGCCATTGCGCTACCGCCGCTCGACGACGTGCTCGCCGGGGACCTGATGGATCGCACCCGTATCGGACGGCTGCTCAAGGGCTACCGCGACCGAAAGCCGGCCGACCGCGCCGCGATCGCCTTGGCCCTCAACGGCCTGTCGCAGCTGATCGTCGACTTTCCCTGCATCGCCTCGCTCGACGTCAATCCGCTGCTCGCCGATCCGCAAGGCGTCATCGCGCTCGATGCGCGCGTCGAGATCGATCCCGCCCGCGTCGAGGAGGCCGGCCCCAACCCCGACCTCGCCATCCGCCCCTATCCCGCGGAATGGGAGCAGACCTTCTCGGCCGGTGGCATGGATTTCCTGATCCGGCCGATCAAGCCGGCCGACATCGCGCTCTATCCGGAATTTCTCGACAAGACCTCGCCCGACGACATCCGCTTCCGCTTTCTGGCCCCGCGCAAGCGCTTCACCGATGACATGCTGAAGCGGCTGACCCAACTCGACTACGAGCGCGACATGGCGTTCGTCGCCATAAGACAGGATACCGGCGAGCTTGCCGGCATCGGACGCCTCTCCAGCGATCCCGACCACGTCTCCGCCGAATATGCGCTGCTGGTGCGCACCGATCTCCAGGGACACGGCCTCGGCTTCGCCCTGCTTCGCCGCATCATCGACTATGCCCGATCGGAAGGCATCCGCCGGGTGGAGGGTATCGTGCTGACGGAAAACCGCAGGATGCTCGACATGTGCCGCGATTTCGGTTTCACGCTCGACCGCCACCCGCAGGAAGCCGGCGTCAGCCTCGCCACGCTGGACCTCGTCTGAACGTCCCCGGCCGGCGGAGACGTCAGGGCGGTTCGTGCAGCCGGCAGAGCGACAGGATCGCGTCGGCGATGTCCTCGACGGGCCTGCCTGCGTCGATCCGGTGCCAGGTGACGCCTTCGATGCGGCGCTCCTGCTGCCGCGACAGGACATCCACCGTCGCGTCCGAAGGACCGTCCCGGCGCGCGCCCACCCGATCCCACAGGATGGCGGGATCGGTCTGCAGCCATATGCCGGTGAAGGGGGCATGCTCGTTGCCGGCCGCCTTTTCGATCGCCTCGCGGTTCTCGCTCCTGTCGAAGACCGCGTCGGCGACGACGGACCCTCCCTCGGCGAGGATCGGCGCCGATCGCCAGGCCATCTCTCGGTAGACCCGCTCCGAAACCTGTGGCGCATAGGCCTTTGCAGGCAGGCGGGTCTCGGCCGGAACCCCGTGCATGGCCTTGCGGACGCGGTCGCTCTCCACGATCCGGGCGCCCGGCGGCGGGCCGAGCCGCGGCGCCAGCGCTTCGGCGACGGTCGTCTTGCCCGTGCCGCTCAACCCGCCGATCGTGACCAGGCGAGGCCGCTGATCGCCCAGCAGCGTCCGCGCGAGATCGAAATAGGACCGCGCTTCGTCGGTCAGCGTCCCCGAGGCGCCGCCGTCCTCGATGCGCGTGGCCGTCACATGGGCGCGCACGGCCGCGCGAACCGCCATGAAAAACGGCAGCAGCGGGAACCCGTCCTCGTCGTCCGCCTCGTCCAGGTAGCGGTTCATGACGAGGTTCGCATGCTCCGGGAAGCCGCGATGCCAGAGGTCCATCAGCAGGAAGGCGAGGTCGTAGAGCACGTCCACCGTGGCGATCGCGTCGTTGAATTCGATGCAGTCGAACAGGCGAGGAGCACCGTCCAGCAGGCAGATGTTGCGCAGGTGGAGATCGCCGTGGCAGCGACGCACCTTGCCCGCCGCCTCGCGACGGTCGAGCAGCGGCGAATGACGCGACAGAGCCTCGCGGAAGGCGCGGTTCAGATCTGCCACCTCCGCGTCGCCGAAGACATGGCTGCCGGCGAAGGCCGCCTCGTTGATGTCCAGCACGCCGCCGATGTTTTGCGAACCGCTGGTCATGTGGACTACCGGCGCGGTGCGGTGAAACTGCACGATCATGCGCGCGGTCTCAGTCATTAACCCGTGCGTCAGGAGGCCCTCGCTCGCCAGATGGTCGAAGATGCATTCCTGGTCGAAACGCTTCATCTCGACCACTGCGTCCAGGAGTTCGCCATCTCCGTCGAACTCGGCTCCGCCGTCCGGCATGCGCGTGATGCGGCGGACGCCGAGATAGATTTCAGGCGTCGTGGCGCCGTTCAGCTCGATCTCCTTCTCGCAGGCCGCAAGGCGAAGGGCAGGGGTCGAGAAATCGGCATAGGGCAGCTTCACCGCCCGCTTCATCTTGAAGGCATGGTCGCCGGCGAGAAAGATGCGGGAGATATGGGTGTCGATCGTCTCCACGGGCGCTGCCGAGCCGACGCAAGACGGGTCCTGGAGAAAGGCCACCGTAGCGCTCTGGTCCTCGACGATCATCTGCGCTCCTCCAGTTTGGCCGTCGCATCTGCAAGTGCGGATCCGTTCACCGCTGCAACGTCTCGATATAACTGGTCAGCTCGTGGATTCGTTCGGTGGTGATCAGTTCCCCGCCGTTCGGGCCGTAGGTCTTTGCGTCTTCCTCGACGAACTGCTGTCCCCACACCGGCATCTCGCGTTCGCCATGACCGGGAACGAGATAGCGCCCATCTATGACGGAAAAGACACGGTAATAGGGAAAGGCGCCCTTGTTACCCTCGCTCAGCCGGGTCAGGTCGGCGGGAGGCGTTGTCAGGACGCTCGCCAGCGGACCGTCGCCCATTCCCCGCTCGCCATGGCAAGCGGCGCAGGAATTCAGGAACTCGGCCTCTCCGTAGGGCATCTCCTCTTGGGCGGAGGCAGGGGCACCCAGCGCCGCGAGCATCGAGACGGCGGCGGCGATCTGCTTGATCATGAGTTCTCCCTCGCGGAACTGGACGAACGACACATACCGCGTGTAGCCGAACCGGCCTTGACGCCGATCAATCCCGCACCCCTGGCCCCGCGCTCCTTCCAGAAGTAGCGTTGCGGAGAAACTTGCTCGTGAATTCTCCCGTTGGCCCCCGAACTTGACCCGGGTCAAGGACCGGTGCGGCGTCCCGGCGCTAAGCCTCCCCGCATGAACGCCGAGACCTTTCCAGTATCGCGCGAGCGCGGACTCACGCAGGCCGAGGCGGCCGGGCGCTTGCTCGAGATCGGGCCGAACGCGCTGCCCGAGGCGAGGCCTCCGTCGCTGACAGCCGTCTTCCTGCGACAGTTCCTCAGCCCGCTGATCTACATCCTGCTTGCCGCCGCGCTCGTCTCCATGGCGCTCGGCGACGTCAAGGATGCCGTCTTCATCGGCGCCGTGCTCCTGATCAACGGAACGATCGGCACGATCCAGGAATATTCGGCCGGGCGCGCCGCCGCTGCGCTGCGCAGCCTGGAACAGCCGCATGCGACCGTCATCCGCGACGGCATGCAGCGCGAGATCGATGCGCGCGACCTCGTGCCCGGCGACCTCGTCCTCGTGGAAGCAGGAAACCGCGTTCCGGCGGACCTGGAGCTCGATTCGGCCGAGAACCTCCAGTGCGACGAATCCCTGCTGACGGGCGAGTCGCATCCGCTTGCCAAGGGAGCCGGTGCGGATGCGGATGCCGCGCAAGGCTCGCTCGCGTTCGCCGGCACGATCGCCGTTCGCGGGCGCGGCCGGGGTATTGTCACGGCCACGGGTGCGGCGACCGAGATCGGCAGGATCGCCGAGATGATCGCGAAACGGTCGGTTTCGCGGCCGCCGCTGATGCTGCGTCTCGAACGCTTTTCGCGAACCATCGCCGTTACGGTCGGCATCGCCATCGCCGCGCTCTTCTCGGTCGGGCTGCTGCGCGGGATGGGCTATCACGACCTCTTCTTGATGTCGGTCGGGTTGGCGGTCGCCGCGATACCGGAAGGCCTGCCGGTCGCGATCTCGATCGCGCTGGCCATCGGCATGCGGCGCATGGCCAGGGCCCACGTGATCGTGCGGCGCATGGCGGCGATCGAGGCGCTGGGCTCCTGCACGATGATCGCCACCGACAAGACCGGCACCCTCACCATGAACGAGCTGACGGTAACCGAGGTGTCGCTGCCGGACGGCACGGTCGTTACCTTCGAGACGGGCGAGGACCTCGACGCCTGTTCCCTGCGCTCGCCGCACGTGGACGACGCGCGGGCGAACGAGCGCGCGTCCGAACTTCTGAAGGCGGCGGTGCTGCCCAACGAAGGGCATCTGCGCCATGAGGAGGACGGCTGGAAGGGCATAGGCGACACGGTCGACGTCGCCCTCCTTGCGGCGGCCAGGAAGGGCGGCTTCGCCCGCGAGGAGGTTGCCGAGCAGCACCGGCTGGTCGCGCGCATCCCCTACGAGCCGGACCTCAAATACGCCGCATCCTTTCACGAGGCTGAGGAAGAGGTGCGCATCTTCGTCAAGGGCGCGCCCGATACGCTGATCGACATGGCGAGCCGCATGGACCGCGGCGACGCGGCGGTTCCGATCGACCGCGATGCCCTCATCGCCCAGAAAGAGGACCTCGCGGGGCGCGGTCTTCGGGTACTCGCCTTCGCCGAAGGCCGGATCGCGCGCCAGGAGAACGGCGAGTACGGGCACGGTCATCTCGTCGACCTGGTCTTCCTAGGCCTCGCGGGAATGCAGGACCCGCTGCGGCCCGGCGTCGGCGAGGCGATCGAGGCCTGCTCGGCGGCGGGCGTCGGGATAGCCATGGTGACCGGCGACGACCCCAGGACCGCCAGCGCCATCGCGCGGGAAGCGGGCATTCCCTTCGAGGACGATCAGGTGGTCACCGGCATCGCCGTGCGCGAGGCGGAGGAAGCGGGCGAGGCCGCGCTGGACGAACTCACCCGTAGCGCGCGCATCTATGCGCGCGTCGAGCCGGCGCAGAAGCTCGCCATCGTGCTGTCGATGGCCCGCAACGGCCATTTCGTCGCGGTTACGGGCGATGGCGTCAACGACGCGCCGGCCCTCAAACACGCGCATGTCGGCGTAGCCATGGGGCGCAAGGGAACGGACGTCGCGAAGGAAAGCGCCGACATCATCGTCACGGACGACAATTTCGCCTCCATCGTCGCCGGTATCCGGGAGGGCCGAGTCTCCTATGCCAACATCCGCAAGGTGGTGTTCATGCTGGTCTCGACCGGCGCGGCGGAGGTCGTCCTGTTCCTGCTCGCCATTCCGATCGGCATGCCTATGCCGCTGACGGCGGTGCAGCTCCTGTGGCTGAACCTCGTCACGCAGGGCATCCAGGACGTCGCGCTGGCGACCGAAGGCGCGGAGGGCGACGAACTTTCCTATTCCGCCCGCGATCCGCGCGAGCCGATCTTCGACCGCGTGATGCTGCGGCGCATCCTGCACTCCACCGCCGTGATGGGCCTCGGAGGCTTCGGCGTCTTCTGGTGGCTGCTCGAGAACGGTTATTCCGAGTTCGAGGCGCGCAATCTCCTGCTGCTGCTCTTCGTGCTCTTCGCCAACGTCCAGACGTTCAACAGCCGTTCGGAGCGCCACTCCGTGTTCGGCCAGAGCCTCATGGCCAATCCCTTCCTCGTCGTCGGCGTCGCCGGCGCGCAGTTGCTGCACATCGCCGCCATGCATGTTCCGGTCCTCAGCGACACGCTTGGCATCGCGCCGGTGACGCCGCTCCAGTGGGGCGTGCTGCTCTCGATCGCTGCCTCCCTCGTCGTGGTGATGGAGCTCGAGAAGTGGTGGGACAGGCGCCGGGGTCCGCGCGACATTGCGAAACGGCCGCTACCGGCCGGTTCTTGACCGAGGTCAATGAACCATCGCCGGGCTGTGACAATCTGGGAAGATGAACACGAACCACACAATGCGGCTGGCAGTCGGCGCGATCTACCTCGCGGGAACGCTCGTCGGTATGGCGTCGTCCGCCTTCGCCGAGGATCAGGTCGCCTATGGCAAGGCCCTGGTGGAGACCAACTGCGCGCGCTGCCACGCGGTGGGCGCGTCTGACGAGAGCACGCATCCGGAGGCGCCGCCATTCCGGACCCTGTCCGAGCGATACCCGCTCGACGCCCTGGAGGAGGCCTTCGTGGAAGGCGTCTCGACTGGTCACCCCGACATGCCCGAATTCAAGGCGTCGCCGGAGCAGATCGGCGCGATCATAGACTACATGGACACGCTCCAGCCGAAGTGAGCGCAGTGGTCGACCTGCCGGTCAGGCAGTTCCGCGCCTGGGGTCGTTCACGACTTCGCCATCTTCCTTCTCGAAGCTGCCCACGGGGTTGGGCAGGATCGAAAGCACCTCTTCCGAGGGACGGCAGAGCTTCGTGCCGAGTGGTGTCACCACGATCGGCCGGTTGATGAGGATCGGGTGCTGGATCATGAAGTCGACGATCTGGTCGTCGGTCCATTTCGGGTCGCCGAGCCCGAGTTCGTGAAAGGGCGTTCCCTTTTCGCGCAGGAGCTGGCGCGGCGTGATCCCCATCGCGTCGATGAGTTCGACCAGCCTCGCGCGCGATGGCGGCGTCTTCAGGTACTCGATCACCTCCGGCTCCTCGCCCGACTGGCGGATCATTGCGAGCGTGTTGCGGGACGTGCCGCAAGCGGGATTATGATAGATGGTGATCGTCATGTCGTTCATGCCTTGGGGAACCAGTGCTGGGTTCGGTTGGCGAAAGCAACCAGCGACAGCATCACCGGCACCTCCACCAGCACGCCGACGACGGTTGCCAGCGCGGCGCCCGAGTTCAGTCCGAAGAGGCTGATGGCCACCGCGACGGCGAGTTCGAAGAAGTTCGATGTTCCGATCAAAGCACAGGGCGCCGCGACGTTGAACGGCACTTTCCACGCTTTCGCCGCCCCGTAAGCGATGAAAAAGATGCCGTACGACTGGATCAGCAGCGGCACCGCGATGAGCACGATCAGCAGCGGGTTGCCGGTGATGACTTCTCCCTGGAAGCCGAACAGGAGCACGACCGTCGCCAGCAGTCCGATCACCGACAGGGGTTTCAGGCGCCCGGTGAACTCCGAGACCGCCGCCTCCGCCTTCGGACCTCCGCCGGCCCGGTCCAGCAGCCGCTTGCGAGTAAGCGCGCCGGCGATCAGCGGAATTACCACGTAGAGCCCGACCGACAGGAGCAGCGTCTCCCATGGCACGGTTATGTCGGTCACGCCGAGCAGCAGCGCGACGATCGGCGCGAAGGCGAAGATCATGATGATGTCGTTCACCGAAACCTGCACCAGGGTATAGTTCGGATCCCCCTTCGTCATCTGGCTCCAGACGAACACCATCGCGGTGCAGGGTGCTGCGCCGAGGAGGATGAGGCCGGCGATGTACTGCTGCGCGTCGGCCGGCGCGATCCATGCAGCGAACACATAATCGAAGAACAGCACGCCCAGTGCGGCCATTGTGAACGGCTTGATCAGCCAGTTCACGACGATCGTCAGCACCAGTCCCTTGGGTCGGTCGCCAACATGGCTGAGGCTGCCGAAGTCGACGTTGACCATCATCGGGAAGACCATGGCCCAGATGAGAACCGCCACGACGAGATTGACCGACGCGAACTCCAGGCCGGCGAGGACGCTGAACAGGCCCGGCAGCAGGTTGCCAAGAACGATGCCGGCCACGATGCACAGCGCCACCCATGCCGAAAGCCACTTTTCGAAGAAGCCGATTCCCCCGGCGGCATTCGCCGAGGCGTCCAATGTCTGATCTGTCATGTCGCCGCTCGCCGTCGTTTCACGGGTCATCCCGCCTCTGCAAGGTTGCCGCCGATCTCGGACAGCCGCTTCTGCAGAGCCAGGCGGTCGAGCGAGTTCAGGGGCAGGCTGGTGAAGATCGAGATGCGGTTGTTGAGCATGCGGTAGGCGTCGGCGAAGGCAAGGCGCTTCTCCGCCTCCGTGCCCTCCACCGCCGCCGGGTCGGGCACGCCCCAGTGCGCTGTCATCGGCTGGCCCGGCCATACCGGGCAGGCCTCGTTGGCGGCATTGTCGCAGACCGTGAAGACGAAGTTCATCTCCGGCGCGCCCGCCTGCGCGAACTCCTCCCAGTTCTTTGAGCGGGCGAAGGAGGTGTCGTGGTTGAGGCTCTTGAGGAGTTCCAGCGAGAAGGGATGCACCTCGCCCTTCGGCTGCGAGCCCGCCGAAAAGGCCCGGAAGCGGCCCTGGCCGACGCGGTTCAGGATCGCTTCCGCGAGAATGGACCGGGCCGAGTTGCCGGTGCAGAGGAAAAGCACGTTGTATATGGGATCGCTCATTGCAAAGCCTCTCAACAGTCGCAAGTGATGGCGTTGATGACGGGGCGGCAAAGCTCCGGAGAACCGTTGCAGCAGTCTTCCATCAGGTAGGCGAGCAGGTCGCGCAGGCCGGTCATGTCCGCGAGATATCGGATCGTGCGACCGTCCCGCTCCGGCCGGATCAGGCCCGCATGGGCCAGGACCTTGAGATGCGCGGACATAGTGTTCTGGACGATGTTCAGCCGCGTCGCGATCTCCCCTGCGGGCAGGCCGGCCTCGCCACACTTCACCAGCAGCCGGAATACCTCCAGACGCGTGTCCTGCCCGAGTGCCGCCAGGGCGGCCAGAGCCGTGGTCTTATCCATATATCCAAAATTCCAGATTTAAGGCTTTGTATTCCAGCACAGCTTGCTCGTCAAGCGAAGTTTGGCATGAACGCGCCCCAAAAAGGGACGGCCAAGGACGCTTGGTCGCGACGACCCGTCTCACCCGTAACCCCTCGGCTCCCCGTTTCCGTTTGGGCACTAGGACGGCGGACTCGGCGAGGCTCAATTTGGCGTTTCACCACAACGGCTTGCGGTGTCACCGGCTTGCAACGCCGGCCCGGTCGAGCGGCATGGTCCGGAAACAGAATGCGGCGATGCTGTGCCAACAAGATCGGACCGCATGGGCCCGTCTCAAAGCTTCGAGGAACGAAGAAAATGCGCACCCGATTTGCCGGAATGGTGCTCCAGGCTCTCCTGGCAGGCCAGATCGTCTTCGGCGCCGCCGCGGTTGCCGCGCTCGCGATGAAGGACGAGGCGCCGCAGCGCGTCATGCCGGAGACCCGCACCCTTTCCGCCGCCGCCGAAACCGGCGCCATGGTGAGATGATGGGCTACCACGGATACTCCGTTTTTTCGGGTCCAGCGCCCGCGGAACATGACGTGGCGGTGCATTCCGTTCGGCACGGCGAAGCGGTGCCTGGCACGCTGGTGGGCGCTTGATGCGCGCGGGTTCGGCTAGGCCGTCCGCATCAGACCGGTGGATCGAAACGGTAGCCCGCGCCGCGCACCGTCACGATGCTCTCGGTGTCGAGCTTGCGGCGCAGGCGCACGATGCGCGAATCGACGGAGCGGTCGAACGCATCGAAGCTTTCGGCCGGTGCCGCGGCCATGATGTCCTCGCGGCCGAGCACGCGGCCCGGATTTCCGACGAAGAGCCGCAGCAGGGCGATCTGACCTGGGGAGAGCTGCTCTTCCTCGCCGGAATTGCGCATGACCAGCGCCGCTCTCATGTCCACGCTGGAATTTTCCAGCGTCACCAGATCGCCGATCGGCCGGCCGCGCCGAGCCAGCAGACGATTGAGGCGGCTCGCGAGTTCGCGCGGCACCACCGGCGCATCCAGGAAATCGGCAGCGCCGAGCTCCAGCGCCAGGATGCGGTCGACCGGCTCGCTGTTGGTGCCGATCATGACGAAGGCCGTCGTGCCGCTTCCGGAGAATTTCCGCAGCAGGTCGGTTCCGCTCAGACCGCCGAGCCGCAGGTCGACCAGCGCCACGTCGACGTCGTCCGCGCCGAGAAGCGCCATCGCGCTCCATTCCTCGTGCGCGAATCGCACGTCGTAGCCGCGCCGGTCGAGATAGTCGGCCAGCGCCTCGTCGGCTTCGTTCCTGCTGCAGATGCGCGCTACGACCGGTCTTCGGCCCACTTCCGGATCCTTGATACACACGCCCGATGAACAGGCTGGACAAGATGTTTATACCCAATCTACTTATTGCCGGAAACCAGGGGGATACAGCGATGCGGTCGCGTATCGCAGTCGTCGACGACGAGCCCGATCTGCGTGATGCGGTGGCAGAGTATCTCGCGGCGAGCGGATACGACGTCATGACCGCCGCGAGCGCCGCGGAGATGCGCGAGCTGGTCGCGGTGCACAGTTTCGATCTCGCCATCCTCGACATCGCCATGCCCGGTGAAGACGGGCTGGCGCTCGGGCGATGGCTTCGCTCGCAGATGCCGCTCGGCATCATCTTCGCCACCGCCGCCGGCACCGCGATCGACCGCATCGTCGGGCTCGAACTCGGCGCCGACGACTATATCGTCAAGCCCTACGAACTGCGCGAACTCCTGGCGCGGGTGCGCAGCGTGTTGCGGCGGGTGCCGCAGGCGGACGCCGCGGCGGCGGACGCCCCCGCACCGGCGGCCTCGAAACGTCCCGCCAACAAGGTCGTCTCCTTCGGATCCTATAGCGCCGATCTCGACGGCAGGCTGGTGATCGGCCCCGACGGCTCGCCGATCGAACTCGCCAAGAGCGAGTTCGACGTCCTGGAGGTTTTCCTCACCCGGCCGAACCGTCTGCTGACGCGTTCGGCGATCTCGGAAGCGATCGGCTTCAGCGAGGACCTGGAATCCTCGCGCGCCCTCGACATCCGCATTATGCGCCTGCGCAAGAAGATCGAGCCGGATCCGGCAAGCCCGCGCTTCCTCAAGACGGTGCGCGGCGAGGGCTACGTCTTCTCGCTTCCTGGCGGCGATGGCCACTGATCCGGATACGCCTGGCAGGGAGGTCGCGCCGGCATGAACGAAGCCTCGGCTGTCCCGCTTGCGGGC
Source organism: Aquibium oceanicum (assembly GCF_001889605.1). Classification (NCBI taxonomy): domain Bacteria; kingdom Pseudomonadati; phylum Pseudomonadota; class Alphaproteobacteria; order Hyphomicrobiales; family Phyllobacteriaceae; genus Aquibium; species Aquibium oceanicum. The sequence goes on along the minus strand of NZ_CP018171.1, from coordinate 4,811,610 downwards.
CGATCGCACGCGATGAGCCTGCCGGTCGCGATCTCGCGGATCTCGCGTCGCCTGCGCGAGGCCAACGAGTGGCTCCAGGAGATCGACGACGTTCTGGCTATCCTCGGCCAGGCGCTGGATTGCCACCGCACCATCGTCTTCCAGCTCAAGCCGCTGCCGAAGTCAGGCTTTTCCCAATCCATCGCATCCTACTGGGTCGATCTCGCCGTTCTGAAGGCGGCCGAGCGCCCGACGCTGATCCGCGAGGCCATCCTGGTCGACGATCCGCTGCTCAAGCGCATTGGCGAGGAGGAGCGGCAGGGCAAGGTCTTCGCCGGCCACACCCGCAACCTCGAAGGCTTCCTGCGCGACGATTTCGAGAAGAACCAGATCCGGTCCTTCCTGTCGGTCCCGATCTTCGCCCACGGCTACCTGTGGGGCACGCTCGCGGTCAACGACTGCGTGCGGGAACGCGACTGGAACGACGACGAGGCCGCGGCGGTGGAACTGGTCGCATCCGCGATCGGCGACTCCATCCAGCGTTCCTCCTCCGAACAGCACGTCAGCGAGGTCTTCCGCACCACTATGGTGCAGGCCGCGCTCGACGGCATCGTCGTCATCGACGAATCGGGCGGGATCATCGAATTCAATCCGGCTGCCGAGGCCATGTTCGGCTGGTCCAAGGCTGAGCTCCTGGGGAAGAACATCGCCCGCACCCTGATCCCGGACGAACACCGCAAGGGCCACACCAAAGGCATCCGCCGCTATCTCGAAGGCGGGTTTCCAATCATGATCGGCCGGCGCGTCGAGACCCAGGCGATCGACGCGAAGGGAGCGTCCTTCCCGATCGAGCTGACGATCTCGGAGGTCCGCGCCGCCGACCGTCGCCTGTTCGTCGGCTCCATCCGCGACCTCAGGGAGCGGCAGCGCGCCGAGGAGGAGATCAATCGTCAGCGCGACAGGCTGCACCAGAACGAGAAGATGGCGGCGATGGGGTCGCTGCTCGCCGGCGTCTCGCACGAACTGAACAATCCGCTCGCCGTCGTCGTCGCGCAGTCGACGCTGCTCTTCGAATTCGCCGGCGACCCTCAGGTCAAGTCGCGCGCAGAAAAGGTCCGCGCTGCGGCCGAACGCTGTGGCCGCATCGTCAAGAGCTTCCTCGGCATGGTGCGGCTTCACCCCGCCCAGCACGAGGAGACGGACCTCAACCAGGTCATTCGCTCCGCGCTCGAGGTGACCGCCTACGGCGCGCGCAGCACGGGTGTCACGGTCGAGACAGACCTCGCGCCGAGCCCGCTGACGGTCTTCGTCGACGCCGACCACATTACCCAGGTCGCAGCGAATTTCCTCGTCAACGGCCAGCATGCGCTGACGGCGGTCTCCGGCGAGCGGAAGCTGCGCGTACGCACCTGGCGCGGAGCAGGCGTCGTCGGCTTTTCGGTCGAGGATACCGGTCCGGGAATACCCGCCGAGATCGCGCAGCGCATCTTCGAGCCCTATTTCACCACCAAGCCGGTCGGCGTCGGCACCGGCATCGGCCTGTCGATATCGCGCTCGATCGTCGAGCGCCACGACGGCCGGATCTGGTTCGACGATGTCGAACCGCGGGGCGTGCGGTTCTGCGTCGAACTTCCGGTCGCCCAGGCGCATGCGGACGCCGTGCAGACCGTGGCCGCACGCACCACGGCGATCGCCCGGGCGCTGATCATCGACGACGAGCCGGACGTTGCGAGTTCGCTCGCCGACATACTGGAGATGATGGGAGTCAAGGCCTCGATTCTCACGCGCTGGTCGTCGGTCGACGATGTGCTGGCGGGAACAATGCCCGACATCATCTTCAGCGACCTGCGCATGCCCGAGGCGAGCGGCATGACGATCTACCAGCAGTTTCGCGAACGGTCGCCGCTGCTGGCGCGCCGCTTCGTCATCGTCACCGGCGACATGCTGGGGGCAAAAGGCGAGATCGAGGCTCTGCCGCTCGATCAGCGGCCGCTCGTGCTGGAAAAGCCCTTCAGTACACTGGAACTGCGCGGCGTGCTGGCCTTGCTGGGGGACCGAACCGGTCAGTGAGAAGACGGCACGGATCGCCCCGACGCGAAGGGAGGCGATCCGGAGAGGGACCGCGGCTCAGTTGATCGTCATCACGACGACGTCGTCGTCCCGGTCGTAGCGCGTCTCGCGCGGCGGGAAGGGAAACTCGCAATCGAGATCAGCCAGATCCTGCCGGCGCACGTCGGATGCCTTCATCAGTTCGCAGGCCGCACGCGCCGCCTGGAAGGCGCTGTAGGGAATTTCCTCGCGAAGCTTGGTCATCTTCGATTCCTCCAACCGTCCGCATTCAAGCGCCAGATATTGTCCTTATTCTGGCAGAGATCGTCTTTCCGCCATCTTTCGAGATCGCGACCAGGCATTTCGTCGTTTCATTGCCCCAGGACTGGCCCGAACAAGCGACATCAATCTCGCTCGCGGGCATCCTCTCCTCCGCCGCCGGGGTCAGCCGCTGCTCCTGCGTGCGCTGTCCGGCGGGTGACAGCGCCACCGCGCCTGTCAGCGGGACCAGGATTGAGGCCAGCGCCGCGGTCGAGACCGCCGCGAAAAGGCCCATCGGACGCCGCGCCGCGCCGCGGCGGAGCCGGCCGAGCGCAAAGGCCTGGTACCGGGCGGCAGCGGCCTCGGCAGGAAAGTCCGTCATGTCGAGTTCGCGTGTCATGGGAAGCGCCTTCGAATTCGTCGTCATTAGGAATGTGTTAATCACCTGCCGTTTCGCGTGAATGCCGAAAACTTCACACAATTGTTTCGCCCGGTAACGCGCGCGCCGTCTTTCGCACGGAAAGGGTTCATTCGCAGGACCTGGGGAAAAAGGGGCTCCGGCTAAGTCGTGGAGCCGCCAGCGCTTTTCCGGGCCGCCCTCGATCTCTGTCCATCCGAGTCAAGAAAACTCTAAACCATTGCAATTGATCGATAAATGTGCTTGAATTGAATGAACATTCAACAACAATGGGAGCATTGCCGTGAACCGCCCGCTTCGTGACGTGGCGATCCCGAACGATTGGGACCGCAGCGGACTCCCCGGCTGGACCTATCACAGCCCGGCCCTCCTCGAGCTGGAGAAGGAGCACGTCTTCCGCAGTCACTGGCAGATCATCGGCCATGTCTCGGACGTGCCGGAGGCGGGCGCCTATCTCACCATGGACGTCGTCGGCGAGCGCGCGCTGGTGGTTCGCGGCAAGGACGGCGTCGTGCGCGGCTTCCACAATCTGTGCCGGCATCGCGGCAGCCGCGTCGTCGCCGACCAGCAGGGAAGCTGCAAGAACGCGCTCGTCTGCCCCTTTCACGGCTGGGTCTACAATCTCGACGGCACGCTTCGCGGGGCGGCCCGTCCGCGCTCCTTCCCGGAACTCGACAAGGTAGAGTTCGGGCTGAAGCCGATCGATCTCGAAATCTGGATGGGCTTCATCTTCATCCGCTTCCGCCAGGGTCCGCAGCCTTCCGTCGCCGAACTGATGCGGCCGGTCGAGGCCGAGATGGCGCATTACCGCGCCGCCGAGATGGTGCCGGCTTGGGGCATCTGGACCCAGCAATCAGCCGTGAACTGGAAATCGGTGCGCGACGTCGACAACGAAGGCTATCACGTCGCCATGGCGCATCCGGCGCTACAGGACCTCTACGGTGCGACCTACTACGACGAGCCCTTCGTCAACGGCGTGTCGCGGTCCTACGCCACCTACAATCCCCACGCCGGACGGCGCTGGAGCGTGCGCAACTACGTCAAGCTGTCGCCGCAGCCCGAGCACCTGCCCGAGGATCTGAAGAAGGCCTGGGTCTACTACGGCATCTTCCCCAACACCGTGCTGGCCATGACGCCCGAGACCACGCAGTTCTACCAGGAGTTTCCCCTCTCGACGGGCGAGACCATCCTGCGTGGTGCGATCTACCGCTACCCGGTCGAGAGCCGGGAGCAGGCGGCGGCGCGCTATCTCGCCTACCGGATCGACCGCGACACCCAGGCCGAGGACGTGCAACTCACCGTCTGGTCGAACGAATCCATGCAGTCCGAGGCCTTCGAGGGGTTCTACCTGTCGGACCTCGAATACGGCGTACGCTCGCATCACGACCATCTGCGCCGGCTGCTACCGATCCTCAACCTCGAGACCGCCCCCGACGAAAAGGACGTCTGGAACCTCAACCAAGCCCTGCTCAGCCGGTCCTAGCCATCGGTGTCTCCATCCCCGAACGGTTTGTCAGGCCCGGCCCGGAGCCGGTCCGATGTAGCGGGCGCGCGGGCGGATCAGCGCTCCGGTGGCGAGCTGCTCCATCGCATGCGCCACCCAGCCGGCCGTCCGGGCGATGGCGAACAACGCCAGTTCGTGTCCGATCGCCAGGCCGAGCGAGCGCATGGTCACCGCCAGCGCGAAGTCGATATTGGGGTGCAGCCCCGTCGCTTCGGTGATCATCGCCGGGGCGTCCACGGCCAGCCTCTGCTGGCCGCCCGACCGAGCAAGCTCCGCCAGCAGATGTTCGGCCCGCGGATCGCCGCGTTCGTAAACCGTATGGCCGAAGCCGGGCATCGGCTCGCCCAGCGCCACGCGGTCGCGGATCTTGCGCGCCATGTCGCCCTCGGCGAGATCGGCCACCATGTGGGCCGCGAGCGGACCCGCACCGCCATGCTTCGGCCCCTTGAGCGCGACGAGGCCCGCGATCGTGGCATCGTAGAGGTTGAGCCCGGTCGATGCGGCGCAGCGCACGGTGAACGACGAGGCGTTGAGTTCGTGGTCGGCCAGCAGCACCAGCGCCCGCCGTAGCAGGTCTTCCGCCTTCCGGTCGTCCGGCGCCCAAGCCTGCGTCACCTGACGGTGCAGCGGAGCGCCGCCGGGTGCGCGGTCGAGGATCGCGGACGTCACCAGCCGCATCACCCGGGCGCCGACGCGTGCGCGGCCGTCATGCGTCCGATTGAAGGCGCGCGGATCGCTGTCGCTGGCGAGCGACAGCACCGCCACCGCGCGGCCGATGGGGGAGGGTTGTTCGATCGCGCCGGCCACGATGCGCATGGCGCCGCTCAGCACCGGCAGATTGTCCGGCTCGAAGGGATCGATGTCGTCGATGCCCCACAAAAGCGTCGCTGCCTGTTCCAGGGTGCCCTGCGCGGCAAGCGCGACAGCGGGCACGCCGCGGTAGATCGGTCCCGCCTCGGTGATGGTCGAGATCGAGGATTCGATCATCGCAAGCTCGTTACCAGCCTCCCGTGCCGTCCCGGACGGCGAGCGACGGTTCTTCAGAGCCCGCACGTCGTCGGCCCGGTAGCGCCGGGCGCGCGAATCCGGCACCGGCTCGGAGCGGATCAGCCCTCGGCTGACATAGGCATAGAGGGTAGCGGGCGAGACGGCGAGTTCGCCGGCCGCCTCGCGAGCGCTGAGATAGAGCGGTTCGTCAAGATTTTTCATATTGATCAAGCTAATCAAGATTGATCAACATTAAAAGGGTCTCCAACATCTTCTGCGCAGCAATAGGAGATTGATCCCATGACCTTGCACTCGAAGACCCCGGCCGGACTCGACGGCGTCATCGCCGCGGCCACGGCCCTATCGCACGTGGACGGCGAGCGCGGCGAACTCGTCATCGCCGGCCATCGCCTCGGCGAACTGGCTCAGTCGGCCTCCTTCGAGGCGGTGACGGCGCGGCTCTGGTCCCTGGCAAAGGGCGAGGAGATCGGCCCCGAGCGCGTGAAGGTCGATCTAGGTATCGCCCGTGAACGCGCCTTCGAGACCCTGCCGCGTCTCCTTGCCGCGAGCGAGGGGCTGCCGGTGGTTTCAGGTTTCCGCGCGGCCGTCGCGGCGCTCGGGCCGGTCGAAGGTCTGCCGGACGAGGCCGCCATCGTCGGCGCGATGCCGGTGATCGCCGCGGCGCTCGCCAGGCGCGCCGCGGGGCTTTCGCCTGTCGCGCCGGACCCCTCGCTCGGCCATGCCGCCGACACGTTGCGCATGTTGCGCGGCGAAGCGCCCGCGGAAGCCGAGGCGAAGGCACTGGACGCCTATCTCGTCACCGTCTGCGACCATGGCATGAACGCTTCCACCTTCGCGGCGCGGGTCGTCGCTTCCACCAATGCCGACCTCTTCATGGCGGTGACGGCGGGCTACTGCGCCCTGACGGGTCCTTTGCACGGTGGCGCGCCGGAGCCCGTGCTCGCCATGCTCGACGCGATCGGGTCGCGCGAGAACATCGCCGGATGGATCGATGCCGCGCTTTCCCGCGGCGAGCGGCTGATGGGCTTCGGCCACCGCATCTACCGCGTCCGCGATCCTCGCGCGGACGTGCTCAGGAAGGCGGTCGGCCTGCTCGGCGGGCGGGGCGTCGATCTCGGCTTCGCGGCCGAAGTCGAGGCCTATGGCCGCGACGCGCTGGCGAAGGCCAAACCCGACCGGCCGCTCGATACCAATGTCGAGTTCTACACCGCCATCCTGCTCGATGCGCTGCGCATTCCCCGCGCCGCCTTCACGCCCGTCTTCGCGACCGGCAGGGCGGCCGGATGGACCGCGCACGCACGCGAACAGCAGCGGACCGGCCGCCTGCTGCGGCCGGCCTCGCTCTACACGGGCGTAGTCCCGGGATAGGTCGAGCGGCCGATCCGGTTCCGGCTAGGTTCGTGGCCGGACCGGGTCCCGGCCGTCCCATCCGCATGCGGCCTCGCGGAATCCGGCGAACATCTTGGCGGTCGCCGGCAGAAACTCAATCACCTCGATCATTGCCGGCAACGCGCCCTTCGTGTCGAAGTATCCCACCCGCGCGCCATTCGCGACTTCGGCTTCGTACGCCAGTTCGTAACCGGCGGAAGCATAATGGTCGAGCGCGGCTCCATAATCCTTCGCGGCCATGCCGAAATGGTGCAGTCCCGGTCCGCTACGGTCGAGGATCTCGCGGTAGACGGACGGCGTATCGTCGAGTTGCTGGATCAGTTCGAACTGCATGTCTCCGGCGTAACCCATGGCGATGGCCAGCGCCGTATCCGTCGGCTTTCCCCGATAGTTCTGACGCGGGAAAACGCCGCGCTCGCGCAGGAACCAGGGACCGACACCCAGGCGGCGCGTCATCTCCTTGATCGTGGAATGAATGTCGAGTGTGACGAAGGCCGTCTGGACGAGCTGGCCCGCGGAAGCCACCGGGCTGAACGATGCTGCAGAATCCATGAGCACCTCCCCCCCGATATCAAGCGACACGAACTCGATAGTAGCGGTTGCGGACCTCCGCAAGCTCTTGCCCGGTCCGTCGCGTACTGGCTGGGCACGATGCCCGCCGCATGTCAGCCGTTCCAGACGCCCTCGGCGCGCAATTCGTCCATCGTCCGCGAGATTCCCTCGCGCAAGATGGCGACCATGTCGTCGACCTGCTCGCGGGTGATCGTCAGCGGCGGCGACATCACGCACATGTTGATCAACGGCCGGACCAGCAGGCCGAGTTCGTGGCAGTGCCGGTCGATGCGCTTGCCGACGTCGTTGTCGAGCGCCAGCGGGTTGCGGCTCTCCCGGTCGGCCACGCATTCCACGCAGGCCATCAGGCCGGCGCCGCGCACCTCGCCCACCAGCGGCAGGTCCTCCAGCGTCTTCAGGCGCTCCTGGAAATACGGCCCGACCTGCCGCGCATGCTCCAGGATGCCGCCTTCCAACAGGTCGAGGTTCTTCAGCGCCACGGCGCAGCCGATCGGGTGGCTGGAATAGGTGTAGCCGTGGCCGAACATGGCAGCTGCGTGGTTGGACTTGCGCAGCACCTCCGTCAGGCGTGACGAGATCATCACCCCGCCGAGAGGGAAATAGCCCGAGGTTACGCCCTTGGCGAAGGTGATCATGTCGGGCTCGATGCCGAACACGTCCTGCGAGGCGAACACCTCGCCGATCCGCCCGAAGGCGGTCACCACCTCGTCGGAGATGTAGAGGATGTCGTTCTCGCGGCAGATCTCGCGGATGCGCGGCAGATAGCCGGGCGGCGGGACGATGACGCCGCCGGAAGCCTGCACCGGCTCGCCGACGAAGGCGCCGATCCTGTCAGCACCCCGGCGCGTGACGGTTTCGCGGAACTCCTCCACCAGGAAGTCGCAAAAGGCTTCCACGCTCATCCCCGCCGGGCGGCGGAACGGGTCTGGGCTGGTCAGCTTGACCACCAGGTCGTCGGCGCCGTCCATCCAGTCGCGATCGCGCGGGCGGCCGTTGAGCGAGGCGGAGAGATAGGTCGAGCCGTGATAGGCGCCGCCGCGCGACAGGATGAGCTTCTTTTCCGGCCGACCGCGCACATTGTTGTAGAACTGCATGAAACGCAGCGCGGTCTCGACCGCCGACGACCCGCCGGTGGTGAAGAAGACGTGGTCGAGGTCGCCCGGCGCGTGCGCCGCCAGCCGTTCGGCGAGTTCGGCCGAGGGATCGCTCATCGTGTACCAGGGCGTGTTGTAGGAGAGGGTCATCGCCTGTTCGTACATGACACGCGCCAGTTCCTCGCGGCGGTGCCCGACATTGACGCACCACATGCCCGCCGGTCCGTCGATCAGCCGCCGGCCCTCGCCGTCGGTGATGTAGATGCCGTCGCCGCTGCCGATCGGCGTGCGCGCCTCGTTGCCGATCGAGCCGGCATAGGGCCAAGGCTGGATCAGATGGCGCTCGGCGTTCCACTGAGGCCCGTCGCGCCGCTCGGATGCCGCGTCGCCGCGCCTGGATTGTGCCTTTTCGACGGCCGCCATTTCACCACCTCGATAATGCTTTTCCGTGCCCGATGACATGCAAGCCGCAAATCACCGGAAAACCGACGGAAATCGGTTCGTATTGAATGTCCGTTCAATCAATATTGCAGAAATAGCGCTTGATTTCAATCCGAGGATGGGCTCTTGATTGCCGAATGCGCGGTCGCATGGGGAACCGCGGGTTTTGCGACCGGGGAGACAAGTGACGCGAAGTCCCTCGCCCAGGAAGAACAGCCGGCCCGGAGAGCCGTATTGACGGCCGCCGCGGAAGGCGCGGGCCGAGCCGCCGCCGCAAGCGCTCCGCGCCGCGGCTCCTTCCTGCGATCGGAGGAAGCCCAGGGCCTCGCCCTCATCAGCCCCACCTTCCTGTTCGCGCTCGCCATGCTGGCGGCACCCATCCTGGTGGTCATCGCGCATTCCTTCTGGACGCAGGACTACCTCACGATCGACCGGACCTTCACGCTCGAGAACTACCGGATCGCGCTGACGGAGCCGATCTACCGAGACCTCCTGGGGCGCTCGCTGATCCTGTCCTTCACGGTCAGCACGCTCACCGTGCTGCTCGCCTATCCGGTCGCCTACTACATCTCCTTCCATGGCGGGCGGCACAAGTCGCTGCTTTTGTTCCTCGTTACCATCCCGGCGTGGACGAGCTATCTCCTGCGCGTCATGTCCTGGAAGGTCATCCTCGGCTACAACGGCGTCCTCAACTCGGCGCTGCTCGGGATCGGCGTCATCGACGAACCCTCCACCGCCTTCCTCTACAATACCAATGCGGTGCTCATCACGCTCACCCATGCCTGGGCGGTCTTCGCCATCCTGCCGATCTACGTGTCCCTCGAGAAGGTCGACCGCACCCTGCTCGAAGCCGCCACCGATCTCGGCGACGGGCCGATCCGCCGCTTCCTGCGCGTGACGCTTCCGCTGACGATGGCCGGCATCATCGCGGCGCTGATCATCGTCATGATCCCGACCGTCGGCGACTACGTCACGCCGCGGCTCGTCGGCGGCAAGGACGGCGTCATGATCGCCAACGCCATCGAGGTCCAGTTTAAGAAGGGCGCCAACTGGCCGCTCGGTTCGGCCCTGTCCGTGACGACGATGGTCATCATCACCATCATGGCCGGCGCCTGCGTGGCGGTCCTGCGCTGGACCGCGAGGCGGATCCGATGAGGGCAGGGCGGATCTTCGGAGGCGCGAACGGGCTCAGGCTCTATGCCGTCCTCTACGTCGCCTTCCTCTATCTGCCGGTGCTGCTGCTTCCGCTCTTCTCGTTCAACGATTCCGCCATTCCCAATTTCCCGCTCACAGGCTTCACCTGGAAATGGTACGCCAGCATGGCGGAGACCCCGGCGCTGCTCGACGCCGCGTGGAACAGCGCCATGGTGGGCACCGCCGCCTCCGTCATGGCCACGCTGCTCGGCATCTGCGCGGCCCGTGCGATGACCCGCTACCGCTTCCGCGGCCAGAAGGCCATGAGCGGTCTCATCATGGCGCCGCTCGTGCTGCCCGAGATCATCATCGCGGTGGCGCTGCTGGTCGTGCTCCTGCGTCTCGGCCTCGACCTGTCGCTCCTGTCGGTGGTCTTCGGCCACGTCCTCATCTGCGTCCCCTATTCGGTGACGGTGCTCATCGCCGGCTTCGAGGGGTTCGACCGCAGCCTGGAGGAGGCCTCGACCGACCTCGGCGAGACGGCGTTCGGGACGTTTCGGCGAGTGACGCTGCCGATGGTCGCCCCGGCAATCGTCTCCAGCCTGCTCGTCTCCTTCACCATTTCGCTCGACGAGTTCATCCTCGCCTTCTTCCTCACCGGCACGGACTCCACGCTCCCGGTCTACATCTGGGGCCAGTTGCGCTTTGCCGCGCGCCTGCCCACCGTGCTTGCGCTCGGCACCGTCATGCTGGTCGCCTCCTTCATCCTTCTCACCATCGCCGAAATCTTCCGGCGCCGCAACGCGCGCCGCACCCAAGTCGAGGGAGGCCTGTTTGGCTGAACGGCCGATGATCGACGTCGATCACGTCACCAAGACCTACGGCAACTTCAATGCGCTGGACGACGCCTCGCTCGGCATCCGCGCCGGCGAGTTCTTCTCACTGCTCGGCCCCTCCGGATGCGGCAAGACCACGCTGCTTCGCATGATCGGCGGATTCGATTCGCCCACGCGCGGATCGATATCGATCGACGGGCAGCCGATGGACGGGATCCCGGCCAACCGCCGCCCCACCAACATGGTCTTCCAGAGCTATGCCATCTTCCCGCATCTCAACGTGGAGCAGAACGTCGGCTACGGGCTGAAGCGCCTGAGGCTCGATGCCGGCGAGGAGAAGCGCCGCGTCGAGGAGGCGTTGGCGCAGGTGTCGCTGGCAGGTTACGGCAAGCGCGCCGCGCACGAGCTTTCGGGCGGCCAGCGCCAGCGCGTCGCGCTCGCCCGCGCGCTTGTCATGCGGCCCAAAGTGCTGCTTCTCGACGAACCGCTGTCGGCGCTCGACAAGAAGCTGCGCGAACAGATGCAGGTCGAACTCAGGAGCCTGCAGAAGGCGGTCGGCATCACTTTCGTCCTCGTCACCCACGATCAGTACGAGGCGCTCGCCATGTCCGACCGCATCGCCGTCATGTTCGGCGGCAGGATCGCCCAGACGGCGACGCCGAAGGAAATCTACCAGCGGCCGGTAAATCGCCAGGTGGCGGATTTCCTCGGCGGCATGAACTTCATCAAGGCCGAGATCGTCGGCGAGGACGGCAAGTCGATCGTCGTGGAAACGCAGAGTTTCGGCCGCATCACGACCGACCGCCCGACCGTCTGGGCGCCGAACGGCAATGCAGCCACGCTCGGCATACGCCCTGAGCGGCTTCGGGTGCTGTGGGACGACGAGACCGCCCCGCGCGAACTCGCCGGCAAGGTGATCGACCGGCATTACTTCGGCGAGATCACGCATCTCGTGGTGGAGATCCCCGGCATGGAAAAGCCGCTGTCGGTGACCGAGACCAACGATTTCGGCGCCGACGACATCCCCGTCGGGACCGATATCAGGCTCGCCTACGATCCCGACGCGCTGGTGGCGATGGCCGACTGATCGCGTCCATGTAACGCTCGGTAACCTCTTTTCTCCACCGCCGCGACACACGCCTGTTACGAAACGAAGCGAAATTGCGGTCGACGCGTTTCATGCCCCCGCGTCGAACCCTTGACCCGGCTGCTTCGGCAGTCGGGTTTTGTGTTTTCTGAGTGTCTTGTGTGCTCAGAGCGGCTCGGCCGCGTCCTCGAGCATGCTGACATGCGCCGCCGCGACCTTCCAGCCGTCGGCCGTCCGGATCCAGGTCTGCATCTGCCGCCCCACCTGTCCGGGAAAGTCGTCGCGCCGGAACAGCGTCGAGGCGATTGCCATGTCGTGCCCGTAGGTGGTGATGAGCGTGCGGGAGAGCGTACGCGTGAAGGGCGACTGGACGGAGCGGAAGCGCCGGATCTCCTCGATCCCGTACTGAATCTCCGCAACACCATACCGGACCGTGGCATCCGAGTGCAGGAACATGGCATCCAGCGTTGCGGCGTCGTTTTCCAGCAGCGCGGTCTCGTAGTCATGAAAGACCGCCGTCACCTGCGTCAGCGTCTCGGGATCGTCGACCACCATCCTCAGACCCCCGCCCGTCGCGCCAGCATCCGATCGCGCAGGCGCGCCAGGAAGGGGATCGTCTCGAACTGGTCCTGCCGCACCTTGTCCCACGACACGCCCTGCGGCCGGGGCATCGCGTTACGGGTCTCGATCAGCTCCAGCTCCGTGGCGACGAAGTCGAGCGGCGTGTCGTGCGCCTCGATCACCACCCGCTCGTCGGAAACGATCTGGACCGAATGCACGGTCGTCGCCATCGGCGTGTCGGCGGTCACGATGCCGAGTTCGCGAAAGATGCCGGTCTCGAGATCGGCGAAGCCGGCACCCTTGCCTGTGCGCCCGCCCGCCCGGCTGACGGCGACCGAGCCGACGACGCAGAAGTCCAGCGGCTCGATGTCCTCGAATTCGATGCGCTCGCCATGTTCCATGAACCCTTGCGCGGTCGCGGCGAGTTCGAACGATATGCCGGCATCGGAGAGCTTCTTCGGGTCGAGCCGCAGATAGGGAAACTCCCGCGTCAGGTACGGCACCGGCGTATAAACGGTCTTGCCTTCGTAGAGCGCGCGAACGCGGATCGGGATCTGCGGATGGTCGGGATTGGTCTTGACCGTCCGTGCCTCCTTCCACGCCGGCGTCTGCGCCAGGCGCCAGGCCGCGACGTCGGCGCCGACGAAGTTCGGGATCATGCTCCAGGCGGGACCGACCGCCACGCCCTCGTCCTCCAGCCTGCGCCAGATGTCGTGGCGCAGGAGGTCCTTGCCGGGGTTGCGCCCGGCCCAGCGGCCTTCCTCACGCATGCGCGACTTCCTCCGAAAGTGCCTGCTCAAGGCCGGCGATGCCCGCCGCCCAGCCGACGATGCCGCCCTGCGCGACGATCATCTCGATCGCCGCGGCCTTGAACTCCGGGAAATAGCTCTCAGTCGCCTCCTCGATCAGCAGGCATTCGTAGCCGCGGTCGTTCGCCTCGCGCATCGAGGTCTGGACGCAGACCTCCGTCGTCACACCGGCGAAGACGAGCTGCGTGATGCCCATCTCCTGCAGACGCTCGTGCAGCCCCGTCGCCCAGAACATGCCCTTGCCGGGCTTGTCGATCTCGATCTCGCCTTTCACCGGCGCGAGTTCCGGCACGATCTGGTTGCCCGGTTCACCGGCGATCAGGATACGCCCCATGGCGCCGTCGTCGCCGATCCGCAGCCCCGGCGCGCCGCGCAGCCGTTTCGCCGGCGGACAGTCCGAAAGGTCCGGCCGGTGCGCCTCGCGGGTGTGGATCACTGGCCAGCCTCGCGCGCGGAACAGTTCGAGCAGTCTTGCCACCGCCGGGATGGCCGGCAGAAGCCGCGACACGTCGTTGCCCAGCACCGCGCCGAAGCCGCCAGGCTCGATGAAATCCCGCTGCATATCGATCACGACGAGGGCGACACTCCGCGGATCGAGGGAAAAGTCGTAAGGGCGGGCGGGGACGGAGATCGCCATCCTCAATGCCCCGCCATGTGCTGGCCGATCGTGTTGCGGTCGGTCTCGCCGATGGGCGCCACATAGCTGATAGTGCCGCCCGACATCACCGCCACCCGGTCGGAGAGTTCCAGGATCTCGTCCAGGTCCTCGCTGACCAGCAGGACCGCCGCGCCGCGGTTGCGCTGCTCCATGATCTGGCTGCGGATTTCCGAGACCGACGCGAAGTCGAGGCCGAAGCACGGGTTGGCGACGATCAGAACGTCGACGTCGCCCGACAGTTCGCGCGCCAGCACCGCGCGCTGCACGTTGCCGCCCGACAGCGCCTCGATGGGCGAGTCCGGCGAAGTCGTCTTGACCCGGTAGAGCGCGATCAGTTCCTCCGCCTTCTTGCGCATCGGCCCCGGCGACAGCCACCAGCCGAGGCTCGCCACCGGCGGCTTGTCGAAGGAGCGGAAGGCCATGTTCTCGGCCACGCTCATACGTGGAACCGTGGCGTTCTTCAGCGGCTCCTCGGGCAGGCCGAAGACCTTGAACCGGTCGAAGTCGGAACGCTTCGGCTCGAACGGCTTACCGTGGATGAAGATGCGCCCGTCCGACTGTGGCCGCTGGCCGGCCAGCGCCTCCACGAGCGCGCTCTGCCCGTTGCCCGATACGCCAGCGATGCCGACGATCTCCCCCGCGCGGACCTTGAGGTTGACGACGTCGATCGCGGGGCGCCCTTCCTCGTCCTGTGCGCAGAGCCCTGCGAGCTCCAGCACCACGGGCTGGTCGTTGTGGATGCGTCGCTCGGCGCGCTCGCGCACCTCCGTGTCGCCGATCATCATGCGGCTCATCTCGGCCACCGTGGCCGAGCGGGCGTCGCCGGTCCCGGTCAGCCGTCCGCGCCGCAGCACGGTGAAGCTGTCGCAGAAGGCCTTCACCTCGCGGAACTTGTGGCTGATCATCAAGACGGTGATCTCGCCCCGCGCGGCCATCTCGCCCAGAAGGCCGAGCACCTCGTCCGCCTCACCGGGCGTCAGCACCGAGGTCGGCTCGTCGAGGATCAGGAAGCGCTGGTCCAAATAGAGCAGTTTGAGGATTTCGAGCTTCTGCTTCTCGCCCGCCGACAGCGTCGAGACCTGCGCGTTCAGCGGCACCTTGAACGGCAAGCGCTCCATGAAGGCTTCGAGCTTCGGCTTCTCCGACTTCCAGTCGACGATCGCCGGGGCGTCGGCGCGCGACACCACGAGATTTTCCGCCGCGGTCAGGCAGGGCACCAGCGTGAAATGCTGGTAGACCATGCCGATGCCGAGATCGCGCGCGTCCCGCGGGCTGTTCACCGCCACTTCCTGGCCGTCGAGCAGCACCGAACCGCGCGTGGCGTCGTAGAAGCCCATGATGCATTTGACGAGCGTCGACTTGCCGGCGCCGTTTTCGCCCAGCAGCGCATGGAACGAGCCGGACTTGACGTCGATCGAGACGTCGTCCAGCGCCACCAGGGGCCCGAAGATCTTGGTCATGCCGACAGTCTGGAGCGACGGCGCGCGTCGCGCCTCGGCGGTCGTGTCCAGAGAGGTCGCAGCGCTCATGGCAAGGCCTCCAGGAAGGCGTCCGATGTTGCGACCGCACCGAAGACGCCGCCCTGCATCTTGATCATGTCGATCGCCGCGAGGTGGTTTTCGAGCTTCGTCGCCGCGCAGCAGTCCTCCAGCAGGAGGCATTCGTAGCCGCGGTCGTTGGCGTCGCGCATGGTCGTGTGCACGCAGACGTCCGTGGTGACGCCAGACAGCACGATGTTTCGGATGCGCCGGGTCTGGAGCACCAGTTCGAGGTCGGTCGCCAGGAACGAACCCTTGCCTGGCTTGTCGATGATCGCCTCGCCCGGCTCGGGCTGCAGTTCGGGGATGATCTCCCATCCGGGCTCCCCACGGACCAGGATGCGCCCGCACGGCCCCTGGTCGCCGATGCCGGCGCCGATGCGCTGCGATCGCCAACGCTTGTTCGCCGGCAGGTCGGAAAGGTCCGGCTTGTGGCCCTCGCGGGTATGGATGATCGGATAGCCCTTGGCCCGCAGCGCCTGCAGCACCTTGGCGATAGGCCCGATCGGCGCTCGGGTCAGGGAGATGTCGTAGCCCATCGAATCCACGTAGCCGCCCGGCGCGCAGAAATCGGTCTGCATGTCGATGACGATCAGGCAGGTGTTGTGCGGTCCGATGTCGCCGTCGAACGGCCAGGGATAGGGATCGGCGGCAACCGTGACGGCTCCGGCCACGAGGGCTTTCTCGATCCGTTCGTCGACCAGGCTCATGGCTTCTTCCTCACTTCACGATGGAGAGTTCGCCCGGCACTTCACGCGCCGCGCTCTTGGAGCGTGCCGAGGCGATCATGATGAAAAGGGTCAGGATGTAGGGGGCGGCGTTGAAGAAGTAGTAGCCTTGGCTGATGCCGACCGATTGCAGCGCCGGCCCGATGGCGCCCGCCGCGCCGAACAGGAGTGCTGCAAAGATGCAGCGGATCGGGTCCCAGCGCGCGAAGATCACAAGTGCGACGGCCATCAGCCCCTGGCCCGAGGACAGGCCCTCGTTCCAGCTTCCGGGATAGTAGAGCGAAAGGAAGGCGCCGCCGACGCCGGCCAGAAAGCCCCCCGCCGAGGTCGCGAGCAGCCGCACGAGGTCGACTGAGACGCCCATAGCCTTGGCCGAGGCGGCGCTGTCGCCGGTCATGCGCACGATCAGGCCCCAGCGCGTGTTGCGGAACGCCCATGCCATGAAGGCGGCGAGCGCGATGCCGACGAAGAACAGCGGATTGACCTGGAGCGCCTGCGCCACCAGCGGGTCGCCGGACCAGTCGGCCAGGTGGATCGCTTCGAGCCGCGGCGCGGTGGGCTGGATGTAGGGCTTGCCGAAGAAGAAGGCGAGGCCGGTGCCGAAGCTCATGAAGGCGATGCCGACCGCGATGTCGTTCACCTTCGGCAGCTTGCAGATGTAGCCGTGCATGGCGCCGAGCACGAGGCCGGAACATCCGGCCATCAGGACGCCGAGCCACGGGCTGCCGGTGGAATAGGAGCCGGCATAGGCAACCATGGCGCCGAGCACGAGATTGCCTTCGAGCCCGAGATTGATGCGCCCGGACTTCTCCGTAAGGCACTCGCCCAGCGCCACGAACATGAAGGGCGTCGAGACGCGGATCGCGCCGCCCAGCATGGCGATCAGCACGATGAAGAGTTCGCCGCCGCTCATGTCCTGTCTCCCGTCGTCCGCGCCTGCAGGAAGGGGATACGCCCGTAGAAGGTCTCGCTGACCAGAAGCACCACGAAGATGATGCCCTGCAGCACCAGAACGGTCGCGTCGGGCATTCCCATGCGCCGCTGGATAAGACCGCCCGACGCGGCGAGCGCTCCGAACATGATGGCGACGGGAACCACCGCCAGCGGGTTCTGCCGTGCCAGGAATGCGACGAGGATACCGGTGAAGCCGTAGCCTGCGACAAGCGAGGCATTGGCCTGCCCGTGCACCGCCGCGACCTCGAAATAGCCGGCGAGCCCGGCGCAGGCGCCCGCGATGGCGCAGCAGGCGACCACCAGCGGGCCGACCGGCAGGCCCTGCGCCTGCGCCGCGCGCACGTTGCCGCCGGTCATCCGCGCGGCGAAGCCGAAGGTGGTGCGCGTCATCAGCACGTAGAGCAAAACCGCGAGCAGGATGCCGGCCGCGAGCCCCCAGTGCACTGACGTGCCGGGGATGGCGCCGACCCTGTAGGCGTCGCCGATCGGCATGGTGGAGGGCTTGTTGGCCGAGGCCGGATCGCGCAGCGCGCCCTCAACGAAGAAGTTCATGATGGCGATGGCGATGTAGGTCAGGAGGAGCGACGAGATGGTCTCGTTGACGCCGCGATAGTGCCGCAGCCAGCCGGCAAGCCCGATCCAGACGGCGCCGGCGGCCATGGCGGCGAGCGCCATGATCGGCATGGTCAGGACCGGCGACCAGCCGTTGGTGACCAGCGGAATGGCCACCGCCGCGGCGGAGAAGCCACCGAGCACGAGCCCGCCCTCCGCCCCTATGATCGTCAGCCCGATCCGGGCGGGAATGGCGAAGGCGAGCCCGGTCAGCACCAGCGGCGCGCTGCGCTGCAAGGTGTTCTGGATCGAAAAGCTCGACCCGAAGCCGCCGGTCCAGATCAGGCTGAAGAAGGTCGCTGGCGATTTCCCCAGCGCGAGAAGGAAGACCGAGAACAGGATCGCCGAGGCGACGAGCGCCCCGAGCGGGATCACCAGCGCCTCGACGGCGCGCATGGCGCTCGGGCCGAAGCTGATCGAGCGCGCGGGAAGCGGGGAGACGACGGTGGTCATGAGAGGATCCCAAGCAAGGCCGCATCCCCATCCCTGACGCCTTCCCACGAGGGGAAGCTATCCCATTCGCACGTCTCTTTCCGGACCCTCGAGGTTGCGGCCAAGCACCCCCTCACCGACCCTTCGGGCCACCTCTCCCCCTGCCCGGGGGAGAGGAAACGCGCCGTCCCGATCTCGCTCTTTCGTCGTCGTACCGGCGCGAAGTCTAAGCTGCGATTCCTCTCCCCCGGGCAGGGGGAGAGGTGGCTCGCGAAGCGAGACGGTGAGGGGGTGCTTCCTTCAGCCCACCGGCCGTGCAGGAAATGTGTGAATGCGATAGACAAGGGGGAGGCCCGCGCTTCGACTGAAGGAAACCTTGCGGTCAGACAGTCCCCTTCCCCCTCGTGGGGATAGGTCAGGGGTGGAGGTATCGACATATCCGCTGCCCTCGAATCTGTTTGCCGGAAAGCGGCGGCGCGAGCCGCCGCTCAGCAAGCTTGCATCAGGTGGTCGAGCCCTGGACGCCTTCGAGCAGGTAGCCCATTCCGTCCAGCACCGGGTCGTAGTTGTCCATCGGGCCTTCGATGACGAGTTTGCCCGTGTTGTCCTTGAGGGGGCCGACATAGATCGGCTTGCCGGCCTTGAGGCCTTCGATCGCTGCGTCGGCCGCCTTGATCGCCTCCGGCGTCGCGCCGGCGCCGTAGGGCGTGTTGCGCAGCATGTCGTTGTGGTAGCCGCCGGCGATGAAGTTCGGCAGTTCCTCGCCCTTGGCGAGCGCGTCGGCGTAGATCTTGTAGATCGTCTCCCACTTGTATTCCGCGCCGGTGATGAAGCCGTTCGGCGCGAGCGGGGCCTGGCTGGCGTTGTGGCCGCAGGTCTTCACGCCGCGTCCCTCCGCGGTCTCGACCACGACCTTCGGCCCGTCGACATGGCAGGTGATGACGTCGCAGCCGGCGTCGATCAGCGCGTTCGCGGCTTCCGCCTCGCGCACCGGCAGCGACCATTCGCCGGTGAAGATCACTTGGACCGTCGCCTCCGGATTGACGCTCCTTGCACCGAGCAGCACCGAATTGATGTTGGACAGCACCGACGGTATCGGCTTGGCGGCGACAAAGCCGATCTTGTTCGTGGTGGTGGAGAGGCCGGCAGCGACGCCGTTCACGTAGTGCGCCTGGTTCAGGTAGCAGAAGTAGCTGCCGGCATTCGTCGGATCGCCTTCCTTCCACAGCGGCGCGGCGTGGCGGAACTGGACCTCGGGATACTTCTTCGCCGACTCCACCACGAAGGGGTTGTAGTAGCCGAAGGAGGTGGCGAGGATCAGGTTCGCACCGTCGAGGTTGATCATTGATTCCATCGATTGCGAGACCGCGTCGGTCTCGGGCACGTTCTCCTCCTCGATGACGGTCACGCCGGGCACCTGCTTGAGGATGTCCATGGCCACCGCATGGGCCTGGTTCCAGCCGAAGTCGTCGCGCGGTCCGACATAGACGGCGCCGAGCACGATGGGCTGTTGCGCGCGGGCGGCCAGGCCGAGCGGCAGGGCCGATGCGGCGAGGCCGGCGGCGCCGGCCTTGAGGATGGATCGGCGGGAGAGAAATTGCGTCATGAGAGGCTCCACGGGTTAGCGGTTGAGTTCGAATTGCCGGTTGCGCGGCGGCCATCCTGCTTCAGGGAGGCAAGCCGTATGCCAGCCGGCGCAGCCATGCGGGGCGCCGGCCAAGTCATTGTCACGAAAGATTCTTTCGCGGCTGCGGCCTGTCTTTCCAGCAGCCTGCAGCACGCCGCTAGCACAAGCTTTGTGCACCGATCGTTTGATGCCTGCGGACTAGGCATGGGTCTTCGATGCCTCCTTTGCGCCTTTGCCGAGCCCGGATGTCTCGTAGGTCGGCGACAGACGGCTGAGCAGGAAGGCGTCGCCGCGGATCGGCACGTATCGCGCCGGCCGGTCGTCGCTGGCACAGTTCGGCAGGCAGGCAATCTCGGCCTCCGGGTTGGGGTCGAGAAAGAAGGCAATCGAGAAGCGTTCGCGCCCGCTCGGGCTAACGACGCGATGCGGCGTGGAGACGTAGATGTCGTTCATCCAGCGCATCAGGCAGTCGCCGATGTTGCACACGAACGCGCCCGGAACGTGCGGCGCCTTCAGCCATTCGCCCGCCCGGTTGCGCACCTCCAGCCCGCCGACGCCATCGGTGGCGAGCAGGGTCACGCAGCCGTAGTCGGTGTGTTCGCCGGCGCCGAGCTGCCCTTCGTCGAGGCGCTCTGGCGCGGGCGGATAATGCAGCAGCCGCAACACCGCCATCGGCCGGTCGAGCTTGTCCTCGAAGAAGTCCTCGTCGATCCCGATATCGATCGCGAATGCGCGATGGATGGCGCGTCCGAGGCCGTGGCAGGCATCGAAATAGGCGAGCATGGTGTCGCGGAAGCCCGCCATCTCGGGCCAGCGGTTCTCCGCCCGGAACATGCGGCCCTCGACGATCTCGGGATCGTCAGGCGGCAGTTCCAGCCCGATGTTGAAGGCCTCCTTCAGATCGGCAGGTCGCGTCGGGTCCAGCGCTTCGCCCTTCATCGGCACGTAGCCGCGGTTGCCGCTGGCCGAATAGACGGCACGCATCTTCTCCGCCTCCTCGCGTGCGAAGAAGTCCGCCGATGCGGCAAAGGCCCGGTCGATCAGGTCGGCGGGCACCGAGTGGTTCGTCACATAGAAGAAGCCGATATCGCGGCAGGCGCGGCCGATCTCGTCCGCCAGTGCGCGAACCGCCGCCGGGCTGCCGCCGGCAAGTGCCGAGACGTCGATCAGGGGAATGGTCCCGCTCATCGGGCGATCCTCCCCGATGCTTGGCGTGGTGCTCGCGCTCTAGACGGCATAGGCCCGTTCCTCGCGCGCCGGCGGCTGCGACTGGGCGCGCATGTAGCCGCGCCAGCCACCGAACCGGCTGATGTCGTTCGCCCCCTCGAGGCCCGAACTCTCGCAGAGAAAGCCCTTCACGCTGGAGCCGTCCTCGAGGGCGACGCTGCCGATGCAGAGCGGCGCGGGGATGCCGGCGATGAAATCCCCAAAACGCTTGCGCGGAAGTGCCCAGACCTCCAGTTCGATCGCCGTCGTCTCGCCGGGGGTGCGGACCAGGCCGGGGCGGAACGGCGGACCGCCGGGCAGGGCATGCAGCGTGTAGCCTGGTGCCGTCCGGCATGCGCGCAGGAAGCGGCCGTCCCGCGACGTGAGTTCGCGGTTGAGCGGCAGGCCCGACATGTGCGCGCCGCAGACCGCAACTGCGATCTCGTCCGCCTCGACGTCCGAGACCTTCGCCGAAGCGGCGGGACGCGATCCCCCGGTGGCACCGAGCAGCCCGTCCTCTACCTTCGCCGCCACGGCAGCGGCCAGCGCGTCCCGCCCCTTGCGGGCGAGCAAGGTGACGCTGCCGGGTCTCCCGTCGGTTCGCGTTCCGGCCGGCACCGCGATGCCGCACATGTCCAGGAGGTTCACGAAATTGGTGTAGGTGCCGAGCTGGCTGTTCGCGCCGATCGGGTCGGCGGTGATCTCGGCCATCGTGACGAAGGTGGGGATCGTCGGGACGCAGATCACGTCCGCGTCCTGGACCAGTTCCTCGCAACGGCGTTGCAATTCCTTCAGGCGGTAGAGACCACCGAACGCATCGACAGCGGTCAGGCCCAGACCGGGTTCGAGGATAGCGCGCGTCGTCGGGTGGAGCGTCTGAGGCGCCTCGACCAGCCTGTCCCCGACGGCCACGACCCGCTCGGCGAGCCACGCGCCTTCGTAGAGCATCCGCGCAACCGCATAGAACGGCTCGAAATCGATCTCCTTGACGACCGCGCCGCCGGTCTGGAGGCGCGCGATCGTGGCGCGGAAATGGTCGGCCTGCACGCCGTCGCCGAAGGTTTCCAGGGTTGCCGCATCGGGAACCGCGATGCGAACGGCGGGCGGCGGCGGCGAGGCGACGGGTGCCGGGAGGAGACGGGAATACGGATCCGCCGCATCGTAGGCGGCTGCTGCCTCAAAGACCTCCCATGCATCGCTGACGGTGAAGGCGAAGACCGAGATCGTGTCGAGCGTCCGGCAGGCCGGCACCACCCCGGTGGACGACAGCGCGCCCAGCGTCGGCTTCAGCCCGACGATGTTGTTCAGCGCGGCCGGCACGCGGCCGGAGCCGGCGGTGTCCGTGCCCAGCGCGAACGCCACGATGCCATGCGCCACGGCGACGGCCGAACCCGAGGACGAGCCGCCTGGCACGATATCCGGGTCGACGGCGTTGCGCGGGACGGGGTAGGGCGTGCGCACGCCGACCAGCCCGGTGGCGAACTGGTCGAGATTGGTCTTGCCCAGGCAGATCGCGCCCGCCGCCTTCAGCCGCGCGACGGCGAAGGCGTCGCTCTCGGCCCGGTATTCGAAGTCCGGGCAGGCTGCCGTAGTCGGCATTCCCGTCACGTCGATGTTGTCCTTGACGGCGAAGGGGATGCCCCAGAGTGGAAGACCTGCACTGGCGCCGAGCGCCCGCGCCTCTGCCAGCGCCGCCTCCCGCGCCTCGTGGATGAAGATGCCGGGATCCGTCACCGCATCGAGCCGGCGGAACGCTTCCCGCACGACGTCTTCGGGCCGCAGGCCGTCGGCATATGCCTCTCTCAGGGCGGTGAGGGTGAAGGGGAGGTCTTCGATGTTCAATGCACTGTTTCCGTGTGTCTGTCGTTCATGCGGCCTTGCGGGACGGCGCCTGCGGTGCGGCCGAAAGCAGTTCGCGGGTATAGGCGTCTTGCGGATCGTCCATGACCTTCTCCACCGGTCCGGCTTCCACGATGCTGCCGCCCTTCATCACCACCACGTGGTCGCAAAGCAGCCGCACGACGTTGAGGTCGTGGCTGACGAAGAGGTAGCTCATGCCGAGCCGTGCCCTTAGGTCGGCCAGAAGGTTGAGCACCACCGCCTGGATCGACACGTCGAGCGAGGCCGTCGGTTCGTCCAGGATCAGGAGATCGGGGTCGGGGGCGATCGCACGCGCGATGCCGACGCGCGCCTTCTGGCCACCCGAAAGCTGGTGCGGGAAACGGTCGAGCAGGTGCGGCGGCAGCCCGGTCAGGTCGGCGAGTTCCTCCACCCGTTCGTCCACGGCCGCGCCCTTGAGTCCGCACAGGCGCCGCAGCGGCTCGGCGATCGACTGCCGGGCGGAGTGCCGCGGGTTGAGGCTGTCGGTGGCGTCCTGGAACACCATCTGGATCTTGCCGCGCAGCGGGTTGCGGGCGAAACCGGCCGACGGGATCGCAGCGATGTCCTCGCCCTTGTAGAGGATGTTGCCGGAGGAGATGTCGAGCAGCCGCACAATCATCGAGGAGGTCGTCGATTTCCCGCATCCGGATTCGCCGACCAGCCCGACGCTCTCGCCGCTGCGGATCGAGAAGCTGACGCCCTTGACTGCGTGCACCGGTCCGGACTTTCCATCGTAGGTCTTGGTGAGGTTCAGCACTTCGAGCATGGCCGCGTTACCGATCGAGCGCGGGGCGAGCGGTGTCCTCTGGTCCTGCGGCAGCAGTGAGCGGATCGATGCGCCGCGCCGCGGCGTCGCGTCGACCAGCTTGTTGGTGTAGGGGTGCTTCGGCTGCGTGAAGAGATCGGCGGGCTTGCCATCCTCCACGATCACGCCATCCTTCATAACCACGATCCTGTCGCAGTATTGCGAGGCCAGCCCGAGGTCGTGGGTGATCAGGATCGACGACATGCCGCGCGCGCGCACCAGATCGTCGACTAGGTCCATGACCGCCTTCTGCGTCGTGATGTCGAGCCCTGTCGTGGGTTCGTCGGCGATCAGCAGCTTGGGGTCGCAGGCCAGCGCGATGGCGATGACGATACGCTGGCACATGCCGCCGGACAGTTCGAACGGGTAGGCCTCGTAGCGCGCCGCGGCGTCGTTGATCTTCACCGCCTCGAGCGCTTCGACCGCCTTCGCCTTGGCGTCGGCGCGCGTCGCCCGTGCGTGCCGCACGAGAACGTCCTCGATCTGGTGCCCCACCTTGCGTATGGGATTGAGGGCGGCGCGCGGATTCTGGAAGATCATCGAGATCTCGCGGCCGCGGATGTCCTTCATGGCGGCCTCGTTGGCGCGCCGCAGGTCGACGCCGTCGTAGACCGCCTCGCCGGTCTTGATCGTGCCGCCCGCGTCGAGGATGCGCATCAGGGCGTAGGACGTGACCGACTTGCCCGAGCCGCTCTCGCCGACGATGCCGAGCCGCTCGCCCTTGGCCAGTTCGAAGCTGATGCCCTTGACGGCGTTCACCTCACCGCGCCGGGTGCGGAAGGAGACGTTGAGATCCTGAACCGACAGCATCTCAGGTCCTCCGCCGCGGGTCGACGATGTCGCGCAGCCCGTCGCCCATCAGGTTGAAGGTGAAGACGGCGAGCATCAGCCAGAGGCCCGGAAAGAGCGCCAGCCACCATTCGCCCGAAATGATGAAGTTGGCGCCCTCGGCCACCATGATGCCCCATTCGGGCGTTGGCGGGCGCACCCCGAGCCCGATGAAGGAGAGGCCGGCGGCGTTGAGGATCGCCCAGCCGAGGTTCAGCGACACCTGCACCATCATCGGCGGCAGCGCGTTGGGAAAGATGTGCATGGCCAGCACGCGGGCATCCGAATTGCCGGCCAGCTTGGCGGCCAGCGTGAAGCCCGCCTCGCGACGGATGTTGACCTCGGCTCGGACCAGGCGCGCGTAGAACGGCACGTTGATGATGGCGGTGGCGTAGATGATGTTGGCGACGGAATTGCCGAGCGCGGCGACGATGCCCATGGCGAGCACGAAGAGCGGGAAGGCCATGATCGTGTCGAGGCAGCGGTTGAGGATGACGTCCGTCCAGCCGCCGCGATAGCCGGCGAGCGATCCGAGCACCGATCCGACGACGAAGGATATCGAAACGGCGGCGACCGAGATGATCAGGTCGAGGCGCGTCGCCACGATGACGCGGCTGAAGACGTCGCGGCCGAGATTGTCGGTGCCGAACCAGTGGGCCAGCGACGGCGGCTGCAGCGCGATGGCCGAATCCGTGGCGAGCGGATCGTATGGCACCAGGCTCGGCCCGAGAATCGCCGAACCGATGAGGAAGGCGAACATGCCGAAGGCGAGGGCGGTGACCGGGTTCTCCCTCAGCACGTAAAGCACGTGCCCGAAGGTGCCGGAGTTGCGCTTCGGCGCGGCGAGGGTGGCCGTGGCGAGGGTGTCGGTCATTTCGCGGCCGTCCCGAAGCGCGGATCGATTGCAGAATAGGCGAGATCGATCATCAGGTTGAGGAGCACGAAGAGCAGCGCCATGGCGAGCACGAAGCCCTGCACGGCGGCGTAGTCGGACACGACCAACGCCTCCACCGCGTAGGATCCGATGCCTGGCCAGGCAAAGACCTTCTCGACCAGCACGTTGGCGCCGAGCGCGAAGGAGAACACCATGCCGAGCGTGGTGACGACCGGCAGCAGCGCGTTGCGAAAGGCATAGCCGTAGAGCACCTTGCCGGCGCCGAGCCCCGCCGCCCGCGCGGTGCGGATATAGTCGGCCGACAGCGCCGACAGCATCGCCGCGCGCGTCATGCGCGCGATCGGCGCCATGGTGAAGAGGGCGAGCGTCGTGGCGGGGAGCACGAGCTGCCGCGCCGCGCCCGTCCACGTCTCCCAGTCGCCGTCGAGCGCCGCATCGATAAGGAAGAAACCGGTCACGTGCGGCGGGTCGAGATAGACGAAGTCGAGCCGGCCGAGCGGCGAGGGCGCGATGCCCAGCAGATAATAGAAGACGTAGATGAGCACGATCCCGGTGAAAAAGGTCGGCAGCGACACGCCCGCGGTGACGAACAGTCGGCACAGCTGGTCGATCCAGCTGCCGGGTCGGGTCGCGGCGAGCACGCCGAGCGGGATGGCGATCGAACACGAGACGATCAGCGCCACCAGCGTCAGTTCGAGCGAGGCGGGAAGGCGGGCGGCGAGTTCGGCTGCCACCGGCCGGCCGGTCGAGACCGACTGGCCGAGGTCGCCTTGGAGAAGCTGGCCGACATAGAGGAAGAACTGTTCCGGCAGCGGCCGGTCCAGCCCGAGCTTGACCCGCGTCTGCTCGATCGATTCGGGCGTGGCGGTCAGCCCGGCGAACTGCACCGCCGGATCGCCAGGCAGCGCGCGGGTCAGCACGAAGCTGATGATCACGACGCCGAGGATGACCGGCACCGCCTGCGCGATGCGCATCAGGATGGCGGTGCCGCGTCCGTTCATGGCTCAGCTCTCCGCCCGGTCGAGCGTCCGCACGTCGAGCTGGCGGTGGAACCAGAACTGGTACCCGTCCGCGCCGTTGATCGCCACGTTGAGCGCCGGCTGGTAGAGCGGGATGCGCGGCAGCTCGTCGAGCACGATCTCGAACATGCGCTTGATCTTCGGAGCATATTCCGGGTCGTCCATCGCCATGTGCAGCGTCTCGTTGGTGAGCATCTCGATCTCGGGATTGACGTAGTTCGACGAGTTGAAGAGATGCCCGTCCTGGTAGGCCCAGAAGAAATAGTAGTCGGGCGTGTCGAGCCAGCCGGCGAAGTTCTCGAGGTGGAAGGCCAGCCGCTTCTCGACCAGGCTCGCCGTGCGCCAGTTGGCGCCGGGGATCTTCTCGATCTCAGTCTTGATGCCGAGCTTGCCCACCGCCTCCTGGATGAGGAGCGCCGCCGGTTCCATCCAGCCGGCAAGATCGAGCGCGATCGACAGCGGCACTTCGAAGCCATCGGGATAGGCCGAGGCGGCCATCAGTTCCTTGGCCTTCTCGATGTCGGTCGAATAGGGCGACTTGCGCGGCCAGGCCGTGTCGGTGATCTCCGTCTCGCCGCCCCACAACGGCGCGCCGCGGCCATAGGCGGCGGTCTTGAAGATGTCCTCGTAGGGGAGCGCCCAGGCTATCGCCTTGCGCACGTTCGGGTCGGTGAACGGCTCGAACTTGGTGTTCAGGCACAATGCATGGACGCAGTTGGCGATCGGGGTCGAATCGACCTTCAGCATTTCAGCCAGTTCCGCCGCGTCCTTGTCGGGAATGCCGAAGGCGATCTGAACGTCGCCGCGCTCGACCAGGGCGCGCTGGGTGGCGGAGGAGGGAACCTCCCGGCGGATGATGCGACGGATGGCTGGCAGCGGTCCGCCGACCCAGCCGTCGAAGCGCTCGTAGACGACCTGCTGGCCGTTGTCCCAGCGGCTGACCTTGTAGGCGCCCGAGCCGATCGTGTTCTGGTGCAGGTATTCCATCGCCCAGGGATCGGCCTCGGTGGCGTTCTCCTTGGCAAGCTTGGAGTTGATGACGAAGGGAACCGGCACGGCGAGGTCGGGCAGCGACAGCTTCGAGGGCTTGTCGAGCTTGACCACGAAGGTCGCGTCGTCGACCGCCTCGAACTGGTCGGGCCGCACGAAGCCGCCGGCCTGCATCTGGGTGGTCGGGAAGCCGCCGACGGAGACGGCGCGGTCGAACGACCACTTCACGTCGTGCGCGGTCACCGGGGTGCCGTCCTGGAACAACGCGTCGGGCTTGAGCTTGAAGGTGATGGTCAGCCCGTCGTCGGAGATCTCCCAGGATTCGGCCAGTTCCGGCTCGATCTTGGAATAGTCGAAGCTGACGCCGCCATCCTCCGTCGGCTTGGTTCCGAAGCGGGCGAGGCGGTCGTAGCAGTTGATGGCGATCTCGTAGCTCGCCCGGTTGGTGCCGGTGCGGTGAAGGTCGAGCGAATTGACGGTCTGGCCGTTGACGACAACCAGCGTGTCGCCGGCAGCGAAGGCGGGAAAGGCGCGGGCGAACGGAAGCGTGCCGGCAAGTGCGGCGCCGGACGCGAGGAAGTTTCGTCTGGTTATCTGCATTGGCGGAGCCCCTCTGGAACAGGAAAAGACGTTCGCCGACAGCTTGCAGCTTTTCCCGTTCGCTCAAACTGCTATGATTTCACCGATGTGGTGCAGAAAATGCACCGCCTTCGGAAAAGGCAAGCCGCATGAGGCACTTGCAGACTTTTCGCCTGATCGAGGCCGTGGCCCGGGCCGGCTCCATGCGCAGGGCGGCGGAGGACATGAACATCACTGCCTCGGCGCTCAACCGCCGCATCAACCGTTTCGAGGACGAATTCGGCGCCGAGATCTTCGAGCGGCTGGCCGGCGGGGTACGCCTCAACCCGGCGGGCGAACTCGTCCTGCACCACTACCGCGCCACGCTGTCGGACCTTTCGCGCGTGCAGGGGCAGGTCGCCGACCTCTCCGGCGAGCGGCGCGGCCGCGTCTCCATCGCCTGCTCGCAGGCGCTGCTGCCTTATTTTCTACCGCAGCAGATCGCCCGCTACCGCGCCGAACACCGGGGCGTCACCTTCAGCGTCAACGTGCGCGACCGCGCCCAGGCCGAACAGGAACTGGCGACCTATTCGAGCGATCTCGCGCTGGTGTTCGAGCCGGTCTATCTCGTCGATTTCGAGGTCGTCCACGTCGCGCCGCAGGCCGTCAACGTCGTGATGCGAGCCGACCACCCGCTCGCGCGCAAGCCGGAACTGCGCCTGCGCGACTGCCTCGACACGCCGCACGTGGCGCCCTCGGCCAAGTTCGGCGTACGCCACCTCCTCGACTTCGCCGCACGCCGCGGCACCCGCCGCGTCTCGCCAGTGGTCGAGACCGAGAGCTTCGAGCTCATCCGCCACTACGTCCTGCACGAAGGCGTGATCGGTTTTCAGATTCCCATCGGCCTGCGCGATCCCGGCGACGGCTCGATCGTCTTCCGCCCCATCTCGGAACGCGACCTGCCGCCCGGCAACCTCATCCTCGGCCAGATGCGCGGCCGCACCCTCCCCGTCGCCTCGGCCCGCTTCGCCATGCAGCTCGCCACCGCGCTGAAGGATCATTCGGGGGAGATGGGCTGATTCCGGCAGCCGCGGTTAGGTACTGACGCCGAAGGCGATGAAATTTTGAATACGGCGAACGACCGCGAGCGGTCAGCGGCGGGGCAAGCTCTTCGTGGTATCTGATCGATGATCCCGCGAGAGCGGCACCAGCCTAGGCAAGCAAAGCCCAGAACTCGTTCGTCATCCGTGCTGGCGGGCGTACGTCCGAAATGTCCAGCTTCACCACCTCAGCGGACTTGAGTTCCGCGATGCACTTCTTGAAACTGTCCGGCGTAAACACCCAGCAGTGCGCATCCGTGTATTCGACGCTACGCTCCCGCGCCATGGCGTGCGCCTTTGCAAAGCTGAAACGAGGCCGGAACACGGGAAGATTTCCTTCCCAAAGCTCGTTCAGATCGATCCGGCAATGGTAGTAATAGGCGTCGGTCAGATGCCAGACGCTTGGTTTCTCCAGCCCTTCCTGGTTAGCCCGAAGCATCTCGCTCGCGCGTGATTCTTGCCTGAAATAGTCGAAGGTGTATCTGCGATCGGGGACGGCCAGGAACAGCTTGCCGCCGGGGTTCAGAAGGCCGGCCAGCTGGTTCAGCCAATGTATCGTGTCGGGTACGTGCTCAATGACGTGGTTTGCGACGATGAGGTCGAACCGCCCGTCGATACTGGAGGTAAAGTCTCGGGACTTGACGACATGATCGACGTCAACCATCGCTTCCAGCTTCCGACGCGGGTTGCCTTCATGCATGGCCCGCAACTCTTCCCTTGAAAAGTAGTCGAGATACTCGACCGAATCTCCAAATTCTCGGCGGAATGTCGGGTTGTCGAAGGGGCCGATCTCCAGAATGCGACCGGATGCGTGGGGTTTCAGGTACTCTCGGCGCTTGGTCGCGATCCGAGTAAACCCGAAAGACGGCTTGACGTCGGCTGCATCCTGCAAGGCTGTTTGCGCTCCGTTAAAAGTCGTGTTTGGCATGTCCGCCCGAAAAGCTCAACCGCCTTGTAGGGGCGCGGGATTTTCAAAAGGTATCCCCGAAGATGGACAGGGCCGGTGAAGACGCAAGACGTTCCGCGACACCTCGCCGCGAAGCCCGATCTTCCCGCCGACGCCCGACTTGGCCAGTTATCTCAGTGGTGATCCCGACAGGATTCGAACCTGTGACCCTCAGATTAGGAATCTGATGCTCTATCCTACTGAGCTACGGGACCCCGGGCGTTTCAATACCCTCTCGCGGCGGATTCGCCAATAGGTTCGCGCCATTTCGGCGGCGAGGCGCTACGCCTGCGACGTGCCCCGGCGGGCGCCGCCGCACGTTTCCGGAAGGGCCGCCGCTCAGGCCGCCAGCGACTTCTCCGCCAGACGCACCCAGTAGGAGATGCCGTGCGGGATTGCCTCGTCGTTGAAGTCGTAGGCGGGGTGGTGGAGGTTGGCCGTGTCGCCGTTGCCGATGAAGATGAATGAGCCAGGCCGGGCCTCCAGCATGTAGGAGAAATCCTCGCCGCCCATCACCGCCGGCATGTCGTCCTCGACGTTGGGCTCGCCCGCCACTTCCCGGGCCACCGCGACGGCGAAGGCGGTCTCGTCGGCGTGGTTGAAGGTGACGGGATAGTTGGCGTCGTAGTCGATCTCGGCCACCGCGTCGCCGGCTTCGGCGATCCTGGAGACGATGGTGCGGATGCGCTTTTCGGCCAGCGCGGCGACGTCCTTGCGCAGGGTGCGCACCGTGCCGGCGATTTCGGCGGTCTCGGGAATGACGTTGTAGGCGTCGCCGGCGTGGAACTTGGTCACCGACACCACGAGGGCGTCGAGCGGATCGGCGCTGCGCGAGACCACCGTCTGCATGGCGCCGACGATCTGGCTCATGATGACGATCGGGTCGACCGTCTGGTGCGGGAAGGCGGCGTGCCCGCCCTTGCCGCGCACGGTAATGGTGAACTCCGCGGTCGAGGCCATGATCGGTCCGGTGCGGGTCGCGAACTGGCCGACCGGCAGGCCGGGCTCGTTGTGCATCCCGTAGACGCGCTCGATGCCGAAGCGCTCCATCATGCCCTCCTGCACCATCACGTTGCCGCCGCCGCCGCCTTCCTCCGCCGGCTGGAATATGACCGCCACCCGGCCCGCGAAGTTGCGCGTCTCGGCGAGGTACTTCGCGGCGCCCAGGAGCATGGAGGTGTGGCCGTCATGGCCGCATGCGTGCATGGCGCCGGCGTTCTGCGATGTGTGCTCGACGCCGCTCGTCTCCCGGATCGGCAGGGCGTCCATGTCGGCGCGCATGCCGAGCGTCGGACCCGAGCCCAGCCGGCCGTTGATGATGCCCACCACGCCGGTCTTGGCGATCCCGGTCACCACCTCGTCGCAGCCGAATTCGCGCAGCTTGTCGGCCACGAAGGCCGAGGTCGTGAATAGGTCGAAGTTGAGCTCGGGGTTTCGGTGAAGATGGCGGCGCCACTCCGCCACTTCCTTCTGCATCTCGGCGGCCCGGTTCAGTATCGGCATTCGGTCAAACTCCGTCTGGTGCGCGCGCCGCGTCCGGCCGCCCCGCGATTTCGTGATCGGAGGCGTTTTGCCATTCCGGCGCCACATGCGATAGATACGAGCGCAATGCCCGCGGTTCGGCCTTCCGGCCGGATTTGGGCGACCGTATCGCAATTTCCTCGCGAGGCGAAAGTGAAATCGACCAGACCCATCGTCAGGCAGATCGCCCGACAGTTCGTCCTGAGCGCCGCGGGTACCGCGTTCGCTGCCGCGCTGCTGGCCGCCGGACCCGCCTTGGCCGGGCCTTCCATCCTCGTCGATCTCGGCAGCGGCAAGGTCATCGAGCAGGAGGATGCCTTCCAGCGCTGGTACCCGGCGTCGCTGTCGAAGCTGATGACGACCTATGTCGTCTTCCGTGCCATCCAGGCGGGGGAAGTGACGCTTGAATCGCCGGTGCGCATGACCAAGAACGCCGCCAAGGAGCCGCCGAGCAAGATGGGCTATGCGCCGGGCTCGGAACTCACCCTGGACAATGCTCTGAAGATCATCATGGTCAAGTCGGCCAACGATGTCGCCACCGCCATCGGCGAGAGCATCGCGGGTTCGGAAAAGGCCTTCGCCGCGCGCATGAACGCCGAATCCCTGCGTCTCGGCATGACCGGGTCGCACTGGGTCAACGCGCACGGCCTGCATTCGGAAGAGCAGTATTCGACCGCCCACGATCTCGCCGTGCTTGCCCGGGCGCTGCGCACGGAATTTCCGCAGTACGAATCCTATTTCAAGCTCGAGGGCATCGTCGCCGGCAATGCCAAGATCAAGAACCACAACGATCTGATCCGCCGCTTCGACGGCACCGATGGCATGAAGACCGGCTACACCTGCCCGGCGGGCTTCAACCTCGTTGCGACCGCGACCCGTGACGACCGGACGCTGCTGGCGGTGGTCATCGGCGAGCGCTCGTCCGAGGAGCGCGCGGTCAAGGCCGCGGACCTCCTGGCCGCGGGATTCGGCGCCGCCACCGCAAATGCGCCGACGCTCGCCACCATAAAGCCTCAGGGCGAGGGGCTCGACCAGCCGATCAACATGCGCGAGCGGATCTGCACCAAGGCCGCCTACAGGGCGCGCCTCGACGCGGGCGAGGTCGACAAGAACGGCAAGGTGATCATCTCTTCGCCCAACCTGCACGAGCCGTCCCGCGAGCCTATCCTCGTCGCCGTCGGGCTCGGCGGCGCCACAGGACCGCGCTCGCCCTTTGCCGCGCCGGTCGAATATGCCGACGTCCCGATCCCGACGCCTCGCCCGGACTACACCCCGGTGAAGGCGAGCGTCGTCCAGTAGGCGCGGCGGTGTACACCCCCGCCGCCCCGGTCCCCGTCACCGTCCTCACGGGCTTCCTCGGCGCTGGCAAGACGACGCTGCTCAACCGACTTCTGAAAGATCCGGCGCTCACCGACACCGCCGTCATCATCAACGAGTTCGGCGACGTCGCCATCGACCACCTTCTCGTCGAGCAGTCCTCCGACGGCGTCATCGAACTTTCGGACGGATGTCTGTGCTGCACGGTGCGCGGCGAACTGGTCGATACGCTGGCCGACCTCGCCGACCGCATGCAGACCGGCCGCATCCAGCCGTTGCGGCGGGTGATCGTCGAGACCACGGGCCTCGCCGACCCGGTGCCCGTCCTGCAGTCGATCATGGCCCACCCGGCGATCGTCGCCGCCTATCGCCTCGACGGCGTCGTCGCCGTCGTCGACGCGGTCAATGGCGCCGCGACGCTCGATCGCCACGCCGAAGCCGTGAAGCAGGTTGCTGTCGCCGACCGAATCGTGCTGACCAAGACGGACTTGGCCGACAAAGCCGCTGTCGCGGAGCTGCGCTCGCGGATCGCGGCGCTGAACCCCGGCGCCCCGGTCCTCGGCCCGGACGCCGGGCCCGCGGCACTGCTGGACTGCGGCCTCTACGATCCGGCGACCAAGAGCGTCGACGTGGCGCGCTGGCTGCGCGACGAGGCTCTTCATGCGCATGCGCATGACCATCACGGCCACGATCACCACCATGACCATGACCATGGCCACCGGCACGACGAGCGCATCCGCACCGTTTCGCTGGTGCTGGACCGGCCGCTGCCGCTGGCCACGGTGGAAAACTTCCTCGATCTCCTGCGCTCCACCCACGGCGATCAGCTGCTGCGCATGAAGGGCATCATCGAGACGGTCGAGAACCGCGACCGGCCGCTCGTCATCCACGGCGTCCAGAAGGTGCTGCATCCGCCGGTGCGGCTTGAGAGGTGGCCTGAGGGCCCGCGCGGGGTGCGAATCGTCATGATCACGCTCGACATGCCGCAGGATTACGTTCGGCGCCTGTTCGACGCCTTCGCCGGCCAGCCGCGGATCGACACTCCCGATCGCGCCGCGCTTGAGGACAATCCGCTCGCGATCGCCGGCTTCAGGGGCTGAGTTCAGCCGCCGCTCAGGCCCGTTCTATCAAGAACCTGTGCCCGCCCGCCACGCTCAGGCTCTCGACGAGCCGGTGGCCTGCTTCGGTGCAGAAGGCGGGGATGTCGATGACGGCGAGCGGGTCCGTGGTCTCGACCCAGAGCAGGCCGCCCGAGGGCAGGTCGGCCAGCCGCCGCCGCGTCTTCAGCACGGGCAGGGGGCAGTTGAGTCCCCTGAGGTCGTAGACGTCTTCGGACCCGGTCACGGGGACGGCGTCAGCTGCCGAAGAGATTGCCGATCGATCCGACGCGCTTGCGCACCGCGCCGAAGAGGCCGCCGCCGGCCTCGTCGGTCTCAACCGTCTCGGCCGCCGGCGCCGGTTCGGCGGCCGCGGTTTCGGCGGCCTTCGCGGCTTCCGCCGCCTGGGCTGCCGCGACCTTGGCCGCTTCCGCCTCCGCTACCTTCAGCGCGGCGGCAGCCTTCTTTTCTTCTTCGGCCTTTTTCTTTTCGGCTTCCTTGGCCTCGATCTCGGCCATGCGGCGTCCGGCGGGCGAATCGATGCGGCCCATCCGCGCCGTGGTGGAAACCACGGTGCCGTCGGGTGCGAGCGACGGCGGCTCCACCGGCACGCGTTCGCCGCGAGAGCGCTTCTTCGACCATTCGGCCACGAGCTTCGCCTCCTGGAGGCCGGCGATCGTGGGGCTCGGCGGATTGGACGCGCGTCTGGCAGCATGCGAGGCGAAGGCGCTGTCGAACTGGCTCTTGTAGCTCTGGTAGGCCGACATCAGGGCGTCTGGCTGGCTCATCGGAGGGCAGGCTGCCGTCGGCTGGAAGACCGCGCCGTTTCCCGGGATGCGGTTGAAGACGTAGCGCTTCTCGCAGACGTCGACCTTCGGCGGAACCTTGGTGATCTCGAAGTGGTCGTAGCCTTCCTTCAGCATGGTCCAGAATTCGTAGTTCGGGTCGTCCTTGTAGCGCGCCATGTTCTCGGGCGTCATGCGGAACGGGAACGCCTGGATCTGGAATTCTGTCTGGCCGCCGCGGAAGGCGTCGCGGGCGAAGGCGTAGATTTCCTCCACCTGTGCGTCGGTCATGGAATAGCAGCCCGAGGACGAGCAGGCGCCGTGCACCATCAGGTTGGAGCCGGTGCGGCCATGGGCGCGGTCGTAGGCGTTGGGATAGCCCATGTTGAACGCCAGGTGATAGTTGGATTGCGGGTTCAGCTGCGAAGGCCGCACGTCGTAGAAGCCTTCCGGGGCCTGCCGGTCGCCCTCGACGAACTTCGGCCCGAGCTTGCCCGACCATTTGCAGATGTCGTACGTCGCGATGAGGTCGTAGCGGCCCGACTTCTTCTGCTTCCAGATTTCCAGCTTGCCCTCTTCCTTGAAGACGCGCGCCATCACCGGGGCGTCCTTCTCCATGCCCTTGGCCTGCATGGAGGCAAGGATCTGGCTGGGAAGCTGCTTGTTGGCCTTGATGCCGGCGGAATTCAGGGCGGTTTCGGTGCAGCCCGCAACCGCGAGCGCGGCGGCGAGGATGCTGATCCGGGTAAGGCTGGCAATCATGCTCAAGACTTCAAAACCTGCGTTCGCGGTACGGGAGGCCGGGCAGTTGCCGCGACCGATCCGCGGGGACGTTACGGCCGTTAACCTTGAGAATTGCTTACCGCAAGGTCCCGTCCGCCCCTCTCACGCAAACGTCATAGGGCCACAGGATTGTCGATTTTATGGCGGGAGCGCTGGAAAGCTTGCGAAATAGCGAAGGCGCGCCCGGCGCTGACGGCTATATGTTCCGCCCGATCGCCAGGAACTTGTCGCGGCGATGCTCGCGGTAGTCCATGTTGGAACCGGCGAGTTCGACGAACGCCTTGTCGATCTGTTCGCCCACCGACCTGATCGCCGCCTCAGGCCCGCGATGGGCGCCGCCTAGCGGTTCGGCGACAATGCCATCGATGACCTTCATGTCGAGCAGATCCTTGGCGGTGATCTTCATCGAGGTCGCGGCGTCGCGGGCGCGGGTCGAATCGTGCCACAGGATCGAGGCTGCTCCCTCCGGCGAGATGACCGAATAGATCGAGTGCTCGAGCATGTAGACCTTGTTGGCGGTGGCAATGGCAATGGCGCCGCCCGAGCCGCCTTCGCCGATGACGACCGACACCACCGGCACCTTGAGGCCGAGAGAGGCCGAGGTGGAGCGCGCGATCGCCTCGGCCTGTCCGCGCTCCTCCGCGCCGATGCCGGGATAGGCTCCCGCCGTGTCCACCAGCGTCACCAGGCGCACCTTGAACCTGTCGGCGAGCTCCATGATCCGCACGGCCTTGCGGTAGCCTTCCGGCCGCGCCATGCCGAAATTGTGCCGGAGCCGGCTCTTGGTGTCGGCGCCCTTTTCCTGGCCGAGGATCGCGACGGGCTCGCCACGGAAGCGGGCGAATCCGCCGATGATCGCCTCGTCGTCGCCGTAGAGGCGGTCGCCGGCGAGTGGCGTGAAGTCGGTGAAGAGCGACCCGACGTAGTCGAGACAATGCGGCCGGTCGGGATGGCGGGCCACCTGCGCCTTCTGCCAGGGCTGGAGCGCCTTGTAGATGTCGCGCAGCGCGTCGCTCGAACGCTTCTCGAGCCGCGCGATCTCGTCCGCGACGTTCACGGATTCGCCGCTTTCCGAGAGCTTCTTCAGCTCCAGGATCTGGCCTTCAAGATCGGCAACGGGTTTTTCGAATTCTAGATAATTGTACATTCGCTACTGGACCGACGCCGCCTCGAGCCCGTGAAATCGCGTACCGGAACGCTGGCTGAACGTCCCTACGGGCTGAAAAGTTGCCTCCACATAGCGTTCGGGGGGCTAGTCGGCAAGCGGATGGTGTTCGTTCACCAGCCTGACCAGCCGTTCCTCCAGCACGTGGGTGTAAATCTGGGTGGTGGATATGTCGGCGTGGCCGAGCAGCAACTGCACGGCGCGCAGATCGGCGCCGTTCTGGAGCAGGTGGCTGGCAAAGGCATGGCGGATGACGTGCGGGGATATAGCCGACACCGGAACGCTGGCCCGCGCGGCGAGCGCCTTGAGGTCGCGCGCGAAGACCTGGCGCGGCAGGTATCCCGTCT
This sequence comes from Aquibium oceanicum, assembly GCF_001889605.1. Classification (NCBI taxonomy): domain Bacteria; kingdom Pseudomonadati; phylum Pseudomonadota; class Alphaproteobacteria; order Hyphomicrobiales; family Phyllobacteriaceae; genus Aquibium; species Aquibium oceanicum. The sequence goes on along the minus strand of NZ_CP018171.1, from coordinate 4,774,675 downwards.
CGGAGCGGGCCGGAAACAGCCAGGGGCTTTCGGCGCTCGCCGGATTCTCCGCCCTCACGCGCAGCCAGGCGGACATCGTCGCGCGCGCCTTGGCCGAGAGCGGCACCATGCGCTCCTTGTCGCCCTTGCCCCGCACGACGAAGAAGCGGTCGTCGCGCAGCGCCACGCCGAGCGGCAGCCCGACGAGCTCGGTAACGCGCAGGCCCGTAGCGTAGAGCACCTCGACGAGGGCGTGCAGCCGGACCGCCGCTTCCCTGGAAACGCCCGGCGGGGGCGCTGCCGCCTCCGCTTCGGCGCGTTCGATCAGCCGGCCGGTTTCGGCTTCGCTCAGCGTCTTGGGCAGGGAGCGCGGCTTCCGCGGTGCCTCCGCCGTGCCGGTCGGGTCGTCGGGCCGGATGCCTTCCGAATAGAGGAAGCGGAAGAACTGCCGCAGCGCGGAGAGCTTCCTCGCCTGGGTCGAGGCGGCAAAGCCCTGCGCGGCGATCCCTTCGAGGTGCGCCCGCACGTCGAGCACCGAAGCGTGCGCTAGGCCGCGGTCCTTCGGCATCGCGCCATGGGCGTCCTCGAGGTCGCGGCGATAGGCGTCGAGCGTGTTGGCCGCCGCGCCGCGTTCGGCGCTCATCATTTCCAGGAATGCTTCGATCGCGGCGTTGCTGTTCATCGGTGCGGGACGCGCGTCACTCGCGCGGATTGAGCCTTTCGGCGGGGATGCGAACCGTCATCTCGCCCTTGTTGGGCTCGACGAACGTAACAAGCGCGAACATTGCGCCGTAGGCGATCCCAACCAGTATTGCGATCGTCACAAGAAACCGAAAAAGGGTCGGCATACTGCTTTTTCTAACCCCATTCATGTCCCGCCGCCTTCCTTATGCGTCGCGGGTCGACCTAATTCAACCCTGGCAGGGGTGGCGGTTCCGGCGCGGCTTGCTTGACGCCAGCGGCCTTTTCATGTGCATACGCCGCTTGAGGGAACGAGACCGATGAACGCCGTGGCCGAAGCCATCGACCTGAAGCTGCGAGAAAAACTCGGCGGCCGCTCGATCGTCTTCGTGGGGCTCATGGGCGCTGGCAAGACGGCGATCGGACGCAAGGTCGCGCAGATGCTGGGCATGCCCTTCATCGACAGCGACCAAGAGATCGAGAGCGTGTCGCGCCTGACCGTGCCGGACCTGTTCGAGCTTTATGGCGAACCGGAGTTCCGGTCGCTGGAGCGCCGCGTGATCGCGCGCCTGATCGAGGAAGGCGGACGTGTCGTGTCCACCGGTGGCGGCGCCTTCATGAACGAGGATACGCGTGCCGCGATCGCCGCGAACGGCGTCTCGATCTGGTTGAAGGCGGACCTCGACGTGCTCATGGAACGGGTCGTCAAGAACCGCAACAGGCCGCTGCTCAAGAACCCGGACCCGAGGGCGGTGATGCAGCGGCTCATGAAAGACCGCTATCCCGTCTACGCACTGGCGGACGTCACGGTGCCGACCCGCGCGGAGTCCAAGGAAGTCATCGCCGCGGAGGCGATTGCGGCGCTGGCCGCGTATTTCGACGGATCGAAAACGGTGAAGGACGACGCATGACGGGCGACCCGGTCGGTAGCGAACCCGTGCGCGTGGAGGTCGGGCTCGGGGATCGCGCGTACGACATCCTGATCGGCCCCGGCCTGACGGAGCGGGCGGGCGCCGAGATCGCGGCGCGCATGCCCGGCGTGCGCGCGGCCATCGTCACGGACGAGAACGTCGCGGGCGCCCATCTGGAAGCCTTTGCGGCCGGCCTCGCGGCGGCCGACATTGCCTCCACCTCCATCGTCGTCGCGCCCGGCGAACGCACCAAGAGCTTCGAACGCCTCCAGGACGTGGTCGACGGCATCCTGTCAGCGCGTCTGGAGCGCCGAGATATCGTCGTAGCGCTGGGCGGCGGCGTCGTCGGCGACCTCGCGGGGTTCGCCTCCGGCATCGTGCGGCGCGGCATGCGCTTCGTCCAGGTGCCGACGTCGCTGCTCGCCCAGGTGGATTCCTCCGTTGGCGGCAAGACCGGCATCAACACGGCGCAGGGCAAGAACCTCGTCGGTCTCTTCCATCAGCCGCAACTCGTGCTCGCCGACACCGGCGTGCTCGACACCTTGCCGGAGCGCGAGTTCCGCGCCGGCTACGCCGAAGTCGCCAAATACGGGCTGATCGACCGGCCGGAGTTTTTCCAATGGCTGGAGGCAAACTGGCGCGAGGTCTTCGCCGGCGGTCAGGCGCGCACGCAAGCAATCGCCGAATCCTGCCGCGCCAAGGCCGAGGTGGTGGCGCGCGACGAATTCGAGACGGGCGACCGCGCTCTGCTCAATCTCGGCCACACCTTCGGCCATGCGCTGGAAGCGGCCGTCGATTACGACGGAGCGCGCCTCGTGCACGGCGAGGGCGTGGCGATCGGAATGGCGCTGGCGCACCGGTTTTCGGCGCGGCTCAACCAGTGCAGCCCGGATGATGCCACGCGGGTGGAAAGACATCTCTCCGCCGTCGGCCTGCCGACGCGCATGCAAGACATTCCCGGCAGCCTCCCTGACGCGGAGCGGCTTCTTTCCTATATTGCGCAGGACAAGAAGGTCACGCGCGGCGCACTAACCTTCATCCTGACCCACGGGATCGGGCAATCCTTCGTCGCGAAGGACGTGCCGGCCTCGGAAGTCTTATCGTTCCTCAGGGAGAACCATCCAGGATGACGACCGAATTGTGGGTGATCGGCGGTATCATCCTGGTGCTGATCATCTTCTCGTTCCTCTTCTCGGGCACCGAGACCGGCATGACGGCCGTCTCGCGGGCGCGCCTCCACTCGCTGGCGGCGGGGGGTGATCCCCGCGCCACGACCGTGGAGCGCATGATCGAGCGCAAGGACCGGCTGGTCGGGGCGCTGCTCATCGGCAACAACCTCGTCAACATCCTTGCATCGGCGCTCGCCACCAGCGTGCTCCTGTCGATCTTTGGCGACAGAGGCGTGGTCTACGCCACCATCGGCATGACCGTGCTTCTCGTCATCTTCTCCGAGATCCTGCCGAAGTCGCTGGCGCTGTTTAGGCCGGAACAGTTCGCGCTCTTCGTCTCGCCCTTCGCGCGGGTCGTCGTCTTCATCTTCGGTCCGGTCTCCAGCATGGCGAACTTCGTCGTGCGCGGCCTCCTGCAGCTCTTCGGCATCAACCTTGGGCGGGATGCGCCCATGGTCTCCGCCCATGAGGAACTGCGCGGCACGGTCGAGGTCCTGCACCGCGAGGGCGCCTTCGTGAAGCAGGACCGCGACAGGGTCGGCGGGCTGCTCGACCTCGCCGAACTCGAAGTCTCCGACATCATGATCCACCGCACGGCCATGCGGATGGTCAATGCCGACGCCCCGGCGGACGTGGTCGTCCGCGACATCCTGCAAAGCCCCTACACCCGCATGCCCATCTTCAAGGGCGAGACCGACAACATCGTCGGCGTCGTCCACGCCAAGGATCTTTTGCGGGCGTTGCACGAGGTCGGCAACGATCCGGCACAGATCGACATCATGGCGGTGGCCAGGAAAGCCTGGTTCGTGCCCGACACGACCACGCTGCGCGACCAGCTGAACGCCTTCCTGCGCCGCAAGGCCCATATCGCCATCGTCGTCGACGAGTACGGCGAGGTCGAGGGGCTGGTGACGCTCGAGGACATCATCGAGGAGATCGTCGGCGAGATCGCCGACGAGCACGACGTTGACATGCAGGGCGTCAAGCAGGAAGCGGACGGATCGGTGGTGGTCGACGGCGGCGTGCCTATTCGCGACCTGAATCGCGCGCTGGACTGGGAGCTTCCCGACGACGAGGCGACCACCATCGCCGGCCTCGTCATCCACGAGGCGCAGATGATCCCGGAGGAGAAGCAGGCCTTCACCTTCCACGGCAAGCGCTTCATCGTCATGAAACGCAACCGCAACCGCATCGTAAAGCTCAGGATCCGGCCGCTGGAAACTAACCTGGTGAAAGGGGTCTAGGGCGGCCTGCTGCGCTTTCTGATCTTGTGACCATGGTCATTGACCATGGTCACTTCTAGCCTTACCCTTATGGGACGGAAGGGATGCGGCGATGACCGAGCATGTCTCAAAGTCCAGGTTCAAGGCAAAGGCGCTCGAGTATTTCAGGCGAGTGGAGGCCAGTGGCGAACCCATCGTCATCACCGAGCGGGGAAAGCCGACGCTCGAACTACGGCGCCTTCAAGCCGAGCAACCTGGTCCCAGCGAAGCACTCAAGGGAAGCGTGCTTTGGTATGATGATCCTTTCGCTCCTGCGGTGGACGAGGAGGAGTGGGAATCGCTCGGATGATCCTGCTGGACACGCACGTTCTGGTATGGTGGGCAGGAGGCGACATCCAGAAATTGAGCGAACAGGCTTCGCGTGCGTTGGCGGCCGCGCAGGACGACGGGCGAATATATGTCTCGGCGATTTCCGCCTGGGAGATCGCGGCACTAGTGGCTCGCGGCCGGATCGGTCTGGCTCTGGAGCCGCAGGCATGGCTCGATGAGGTTGGTCGGTCGAAGGCCGTCGAATTTGTGCCCTTGGACAATTCGATCGCCGTCCAATCCACTCGCCTGCCCGGCGATTTTCACAAGGATCCGGCCGACCGCTTCATCGTGGCCACCAGCCGCCACATCGGTGTTCCGGTGGTGACGGCCGACGACAAGATCCTTCATTACGAGCATGTAAGGACCATCTGGTAGTCCCCGCTCACCACCGTGTCGGTTCGCCCGGCGCGGCGGGTTCCACGGCCAGCGCATGCACCCCGCCGGCCAGTTCGTCGGCCAGCAACTCGTTGACGGCACGGTGGCGCTCGATACGGCTCATCCCCGAGAAGGCGGGGGCGACGATGCGGACGCGGAAATGGGTTTCGCCCTTGCCGTCGAATTCCTCGTGGTGGCCGGACTCTGCATGGTGGTGGCCGGCGTGCAGATGACTCTCGTTCATCACCGTCAGGCGTTCGGGCGAGAACCTGTCCCGGAGCTTGGATTCGATGCGCGACTGGATGGACATGATGAAGTGCTCCCACCATATGCGAAAAAACTCTGCGCCGGGGGGCGCAAATCGGGGGTTAGGGTCATCCTTCCCGAAAAGTCAATTCTTGTATCGCAGTGCGAAGCACCCATAATCGATCCGCCATGAAGCCGAACTCGAAACTCTTCGACCGGATTCGCATCCGGCCCGACCCGGATGCGGAGGTGAAGTCGCGCGCGCCGCAGTGCCAGTGGGATGGCTGTGCGGAAGCGGGGCTGCACAAGGCTCCGGTCGGCCGCATGAAGGAAGGGGAGTATTTCCGCTTCTGCCTCGACCACGTGCGCGCCTACAACAAGGGCTACAACTATTTCTCCGGGCTCGGCGACACCGACATCGCGCGCTTCCAGAAGGAGGCGCTGACAGGCCATCGCCCGACCTGGACGATGGGGATCAACAGCAGCACCAGGAGCAGCCCCGACATCGCGCAGAAGCGGTCGGGCCGTGCCGGCTACTACAGGAGCGTGCGCGATCCATTCAACCTGTTCGGCGGCGAGGAGCGCCCGCAGCCCAAACAGCGCCGCGCCAAGCCGCTTGAGGCCAAGGCGCTGGAAACGCTTGGACTTGATGACAAAGCGACTGGCGCCGACATCAAGGCGCGCTATAAGGAACTGGTGAAGCGCCATCATCCCGATGCGAATGGTGGCGACCGGGGTTCGGAAGACCGGTTCCGCGACGTGGTCCAGGCCTACCGTGTGCTCAAACAATCGGGTTTCTGTTGAGCGCGGCGTCTGCTAAGGACAGCCCCCGAAAAGCAAGGACAATATGAACGGCAGCGCCCGTACGGCCGGTGCGCCGGAGGCATGATGAACAAGATCGACCGCGATATCGCCAATCTTCCCGACACCACCGTTTCGGTCAAGGAGGTCTTCGGCTTCGAATCCAGCATGGTGGTCCCGGCCTATTCGGTCGCCGACCCGCACGTGCCGGACGTCGACCCGGACTACCTGTTCGACCGCGAGACGACGATGGCCATCCTGGCCGGCTTCGCCTTCAACAGGCGCGTCATGATCTCGGGCTACCATGGCACCGGCAAGTCCACCCACATCGAGCAGGTTGCGGCCCGCCTCAACTGGCCGATGGTGCGCGTCAACCTCGACAGCCACGTCAGCCGCATCGATCTGGTCGGCAAGGACGCGATCGTTCTCCAGGAGGGCAAGCAGGTCACGGAGTTCCGCGACGGCATCCTGCCCTGGGCCTACCAGCACAACGTTGCGCTCTGCTTCGACGAGTACGACGCCGGCCGGCCGGACGTCATGTTCGTCATCCAGCGGGTGCTGGAGTCCTCCGGCCGCCTCACCCTGCTCGACCAGAGCCGCGTCATCCGGCCGCACCCGGCCTTCCGCCTCTTCGCCACCGCCAACACGGTCGGCCTCGGAGACACCACCGGCCTCTACCACGGCACGCAGCAGATCAATCAGGCGCAGATGGACCGCTGGTCCATCGTCACCACGCTGAACTACCTGCCGCACGACAACGAAGTGAACATCGTGCTGGCCAAGGCCAAGCACTACCGCAACGACAAGGGCCGCGACATCGTCAACCGCATGGTCCGCGTCGCCGACATGACCCGCTCGGCCTTCATGAACGGCGATCTCGCCACCGTCATGAGCCCGCGCACCGTCATCACCTGGGCCGAGAATGCCGAGATCTTCGGCGACGTCGGCCACGCCTTTCGCCTGACCTTCCTCAACAAGTGCGACGAACTCGAACGCGCCCTGGTCGCCGAGTTCTACCAACGCGTCTTCGGCGAGGAACTGAAGGAGAGCGCGGCGAACGTGGTGCTGGGGTAGGATGGTTCACGCGGTTCGCTGCGATGGGTAAGACTATCGAGCGGATGCGGTCTAATCCACTCGCCGATTGGCGGATCAAGGATGTGGAAAGGGCTTGCGCGGAAGCTGGTATCGCCTGTCGGAAACCAAGCGGCGGTTCACATTACAAGATCGGCAATCCGCAGGGTGGTCGTCGGCTTACGATACCGGCACGACGCCCGATAAAGCCGGTATACATAGTGATGCTGGTGAAGTTCCTTGATGAGGAGGGAACACGATGATGGACAATTCGAACGTCACCGTATCGGATGGATCTCTGTTCGACCCGACCGCCTATGAGGTTGTATTGCGGCCACTCGGCGCCTCGGAAGGAGGCGGTTGGCTTGCGACCATTCCGGCGCTGCCCGGCTGTACCGGCGATGGGGAAACCGAAATGGAAGCGATCAAGGATGTCAGGCTGGCAGCGCTCGAATGGGCCCATGCGGCAATGAACGATGGCGAGCGGGTCCCTGCGCCTTCGACGCAAAAAGCAGTAGCTGCAGAGTAAGAACGACGAGATGGCAGGTCCCGGAGACAATCAGCGCGGCGGCAAGCCGAAATCGGGCGGCGAGGGCGAGGCCTTCAAGCGCGCCGTGACCGTGTGCATGCGCGCGATTTCCGGCGACCACGACATGGAAATCTCCTTCGCCAAGGACAAGCCGGCGCTGGCCGGCGCGCGCGCCCGCCTGCCCGAGCTGCCCAAGCGTCCAACCAGGGCCGACATCGCCATCACCCGCGGGCTCGGCGATTCCATGGCGCTCCGCCGCGCCTGCCACGACAGCGCCGTCCACAACCGCCTCGCGCCCGAGGGCAAGCAGGCCCGCGCCATTTTCGACGCCGTCGAGCAGGCGCGCGTGGAAGCGATCGGCTCGCGCGCCATGACGGGCGTCGCCGACAACATCGCCTCCATGCTGGAGGACAAGTTCCAGAAGGCCAACCTCGCCGGCGTCACCGAAAAGGCCGACGCGCCTCTCGAGGACGCCATCGCCCTCATGGTGCGCGAGAAGCTGACCGGGCGCGCGGCGCCGAAGAGCGGCGAGAACCTTGTCGGCCTGTGGCGCGACTGGATCGAAGACAAGGCCGGCGAGAACATCGAGGGTCTGGCCGGCAAGCTGGAAGACCAGAACGCCTTTGCCCGCGTTGTACGAGACATGCTGGCCTCCATGGACATGGCCGAGGAACTCGGCGACGAGGACCAGTCGGACGAGAGCGACGACTCAGACGACCAGCCCGAGGGCGAGGACCAGAGCGAGGAGGGCGGCGAGGAGGACACGGGCGCCGACCAGTCCGAATCGGAAGAGTCCGATCAATCGAGCGAGGACCAGGAGGCCGGCGAGAGCGAGGCGAGCGACGCCACGGCCGAGGATCTGGCCGAGGAGGAGGATGTCGACGCCGAGACGCCCGGCGAATCCAAGCGTCCCGACTTTCCATATGCCAACCTGCCGCCAGATTTCGACTACAAGGTCTTCACAACCGCCTTCGACGAAATGATCGGCGCGGAGGAACTCTGCGACGAGGAGGAGCTCGATCGGCTGCGCGCCTTCCTGGACAAGCAACTGACCAACCTGCAGGGCGTCGTCGGCCGGCTCGCCAACCGGCTGCAGCGCCGCCTGATGGCGCAGCAGAACCGGTCCTGGGACTTCGACCTGGAAGAGGGGTATCTCGATCCGGCGCGGCTCGTGCGCGTCGTCATCGACCCCATGCAGCCGCTCTCCTTCAAGCAGGAGCGCGACACCCGCTTCCGCGACACCGTGGTGACGCTGCTGCTCGACAATTCCGGCTCCATGCGGGGCCGGCCGATCACGGTCGCCGCCACCTGCGCCGACATCCTGGCGCGCACGCTGGAGCGCTGCGGCGTCTCCGTCGAGATACTCGGTTTCACCACGCGCGCCTGGAAGGGCGGACAGGCCCGCGAGAAGTGGCTCAAGGACGGCAAACCGGCCAATCCGGGCCGCCTCAACGACCTGCGCCACATCATCTACAAGTCGGCCGACGCGCCATGGCGCCGCGCCCGGCGCAATCTCGGCCTGATGATGCGCGAGGGCCTGCTCAAGGAAAACATCGACGGCGAGGCGCTGCTCTGGGCGCATCACCGCCTGATTGCGCGGCGCGAGCAGCGCAAGATCCTGATGATGATCTCGGACGGCGCGCCGGTCGACGATTCCACGCTGTCAGTAAATCCAGGCAACTATCTGGAGCGCCATTTGCGCGCCGTCATCGACCTGATCGAGACCCGCTCGCCGGTCGAACTCATCGCCATCGGCATCGGTCACGACGTGACGCGCTACTACCGCCGGGCGGTGACCATCGTCGACGCGGAGGAACTCGCCGGCGCCATGACCGAGCAGCTCGCCTCGCTCTTCGCCGAGCAAGGGGCGGACGCTCCGCGGCGCGGCGGCGTGCCGATGCGCCGCGCGGGCTGACCCGCTTGGTGCCCCGGCCGCTCCTGCGCCTCGTCGCTGTCTCGCTGGCCGCGTCCTGCGCCCTGGCGCCGCTGCCGGCGGCCGCGAAGCCCGCCGAGGTCGAACACCCCGCCATCAGGGCCTGGCCCATCGGGCATTTCAGGATCGGTTCGGACGAGACGCGCTTCGGCCCGCTGGAATTCGTCGGCGGCCTCGAAATGTCCTCCTCGGACTGGGATTTCGGCGCGCTGTCGGCCTTCCGCTTCCTCGAAGCCGGAACCCGCTTCGTCGGCGTGGCCGATACCGGCTTCTGGTTCTTCGGCACCGTCGCGCGCGACGAGACCGGCCGCCCCGTCGGCTTCGACGACTTCACCATGCAGCAGATGGTGGACGAGAAAGGCGACATCATCGGCGAAAAGTGGAACACCGACGCCGAGGGTCTCGCGGTGCGGGACGGCGTCGCCACCGTCGGCTTCGAACGAGAGCACCGCGTCTCCGAGTTCCGCCTGACGCCGGAGGACATGAAGGCGCCGCTGCGCGACCTCGACTTCCTCGTCCCGGCCCACGAACTGCGCCGCAATCGCGGCTTCGAGACGATTGCCTTCGCCCACCCGCACGGCATTCACGAGGGCGCCCGCGTCGTGGTGTCGGAAAAGAGCCTCGACAGACGAGGCAACATCTTCGCCGCCATCATCGAGGGTCCGGCCAAGGGTGTCTTCACGGTCGCGCGCCGGGGCGAGTTCGACATCACCGACGGGGCATTCCTGCCCGGCGGCGACCTCCTCCTGCTGGAACGCAGCTACTCCGTCGGCAAGGGCGTCGGGATGCGCCTGCGTCGCATTCACGGCGAAAGCATCATGCCCGGCGCGCTGGCCGACGGCCCGATCCTGATGGAAGCCGACATGGGCTACCAGATCGACAACATGGAAGGCATGGACGTCTGGCGCCGCGGCGACGGCGCCCTGATGGTGTCAGTCGTTTCCGACGACAACCACTCGCTCCTTCAGAGGAACCTCTACCTGGAGTTCGTCCTGCACGAGGAATGATGCGAAGATCTCGATCGGATCGGCAAGTAATGTGGGAGCGGTTGGCTTCCCGGTCCTGACGCGGGAAACCGGCTGGCACCATCCGGTTATCCGACGCCGCGCCCGGTCTGAATTACCGGTTACAATTCTTCAAGCCCTCACCCGCCGATCCGTCTACGTTCTTCGCACATGCGCGGAAGATTTGCCGCGCGGATCCATCGGAGACAGCGAATGACAGTCAGGCGGATCGTTGCCAACATCGCCGCCGACAATGCCGAAGCGGCTGCACGTTTCTACGGCGGTGTCTTCGAACTGGATATCCTGATGGACCTCGGCTGGATCGTCACCTTTGGTTCCGAAGAGCGAATGCAGGTGCAGTTGAGCGTCATGACCGAGGGCGGTGCCGGGACGCCGGTTCCCGACATATCGATCGAAGTCGCCGACCTCGACGAGACCTTGGCGCGCGTCGTTCAAGGCGGCTACGCGATCGAATACGGTCCGATCGACGAGCCCTGGGGAGTACGACGGTTCTTCGTGCGCGATCCGTTCGGGCGCCTGGTCAACGTGCTGGCGCACCTGTAGCGCCGAGCGCGCCCGCCTTCCGCTACGCCGGCCTGACCGCCACCCACACCACATGCCGCGCGCCGCGCTTGCCGCTGGCGCGTACCTTCTCCTCCGTGACTTCGAAGCCCGCCCGCCGCAGCCGCCGGGTGAAGCCCGCGTCCGGTCCCGACGACCAGACCGACAACACTCCGCCCGGCCGCAGCGCGCGGAAGGCGGCGGCGAGGCCGGCGGCGTCGTAGAGCGCGTCGTTCGACCTGCGGCTGAGACCTTCCGGGCCGTTGTCGACGTCGAGAAGGATGGCATCCCAAGCGCTCTCGGCGGCGCGGATCAGAAGGCAGACATCCGTCTCCTCGACCCTCACCCGCGGGTCGTCAAGGCAGCCTTGGAAAACCTCGGCCATCGGTCCGTGCGCCCAGGCAACCACGGCCGGCACCAGTTCGGCCACTGTCACGCCGGCTGGCCCGAGCTCCGCGAGCGCCGCGCGCAAGGTAAAACCCATGCCGAGCCCGCCGATCAGGACCGCCGGCTCCGGGCGGTCGCCGAGCCTTGCGAGCGCCAGCCTCGCCAGCGCCTCCTCCGAGCCGCCCATGCGGCTGTTCATCAGCTCGTTGGTGCCCAGCATGATGGAGAACTCGGCGCCGCGCCGCTTGAGGCGCAATTCCGTTCCGGGTTCTCCCGGAACGGCCGCGGAGGCGAGATGGACCCAGGGGATCACAGCCTATCCGGCTACCGCGACGCAGCGTGAGGCTCGGGCCGCAGCACCGAAAGCAGCGCGCCGTACGGCACTAGCATGGCGAGGCCGATCAGGATCTTGACGCAGAAGTCTCCGATGGCCAGCGAAACCCACAGCGGCACCTCGCCGCCCAGGAAGGCCACCGGGAAGCCGAGCGACCCGTCCTCCATGCCGAACACGGCATCGATGCCCGAGAAGGCAGCCGAGAAGGCCAACCCGAAGAAGAGGACCGTGTCCAGTACCGAGCCGATCAGCGTCGAGATGAAGGGCGCCTGCCACCACGCGTTGCCGCGCAGCCGCTCGAATACCGAGACGTCGAGGAACTGCGCCGCCAGGAAAGCCGTGCCGGAGGCAATGGCGATGCGCGGCGTCGCCAGCCAGACCGAGAGGACGACGGCGATGACGAAGCCGGCCAGCACCACCCTCCGCGCGGCGCGGGGGCCGAAGCGGCGGTTGGTCAGGTCGTTGACGAGGAAGGCGACCGGATAGGTGAAGGCACCCCAGGTCAGGATCTCGCCGAGCCCGAAATGCGCGAACGGATACTGGACGAGGAAGTTGGAGGCGGCGACCACGGCCGCCATGGCCGCGACGAACGGCAGTATGCGATGCGTGCTGGTCATTTTTTTATCCTGGGTGATGGAACCAGAAAGGCGGGCCGAGAGCCCGCCTTGCGCGATGAATCGGACGGAAGAGGGCGGATCAGGCCGCCTGCTGTTCCGCCAGCTTCTTGGTGATCTGCTTCTTCAGCAGGCGCGCCCGCTGCGAGAGCTCGGTGTTGTCGGCCTTCATCAGGAAGGCGTCGAGGCCGCCGCGATGCTCGACCGAACGCAGCGCGTTGGCGGAGATGCGCAGGCGCACGTTCTGGTTCAGCGCTTCCGAAATCAGCGTCACGTTGACGAGGTTCGGGAGAAAGCGGCGACGCGTCTTGTTGTTGGCGTGGCTCACATTGTTGCCGTAGAGGACGGCCTTGGCGGTCAGTTCGCAAGCGCGTGACATGGTTTCTTACCTTCGGTTCTCTGCCGGACCAATCGACCCACCCGCGCCAGACCGGTTGGCGCGCGGGATATGTCAGGCGGCCTCATTGGAAAAAGTCGCGCCTGCATAGTGGCAAACGGCCGGATCGTCAAGCGTACCCGCGCCTCCGAAGACAGCCCGCATGCGAAAGGTCCGTGCATTTCGCATCGTGCGCATGGATATCCAAACCTTTGCCGCATTCAAGCCGTTATTCGGGATGCTCGGAAGGGATGAACCGGGCCGGTCGCGCCCTATTTCCGGAACCATGAACAGAATGACACGATCGCCCCTTCTCGCCGGTCCCGCGCTTGCGGCCCTGCTCGTCGCCGCCGGACCCCAGGCCGCCGTGGCGGCGCCCTCTACCGTCCAGTCGGAATATGCCGTCTCGCTGTACGGCCTGACGCTGGCCAAATCGAGCTTCCGCAGCACGATCACCTCATCGGGCTACGAACTCGACGGGACGCTGCGCAGCGCGGGGCTCGCCAGCGTCTTCGACGACACCGTCGGCACCGTCCGGGTCAGCGGTCGCTTCGGCGCCGAGATGCCGCGCCCCGACGCCTATACCGTCGACTACGTTTCGGGAAAGAAGAAGAAGAACACCCGTATCACCTTTGCCGGCGGCAACGTCGTCAGCGCGCAGAACACGCCGCCGGTGCGCACCAACCGGCCGGGCTGGATTCCCATCGCTTCGGGACATCTCGCCAACGTGGCCGATCCCCTGTCCGCGACCCTGGTGCCGGCCGGCAGTCCCGACGAGGTCTGCCGGCGCACCATCCGCATCTTCGACGGGGCCATGCGGGCCGACCTGCGGCTGGCGCCGGCCGGCCGCGGCGAGATTTCCATCCCGGGCTACGAGGGCGCGACGGTCCGGTGCACGGCGAGCTTCGTCCCGGTCTCCGGCTTCCAGCAGGGCAAGGACTCCATCAAATACCTGCGCGACAGGGCCCGCATGACTGTGGCCTTTGCGCCGGTCGGCGCGACAGGTGTATATGCGCCCGTCGAAGCCTCGGTCTCGACCCAGATCGGCACGGTCAAGGTCAGGGCGCTGCGCTTCGAAGCCATCGAATAGCCGGGAGCCAGCCGCTCCGGCCCTGCTGGAGCATGGAATGGGACGGGCGACGCTGATCGGCTTCTCGGCGGTGATGATGTGGGCGTTGCTGGCGCTCTTCACCGATGCCTCCGGCGCAGTGCCGCCGTTCCAGCTCTCTGCCATGTGTTTCGCCATCGGCGCCGGCGTCGGTCTCGTGGCGCGCGCCTTCGGTCCGTCGGCGAAAGCCGCGGCGCCGATCCCGCCGGTGGTCTGGGTGGTCGGCATCGGCGGCCTGTTCGGCTACCACTTCTTCTACTTCACTGCGCTACGAAACGCGCCGGCCGTCGAGGCGAGCCTGATCGCCTATCTGTGGCCGCTGCTCATCGTGCTCGGTTCCGCCCTGATGCCGGGCGAGCGGCTCGGCTGGCATCACGTCGTCGGCGCGCTGATGGGGCTCGCCGGCACCGGGCTGATCGTATCGAAGGGCGGTGGTTTCGAGTTCGAGAGCCGCTATGCCTTCGGCTATGCCATGGCCGGCATCTGCGCGCTCTTCTGGTCGTCCTATTCGCTGCTGTCGCGCCGCTTCGAGGACGTGCCGACCGCCATCGTGACCTGGTTCTGCGCGGCGACCGCGCTTCTGTCGCTCGTCTGCCATCTGGCGCTCGAGGAGACGGTCTGGCCGGCGGGCGCGGGCGAGTGGCTGGCGGTCGCGGGTCTTGGCCTCATGCCGGTGGGTGCGGCCTTTTACGCCTGGGACCACGGCGTCAAGCGCGGCAACATCCAGGTGCTGGGCGCGGCGAGCTATGCCGCTCCGCTGCTTTCCACCGTCATCCTGATCGCCTTCGGCTTCGCCGAACCCACTCTCCCGATCGTCGGCGCCTGCCTGCTCATCACAGCAGGCGCGGCGCTCGCGGCAAAGAATATGCTCTTCAGACCGGCGAGATCCGCCGTGGCGGAGCCGGGCGAATGATGCCGTTCCCCGGAGGCCCGGAAGCGCTGCCCAACGGCACGCTGCTGCTCTCGGTCGTGGCGGCCGTGCTCTACCTCTTCATGACGGGGCGCGAGCCCTCCTGGCGGCGCACGCTGGCCAAGACCGCATCCACGGCGCTGCTCGCAGTGCTCGCCTTCCTCGTCGGTGGACCCGTCCTGCTCGTCGTGGCGCTGGCGCTGAGCGCGGCCGGAGACGCCTTTCTCGCCCATGAGGGCGAACCCGCCTTCATGGCCGGGCTCGGCAGCTTCCTTGCCGCCCACCTCGCCTACATCGTGCTCTTCGCGCAGTCCGGTGCCGGTCTCGCCGCGCTGGCCGCCGAACCATGGCGTCTTGCCGCCGCGTTGCTGATGCTCGCCTTTTCCGTGGTCATGTTCCGGCAGCTTCGGCCGGTGCTGCCGCCGGGCCTCCTCGCACCGGTCGCCGTCTATGTTGCCGCGATCCTCGGCATGGGCGTCTTCGCGCTGACGCTTCCATCATGGGTGGTGATCGCCGGTGCGGTCCTGTTCATGGCGTCGGATGCCATTCTGGCCGCCGGTCGGTTCCTGATCGCCGAAACCTCGCCGCGGCAGGCAATCGTCCGCCCCGCGGTGTGGATCCTCTATTATCTCGCGCAGGTGGCGATCACGCTGGGCTTCCTGCTCGGCTGATCCCCGGCTCCCACCCCTCGGGCGCCATCTCGAAGGCCTCGAACGCGAAACCCGGTGCCACGGTGCAGCCGACCAGCGTGAAATCGCCGAGGCTTCTCGCCGCCTGCCACGCCCCTGCCGGAACCACCGCCTGCGGTCGCTGCCCGCCGAGAATGTCCGGCCCGAGGACAGTCGCTCTTGCCGGCGCCTGGCCGTCCGAAACTAGCAGTTCCAGTGGCGCACCGGCGTAAAAATGCCAGACCTCAGCCGCGTCCCTGACCTTGTGCCAGGCCGATACCTGCCCGCGCTCGAGCAGGAAATAGATCGCCGTCGAATGGCCGCGCTCGCCGCCCGCCCCGTCGCGAAAGGTCTCGACATACCAGCCGCCCTCGGGGTGCGGTTGCATGCCGAGCGCTTCCACGATCCGGCGCGGATCGGCCTCGCCCATCAGAACACGTCCTTGCGCTTGCGGATCTCGGCGAACACCGCCTCGTCGCTGGCGCTCTCCATGCCGAGGTTGCGCCGGATGACCGGGTCGTGCGCGCGCATGAAGGGGTTGGTCGCCATCTCCTCCATCAGCGTGGTCGGAAGCGTCGGCTTGTCCTCCGCCCGCAAGCGGTCGATCCCCGCCGCGCGCTCCTTCAGCGCCGAGTTCGTCGGATCGACCGACAGCGCGAAGCGGGCGTTCGCCTGCGTGTATTCGTGCCCGCAATAAACCACCGTGCTCAGCGGCAGTGCCGCCAGCTTCTTCAGCGAATCGAACATCTGCGGTGGCTTGCATTCGAACAGCCGCCCGCAGCCGAGCGCGAACAGCGTGTCGCCGGTGAAGGCGACATGCGATTCGGGAAAGTGATAGCAAACGTGTCCCGCCGTATGCCCCGGCGTGGAAATGACCCGCACCTCTTCCTTGCCGAACATGAAGGTGTCGTTGTCCTTCACCGTGCGGTCGATGCCTGGGATTTTCGCCGCTTCCGCCTCCGGCCCGATGATGGTCAGCCCGAACCTCTCCTTCAGCGCCATGTTGGCCTCGACGTGGTCGCCATGGTGATGCGTCGTCAGGATCATGGTCGGCTTCCAGCCGGTGCGCTCGATCGCCGCCAGGATCGGACGTTCCTCCGGCGCGTCGATGATCGCGGTCTCGCCGCTCTCGGGATCGTGCGCGAGCACCCCGAAATTGTCGCTGCGGCACATGAACTGCTCGATCTGCAGAGCCATTCGCATCTCCTCGTGATTTCGATGAAACGATAGGGCGCGTTCCCCGGTCGCGCCACCCCTTCCTTGCGGAGCGCGGCGGGCACGGATACCGTCCCGGACCATGTACTCCGACA
Source organism: Aquibium oceanicum (assembly GCF_001889605.1). Lineage (NCBI taxonomy): Bacteria > Pseudomonadati > Pseudomonadota > Alphaproteobacteria > Hyphomicrobiales > Phyllobacteriaceae > Aquibium > Aquibium oceanicum. The sequence continues at coordinate 4,758,116 of NZ_CP018171.1, read as the reverse complement.
TCGTCGACCTGCGTTCCTTCTATTCTACCACCCTCGGCCGCCTCGCCGAGCGATCGATCGCCATGGCCCTGTCCAGCGTCTGGGCCGGTCTGCCGAACGAACGCCTCGTCGGGCTCGGCTACGCCCTGCCGTGGCTCGACCGTTTCGGAACCGAGGCGGAGCGCGTCTTTGCCTTCATGCCGGCCTCCCAGGGCGCCATCAACTGGCCGCCCAACGGCCCTTCCGCGACCGCGCTGGTCTTCGACGAAGAACTGCCGCTCTTCGATTCCTCCATCGACCGCATGCTCCTGGTGCACGCGCTCGAACACGCGGAAAATCCGCGCGAGACCCTGATGGAGATCTGGCGCGTGCTGGCGCCGGGCGGACGGCTCATCATCGTCGTGCCCAACCGGCGCGGCGTCTGGGCGCGCTTCGAGCACACGCCCTTCGGCACCGGTCGCCCCTGGTCGCGCGGCCAGCTCACCACGCTGCTGCGCGAAACCAACTTCACGCCCTCGGCCTGGAGCGAGGCGCTGCTCTTCCCGCCATCCCGCAAGCGCTGGGTCTTGCGCTTCCACCAGATACTGGAACGCAGCGGGCGCCGCTTCTGGCCGATGTTCTGCGGCGTGCTCATCGTGGAAGCCCAGAAGCGCCTCTACCAGGGCCTGCCGGTCGCGCAGCGTGCCTCGCGCCGCGTCTTCGTGCCCGTACTCGCACCCCAAGGCGCAAGCGCGGCGCGCGAGGGAGACTTAACGCAGCGTTAACCATGTTTCCGGATCATTCCTTCGGGCTTCCGGGGGAATCGGCGATGGTTTTCTGGCGCTTTGATCAGAAGACGACACTCCTCACCATCGTGCGCGAGCTTCATGCGCGCGGCGTGTCGCTGGACGACATGGACGTGAGGCTCTGCGAGATCGGGCCGGTCGACCTCGACCTTCTGCGGGAGTGCTTCGACGAGGTGGCGAAGGAGCTCGCCGATCGCGACCCCGTCGCCGCCTGAGCGCCATTCAGCGCTTCAGCACGAACACGGCCTGCTGGCCGAAGAAATTCCAGAACCACCACGGCATCGACACCCCGATCGGGTGTCCGTCCCGATCCAGCGCCATCGCGCTCTCCACCGTCGCGCCGATCTCGTCGCACAGGTTGATGAAGTCGCGGATGGTGCAGAAGTGGATGTTGGGGGTGTTGTACCAGCTGTAGGAAAGTTCCCGTGTCACCGGCATGCGGCCGCGAAACAGCAGCGAGAGACGCACCTGCCAGAAGCCGAAATTGGGGAAGGAGACAATCGCCCGTTCGCCGATGCGCAGGAGATCCGTCAGTACCTCCTTCGGATTGCGCGTCGCCTGCAGCGTCTGCGACAGGATCACGTAGTCGAAGCCCTTGTCCGGATAGAAGACGAGGTCGGTGTCGGCGTCGCCCTGGATCACCGAGAGCCCGCGGGCGACGCTCTCGTTGACACCGCGCTGGGAGATTTCCACGCCGCGCCCGTCCACCTGCTTGTCGAGTTCCAGATACTCCAGCAGTTCCCCGTCGCCGCAGCCGACGTCGAGAACACGCGCGCGCGGCTTGATGAAGTCTGCGATGACTTTGAGGTCGATGCGGGGTCCGTTGCGGCCGGTCATGCGAGTTCCTCCAGTCCGCGCGCGCGGGCGGCGGAACGCAGGAAGCCGCTGACGGCGGCAAACATTTCCGGCTCGTCCAGCAGGAAGGCGTCGTGGCCGCGATCGGTCTCGATCTCGACGAAGGAGACGGAGGCGCCGGCGGCGTTGAGTGCATGCACGATGGTGCGGCTTTCCTCGGTCGGGAACAGCCAGTCGCTGGTGAAGGAGACCAGGCAGAAACGCGTCTTCGTGCCCGTGAATGCGTCCGCCAGTCGTCCGCCATGGTCGGCGGCGAGGTCGAAATAGTCCATCGCGCGGGTCATGTAGAGGTAGGAGTTCGCGTCGAAGCGGTCGACGAAGCTCATGCCCTGGTGGCGCAAGTAGCTCTCGATCTGGAAATCGGCGTCGAAGCCGAAGGTCAGCGCCTCCCGGTCCTGCAGGTTGCGGCCGAACTTGCGGTGCAGCGCCGCCTCGGAGAGGTAGGTGATGTGCGCGGCCATGCGTGCCACCGCCAGCCCCTTCTCGGGCCGCTTGCCGGCCTCGATATAGCGCCCGCCGCACCAGTCCGGGTCGGCCATCACGGCCTGCCGTCCGACCTCGTGGAAGGCGATGTTCTGCGAGGAATGCCGCGCGCCGGTGGCGATCGGCAGCGCCGTCAGAACGCGCTCGGGATAGCTCGCCGCCCATTCCAGCACCTGCATGCCGCCCATCGAGCCGCCGATCACCGAAAACAGCCTGTCGATGCCCAGATGGTCGACCAGCATGACCTGGGCGCGCACCATGTCGCGGATGGTCACCACCGGCAGGTCCAGCCCCCAGGGCTTCCCGGTATGCGGATTGATCGAGGCCGGTCCGGTCGAACCGAGACAGCCGCCGATGACGTTGGAACAGATGACGAAGAAGCGGTCGGTGTCGATGATCTTACCGGGGCCGATCAGCACTTCCCACCAGCCGGGCTTGCCCGTCACCGGATTCGGGTTGGCGACGTGCTGGTCCCCCGTCAGCGCATGGCAGATCAGCACGGCGTTGGACCGCGCCTCGTTCAGCGTGCCGTAGGTCTGGTAGGCGATCTGGAACGGCGACAGCGTCTTGCCGGAATCGAGCCGGAGCGGGTGGTCGGGTCCGAAGCGAACGACGAGGCTCGTCGGCTCGTTGGCTTCGTTGTTCGAGGTGCGGACGCGCGGGGCGGCCATGGTGCTTCCTTCTGCCGACCAAAAAAAACCGGCATTGCGCTAAGGCAAGCCGGTTACGATCCGCAATCGGCCCTTTAGCGAGTTGTTTAACGTGGCTGCAAGCCGACCGGCCAAATCACCACGACGTTCGCCCGCTTAATATCCCCGCCGTCCCTTTGCGTCAACTTCAAAGCTTTGCTAGAGGAAGCCGCCTTCCGGCACAGCCAGCTCCATCCGACAGGACCGCCATCATGACCGAGCTACAGCGCCCCGAGCCGAAACCCGGCGTCATGGACATCGCGGCCTACGTGCCCGGCAAGAGCGCGGCGCCGGCCGGCGTGAAGACGGTCTACAAGCTCTCGTCCAACGAGAGCCCGCTCGGTGCCTCGCCGAAGGCGGTTGACGCGGTGCGCGACGTCGCCGGCAAGCTCGAATTCTACCCCGACGGTTCGGCCACGCGCCTGCGCGAAGCGATCGCCGAGGTGCACGGGCTGAACCCGGCCAACATCATCTGCTCCAACGGTTCGGACGAGGTGCTGGGCCTGCTGGCGCTCACCTACCTGCAGCCGGGCGACGAGGCGATCTTCACCGAGCACGGCTTCCTCGTCTACCGCATCTATACCCAAGCCGCGAGCGCGGTTCCGGTCGCCGTCAAGGAGACCGACGAGACGGCGGACGTCGACGCCATCCTGGCAGCGGTCACGGAGAAGACGAAGATCGTCTTCCTCGCCAACCCGAACAACCCGACCGGCACCTACATCCCGTTCGAGGAGGTGCGCCGTCTGCACGCCGCCCTGCCGAAGCACGTCCTCCTGGTGCTCGACGCCGCCTATGCCGAGTACGTGCGGCGCAATGACTACGAGTCCGGCATGGAACTCGTCGCGTCCTCCCAGAACGTCGTCATGACGCGCACCTTCTCCAAGATCCACGGCCTCGGCGGCGCCCGCCTCGGCTGGATGTACGCCCCGGCCCACATCATCGACGCGCTGAACCGCGTGCGCGGTCCCTTCAACGTCAATGCCGTCGCGATCGAGGCCGGCATCGCCGCGATCCGCGACCGCGCCCATGTCGAGGAGGCCGTCGCCCACAACGACAAATGGCTCGTCTGGCTGACGGAGGAACTGACCAAGCTCGGCCTCCGGGTCACCCCGAGCGTCGGCAACTTCGTTCTCATCCACTTCCCCGACGAGGCGCACTCCGCCGCGGCTGCCGACGACTATCTCACGCAGCGCGGCTACATCCTGCGCCGCGTCGGAGGCTACGGCTTCCCGAACGCGCTGCGCATGACGATCGGCACCGAAGAGGCGAACCGGGGCGTCGTCTCGGCGCTGACCGAGTTCCTGAAACCGTGATGGCCGAGCCGCTTTTTGCCCGCGTCGCGCTCATCGGCATCGGCCTCATCGGTTCCTCGCTGGCGCATGTCATCCGCCGCGAGGGCCTCGCCGGGACGGTCTCGATCTCGAGCCGCAGCGCCGCCACGCTTGCCCGCGCGGAAGAGCTCGGCCTGGGCAACGAGTACCACGCCGACCCGAAGGACGCCGTCGCAGGCGCGGACCTCGTCATCGTCTCCGTGCCCGTCGGATCGTCGGGCGAGGTCGCGCGCGCCATCGCGCCGGCCCTCAAGCCCGGCGCGATCCTGACCGACGTCGGCTCCACCAAGGCCTCCGTCATCGCGCAGATGATGCCCGAGGTGCCGGACGGCGTGCACTTCATCCCCGGCCACCCGATCGCGGGCACGGAACGCTCCGGTCCGGATGCGGGATTCGCCGAACTCTTCGAGAACCGCTGGTGCATCCTCACCCCGCCCCCCGGCGCCGATCCCGAAGCCGTGGCGAGGCTGTCGGAGTTCTGGCGCCGCTGCGGCTCCAACATCGACACGATGGACCCCGAGCACCACGACATGGTGCTAGCGATCGTCTCCCACCTTCCGCACATCATCGCCTACAACATCGTCGGCACCGCGGACGATCTGGAATCGGTGACCAAGTCGGAGGTCATCAAGTATTCGGCCTCCGGCTTCCGCGACTTCACGCGCCTTGCCGCCTCCGACCCCACCATGTGGCGCGACGTGTGCCTGCACAATCGCGACGCCATCCTCGAAATGCTGGCGCGGTTCTCCGAAGACCTCGCCTCGCTGCAGCGCGCGGTCCGCTGGGGCGACGGCGACAAGCTCTTCGACCTCTTCACCCGCACCCGCGCCATCCGCCGTTCCATCATCGAAGCCGGCCAGGAAATCGACGCCCCCGATTTCGGCCGCCAGGTGGCGGCGCATCCGGAGAAGGTCTGAGCTCGACGGATCGACCGTTGGGAGCGGCAGGGTCAAGGCAGTCTCACTTCAGCGCCGGCACCCGCCCCAAGGTGATGAATCCGATCCGTGCGACGCCCTTCTCGATCGATAGCGGCAGGGAAGGGCTGTCGCCCAGCATCGCGAAGCCGCTCATCGCCGACTGGATGGTGTCCTTTTGCGCCGGCAGCGCCTCGCCGAGCCGGGCAGCGACGACCGCCGGCTTGTTGACGGTGATCTGGAGGCTCGCGTCCACCAGCCCCTGCGAATCGATCGCGACCGGACCAGAGACAGTTACGCCCGCGTCCTCGCTGAGCGACACCGTCACGCTTCTGAGCACGATGCTCGTGCCGCGGAGGCTCTCCATACGTTGCGCGATCCGCTCCACCCCGTCCTCGACGGTCAGGTCGAGGCTGACCAGCGGCAACAGCACCGCTCCGTCCATGCCCGGCGGCGTGATGCTGACGTCCTGCGCCTGCATGGCCACGTCGAGGTCGCCGGCGTTGCGCCGCATGTGGGCCTCGCCCGTCGCGGCCTTCAGCGAGACGGGAAGATCGTTCCCCGTCGCCTCGGCGTCCACGGAGATCCCGCGCAACGTGACGGATGCGCGTTCGGGCAGCGGCTGTGCCACCGATGCGCTGAACCGCATGTCGCTCGCGCTGGCGTTCACGCCCGGCTGCCGGCCGGGATAGCCGATCCGCAGCGTGTCCAGTTCCCCGACGATCCGGAATGGATCGTAGATCTGCGCGGCGGTCCTCAAGCCCTCGCCCCTGATCTCCACCTTGCCCTCGGCATCGGTGACGCCGATGCGGTCGCAGAAGAGCCCGATGCGGAAGGGATAGCCCCGCGTCTCCCGGTTGGCACAAAGCGCCACGCCACCATCGCGCTCGACGCGGGCGATCGCCTCGCCGGCCTCCGCTTCCAGCAGGGACGCCACGTAGAACCAGCCGGCGGTGTAGAGCCCGATGACGGCGACGATCGCTACCGCCAGCCAGGCGAACCTCCGGCTGTAGCTCCTCGCGGGTCTTTCGCTTGACGCCATCGGTTTGCCCTCGCTAACCCTCGCCGGCCGGATTGCTCCGGTTCCTCGGCGATCAGGTGTCTGCATATGGGCGATTTTTGGGTGTTCGGCTACGGCTCGCTGATCTGGCGGCCCGGATTCGCCCATACCGAGACGGTCCGCGCCCGTCTACACGGCTTCCGGCGCGCGCTCTGCGTACGCTCCTTCGTGCATCGCGGCTCGCCGGAACGGCCGGGCCTGGTGCTCGGTCTCGACCGCGGCGGCTCATGCATCGGGCTCGCCTTCCGCGTTCCGGGCGACCTGCGCGACGAGGTGATGGCCTATCTGCGCGAGCGTGAACTGGTCACCGCCGTCTATCTCGAGCGGCAACTGCCGCTCACGCTCCAGACCGGCGAGCGGGTCACAGGGGTGTCCTACGTGGTCGATCGCAAGCACGAACAATATGCCGGCGCCCTCGCCGCCGAAGACGCCGCCGCCCGCGTAAACGGCGCGGTCGGCCGCTCGGGGCCCAACGAGGAATACGTTCTCAACACGGTCGAGCACCTCAAGGCCCTTGGCATCCGCGACCACTGGCTGGAAGAGGTCGCCAGGCTGCTTCCGTCTGCGCAGATCCAGCCGGGCGGCGCGACCGGTTAGCGATAGTCGTCCAAAATAGCCGAGAGGGGTCGTTTGCCGTCCCAGCGGACGGCGTGCCACTTGGCCTCCCTGGCCGCATGGACGTTCGCGGGCGTGTCGTCCACCAGCAGCAGCTCTTCCGGCGCGAACCCGGTCGCTGCCTCGATCGCGCGGAAGAACCGCCCTTCGGGTTTCCGGCAGCCCAGTGCGGCGGAGTAGAAGATCCCGTCGACGCGTTCCGCCAGGCCCAGCACATCCATCAGGTATCTGGCGCGCATATGCTCCTGGTTCGTCGCGAGCCAGACCTTCAGTCCAGCGGCCCGGCTCGCGGCGATGTCGTCCACGATGGCGGTGTCCAGCCCGGAATCCTTTTCAAACCAGTAAGCAATGAGCCGGTCGCACGAGACATGCGGAGCGATCCTCGTCAGAGAAGCCGAAAGGCGCTCCGGGAGGTCGGCCCGCCCGACGATAATCTCGTCCCAGTGCTGAGCGAAAAATTCCTTATGCAGGTCTCCCGGACACGCCCAAATCCCGTTCGAGATCGGTGGCCCAGTTCAGTCCGTCTTCTGGCCGGCCGGTGACCAGCACGCCGTCGACGTCGAGCATCAGCGCCCGGATCATGCGCGCGCCATCGCCGCTCAGCCGATCTCTTCGACGATCCCGGCGAGTTCGCCCAGATGCTCGATCGCCTTAAAGCGCGGCTCGCCGCTCGGCGGTTCGACATGCTCGAGCACCCAGGTGAGTTCGTGCGGTACGTGCACGCCCCAACCGCCGGCCTCGATCGCCGGTACCACGTCGGATTTCAGCGAATTGCCCACCATCATCGCGCGTTCGGGGCCGTCCCCGTACTCGGCGAAGACGCGCTCGTAGGTCTGGCGCTTCTTGTCGCTGACGATCTCGACCCCGTCGAACAGCTCGCCGAGGCCGGATTGCGCCAGCTTGCGCTCCTGGTCGAAGAGATCGCCCTTTGTGATCAGCAGGATGCGATGGCTGCCGGCGATCCGCTCCAGCGCCTCCCTGGCATGCGGCAGGGTCTCGACCGGATGCGACAGCATCTCGCGCCCGGCATCCAGTATCTTCTCGATCACCCCGGCCGGCACGCGGCCGCCGGTCACCTGGATGGCCGTCTCTATCATCGAGAGCGTAAAGCCCTTGATGCCGAAGCCGTAGACGCCGAGGTTGCGCCGCTCGGCTTCCAGCAGCCGCTCGGAAAGATGGTCCGGCTCGGCGAAGTCGGCAAGCAGTTCGGCGAAGCGCTTCTCCGTCATGCGGAAGAACTGCTCGTTCTGCCACAGCGTGTCGTCGGCATCGAAGCCGATCGTGGTCAGAAGCCGACCGTCGGACATGACGTCCGCCTCACGCAGCCGGCGCGGAAGAAGCGCGCGGCGAGCGCCCGAGCTTTTCCAGCCGGTCGACCGCGGTCGGCGGCAGGGGCGGGGCGTCGGGGGCCTCGGCGGCATCGATCAGCAGTTCGTCCACCGTCGCTTCCGTCTCGGCGATCAGACGCTTCATGAACTCCTCCTTGCTGAGGCCAGGAGGGATCGCCGGCAGGAAACGCGCCTTGATGGTGCCGGGATAGCGCATGAACTTGCGCCGCGGCCAGTAGAGCCCCGCCACATGCGCGACCGGTACCACCGGTATGCCCAGTTCGGAGTAGAGCTCCACGATGCCCCACTTGTAGTTCGGCTCCGCGCCGGGCGCGCGGCGGGTCCCTTCGGGGTAGATGATCAGCTGACGCGGATTGCGGGCGAACTCACGGCGTGTCGCCTCGGTCACGGCCTTCAACGCCGCGGAACGCTTGCCGCGGTTGACCGGGATCATGCGCATCTTGGCGATGTACCAGCCGAAGAAGGGGATCCACATCAGTTCGCGCTTCAGGATGTAGAGCGGGTCCTTCAGGTACGGGAAGAAGGCGATGGCGTCCCAGAAGGACTGGTGTTTCGGCGCCAGGATGAAGGAACCCTCCGGCAGGTTCTCCAGCCCGGTGATCTCGAATCTGGTGCCGACGATGGCCGTCTGGAGCCACATGCTGGAGCGCGACCAGAATTTCGGCACGAACCAGGCGATGCGGCGCGGCGAGATGAAATAGAAGGGCGTCCAGAAGATCATCTGGAAAATGAGGCTGACATAGAATGCGATGTTGAATGCCAGCGATCGCAGAACAATCATGAAAGGCGCCCGGTCCGGTTCGTTCTGCGGGTTGGTATCACCCACCCGGGCTCAGGGGAACAGCGGACGGTCCGTCAATCCCCGCTCATGCGCGAGGATGCGACCGTCGTGTGCCCATCGCTGGCGATGAAGACGCTGCGGGCCACCGCCGTCAGGAACTTCGTGTATTCGGTGAACAGCACCCGTACGGCATCCGGCTTCATCAGCCAGTCGCCTCCGTCCAGCCGGCTGTTGACGACGGGATAGGGCTGTAGACGGGTGTCGCCGAGCAGCCGGCGCATTTCCAGCAGGCTGCGCGGCATGTGGTAGTTGTTGGTGACGAGGATCACCGAGCGGTAGGCATGCTCGTGAACCCATTTGGCGCTCTCGGTCGCGTTGCCGATCGTGTCGAGCGCCGCGCGGTCGATGTCGACGCAGCAGGCGAAGAGCCTCTCGTCGAGCCCGGTCACCTCGCGCAGTTCGGCGTCGCGCGCCACCGGATTGACGCCGCTGATCAGAAGCCTCTCTCCCTTGCCGGACCTCAGCAGGTCGATGGCGGCATCCAGCCGGAACTGTCCGCCGGTCAGCACGATTATGGCGTCGGCCGGCGGCGGGTCGGCGGGGGTCTTCAGCAGGCTGATGCTGTTGGCGAACCAGCCGAAGCCGATCACGAAGCAGAGCGAGGCGAGGGCCAGGCAGACGAGCGCGCCGCGCCACATCAGCCCGCGCGACCCGCGGCCCGAGGGGTGCTTCTTGCCCTGATTCTCCACACGATCGGCGCCGTCGCCCGTCGTTTCGCTCGCCATGTCGAAGACATATCCCGCAATTGCGGCTTTCGGTAGATGCCGGATGGGTTCGCCCGGACGATCGGACGGCTCTTCATCTGCTGCCAGCGATCTCGGCGCCTCAGCCATGGTCGGTACGGCCGATCTCGATCTGGTTCAGCCGCGAAACCACGGTGGCATGCGACGTCGCCGCCGTCAGTGCCGCCACGATCGCCAGCACGATCACCACGCCGGCATAGCCGGTCGCACCGATGGCGAAATTGCCGAACAGCGCGGTCGCCTGGTCCGCCTCCGGCGTTGCGAGGTTCATCGAAGACCACCAGCCGAAGCCGACGAAGACGATGACCGCCGCCAGGCCCCCGACGGCCGCGCCCTGGAGCCCGATCCAGAGGAAATGGCGCCGGAACTCCGCCGCGATGAAGCGTGATTCGGCCCCGACGAAATGCAGCACCTCGATCACCGGCTCGTTGCCGGCCATGGCGCCGCGGGTGGCGAAGACGACGGTCATGATCGTCGCCGACAGCATCAGGACCAGCACCGCCAATCCGATCGTGACGGTCGTGCGCGCCATGGTTATCAGCCGGTCGACCCAGTTGCGGTGATCGTCCAGGCTCACGTTCTCGACCGCGGCCTGCAGCGAACTGCGCATGGCGGCGAAATCGGGCGGTGCCGATTCGTCGATCGTCACGATCACCAGGCGCGGCACAGGAAGCTCGTCGATGTCGAGCCCCGCGCCGAGCCAGGGTTCGAGCAGCCGCGCCGTCGCCTCCCGGTCCACGATGGTGGCATAGCGCACGCCCGCGAAACCCGCCGCGACGTCGCGCGCCTCCACCAGCGCCTGCTCGATGTCGAAATCGTCGTCGGGCTTGATCTGGATGGTGGCCTCCCGTGCGATCTGCGTCTGCCAGACGGCGGCGGTATCGCGCACGAGCGTGACGGCGCCGAGCGTCAGGCATGACAGGAAGGTCATGATGGCGATGACGATGATGAGGGCCCGTCCTGCCACGCTCTGCTGCGGCACGATCGGCGTGCGGCGGCGCAACGTCGCGTCCGTCGAAGTGCGGGGTCCGCTCGCGGCGCCGGTGTCAGTCATGCAGGGTGAGCCTCCCCTCGGCCAGCACCATGCGCCGCGCGTCGACCTGGTCCATGAGCTGCAGGTCGTGCGTGGCGATGACGACGGCCGTGCCCGAGCGGTTCAGCTCGATGAAGAGCCGCAGCAACCTGCGCGCCAGGGTCGGGTCCACATTGCCCGTCGGCTCGTCCGCGAGCAGGATCTCGGGCTGCTCGATCAGGGCGCGCGCGATCGCGGCGCGCTGCTTCTCCCCGCCAGAGAGCACCGGCGGCAGCACGTTGATCCGCTCGCCGAGCCCCACCCATTTCAGTAGCTCCACCACGTCGTTGCGGTAGCTCGATTCGTCGCGGCCGCGGACGCGCATCGGCAGGGCCACGTTCTCGTAGGTGGTCATGTGGTCGAGAAGCCGGAAATCCTGGAAGACGACGCCGATCTTGCGGCGCAGATGCGGCAGTTCGTTGCGCTTGATCAGCGTGCGGTCCTTGCCGAACACGGTGATAAGCCCGCGCGTCGGCGCGAGCGCCAGGAAAAGCAGCCTGAGCAGCGTCGTCTTGCCGGCCCCGGAGGGACCGCTGAGAAACTGGAACGAGCCCTTCGGAATCTGGAACGAGATGTCGCGGAGGATCTCCGGACCCATTCCATATCTCAAGCCGACGTTTTCGAATCGGATCACTTTGTCTGCGGCCTCGACTTGTCCTTGCGCGGTTGGTGCGGAGCCGACGACATTCCCGCCGCATGGTTAACGGAGTGTAAAATCGCTGTCCGGCACCGCGTCGCGAGCGTTGGTGCGGGCAGCGAAACGTTAACCAATTCCATTTACCCCTTGTAAGGGATTCGCGAAAGGATTGCCGCCCCCGATGGTCGAACGACAAGTCCGCCCTGTCTCGGGCGAAATCATGACGGCCGAGCGCGACGCAAGGTCCGCCCGCGCGGCCGGCGACGACATCGTCGACGCCGAATATGAAACCGTTGCCGCGCAGGAGCCGCGCCCGCCGCTGCGGGAGGAGACACGCGCCTCCTCCGAAAACGTGCCGCGGCCCGGCGCAGAGGGCTCGGTCGCCGGCATGGACATCTTGCGCCGCGCCGCCGGCGCGCCAGAGGAGCGGCCAAGCCGTCGCGGCGGCGTCGCCTTCTGGACCTGCGGCGCGTTCATGGTGCTGGCGGCCTTCTGGATCTCCGGCGGCCACGTGCTGGCCGGACCCGTTCTCGCCAGCTTCGCCGCCAAGCCCGAGCGGCTGCGGATCGCCGAACTCAGTTCGCGCGTCGAGAGCCATGGCGGCCGCAAGCTGCTTGTCATCGACGGCGCCGTCGTCAACCAGGGAACCGTGGCCGACGCCGTTCCCCCGCTTTTGATCGAGGTAACGGGTGACGGCGGCCGCGTGACCCGCTACACCCTCGACCCGGCGGGAACGGGAATCGCACCCGGCGCCGAAGTCAGGTTTTCCAGCCGGGTCGACGTGCCGATCGGAGGCGTCGCTGGCGTGTCCGTGAAGATGAGCGAAAGGTAAGGCCGATGCCGGTGGTGCGCAGAAAAGACATCGAGATCCTTTTCAGCGCCTCCGCGATCGCGCGGCGCAACCTCGAACTCGCCAAGGACATCGCCTCGAAGGACTACAAGGACCTCCTTGTGATCTCGATCCTCAAGGGCTCCTTCATCTTCGCCGCCGACCTGATCCGGGCCATGCACGATGCCGGCGCCTCGCCGGAAGTCGAGTTCATCTTCATCTCCAGCTATGGCACGGGAACCACCAGCGGCGAGGTCAAGGTACTGCGCGACATCGACAACGATGTCGCCGACCGCGACATCCTGCTGATCGACGACATCCTGGAATCCGGCAAGACGCTGAAGTTCACGCGCGAGCTCATGCTGTCGCGCGGCGCCCGCAGCGTCTCCATCGCCGTGCTTCTGGACAAGCACAGCCGCCGCCAGACCGAGATCGCGGCCGATTATGTCGGCTTCGACTGCCCGGACTACTTCGTCGTCGGCTACGGCATGGACGTGGCGCACGCTTTCCGCGAACTTCCATTCGTCGGCGTGGTCAAGGGCGACGCCGCCGGTTGAGCCATTTTCGGCTCTTGCTTTACGGAACCACAAGATTCTACGCTGCATTTTAGCGATATGAGCAAGATACTGATCGTCGAAGACGACGAACCCGTCCGCACCCTCGCCGCCCGCGCCCTCGAGCGCGACGGACACGACGTCGAGACCGCCGAGGACGGCGAACTCGGCCTGGACCGCATTCGCCACAACGACGGCGGCTACGACCTTGTGGTCTCCGACATCCGCATGCCCGCCATGGACGGCATCGAGATGGCGAAGGCAGCGGCCCGTCTCTTTCCGAAGCTCAAGATCATGCTCGTCACCGGCTATGCCGAACAGCGCGAGCAGGCCGAGGATCTGCGCGACATCATCGTCGAGGTGGTGCCGAAGCCGTTCACGCTGGCCCAGATCCGCGAGAAGGTGCGCCTGCACACCCGCTGAACGCGCGCCGTGGGCTCGATCCGCCCAGCCGTGCCTTGCCGCATGTCGGAATTCATCCTAGACCGCTCGCGCGGTTCGGGCGCCGTATGCCGGCTCCGGAGGAGGGTGCTGACTTGACCAAGAACGACATCGCCAAGCGGGTGCACGACCACACCTGGAAGCTCGACCCGATCATCCGCAGCCTCCTCGACACCGATTTCTACAAGCTCCTGATGCTCCAGATGATCTGGGGCCTCTATCCGGAGGTCGACGCCACCTTCTCGCTGATCAACCGGACCCAGTCGGTGCGGCTTTCCGACGAGATCGCCGAGAGCGAACTTCGCGAGCAGCTCGACCACGCCCGCACCTTGCGCATGTCGAAGAAGGAGATGATCTGGCTCGCCGGCAATACCTTCTACGGCAGCAAGCAGATATTCCAGCCCGAGTTCCTCGCCTGGCTCGCCGATTTCCAGCTCCCCGAATACGAACTGACCCGCCGCGACGGCCAGTTCGAGCTCCACTTCCACGGCAAGTGGAAGGAAACGAGCATGTGGGAGATCCCCGCGCTCGCCATCATCAACGAATTGCGCTCGCGCGCGGCAATGAAATCCATGGGGCCGTTCACGCTCGACGTGCTCTACGCCCGCGCCAAGGCGCGCATGTGGTCCAAGGTGGAGCGGCTGCGCGCGCTTCCCGACCTGCGCATCTCCGACTTCGGCACCCGCCGGAGGCATTCCTTCCTGTGGCAGCGCTGGTGCGTGGAGGCGCTCAAGGAAGGCCTGGGCTCCGCGTTGACCGGCACCAGCAACGTCAAGCTCGCCATGGACGCCGATCTCGAGGCACTCGGAACCAACGCGCACGAACTGCCCATGGTGCTTGCCGCGCTGACCGACAGCGAGGAGGCGCTCGTGGCAGCCCCCTACAAGGTGCTCCAGGACTGGAACCGCTACTACGGCGGCAACCTCCTGATCGTATTGCCTGACACCTTCGGCACGGCCTCCTTCCTGCGCCACGCGCCCGACTGGGTCGCCGACTGGACGGGTTTCCGGCCCGACAGCGCCCCGCCGATCGAGGGCGGCGAGCGGATCATCGCGTGGTGGAAGCAGCATGGCCGCGACCCGCGCGAGAAGCTCATCGTCTTTTCCGACGGGCTCGACGTGGAGACGATCGAACGCGCCTACCACCATTTCCACGGAAAGGTCCGCATGACCTTCGGCTGGGGCACCAACCTGACCAATGATTTCGAAGGCTGCGCGCCGGTCGAGATCGAGGGGCTGAAGCCGATCTCCATCGTCTGCAAGGTCAGCGAGGCGAACGGCCGGCCGGCGGTGAAGCTTTCCGACAATCCGGAGAAGGCAACCGGGGACCCGGCGGCGATCGCCCGATACCTGCGCGTTTTCGGCACCGAGGAGAGGGTAGCGAAGCCGCTGCGGGTCTGAAGACTGCAACCTCTACGATTAGATTACGAGCGCTCCCGTCGATTTGTTGGTACCGTTTACGGAGAATTAGGCAGCTTACCTTAACGTCAGATGCAGCGAGGGAACCTGGTGGGTGGGGACCCGGACTGACGCGCAGAACATGTTCCGTCCTCGACGGGATGTGGGGTCGAGTGGTGGATATGGATCCGCCGCCGGCCATCCCGCGTGATATTCGGGTGAGGGCGGATGAATACGCAGGTCTCCAGTGCAAGGTCGTCGGGCGGCAACGCTCCTACCGCTCCGGTTTCCGATATCGCGACGAAGATCGCCCTCGCCATGCGCGCAATGGGTGTCATCGGTTCACCCAGGAACTACGAAATTTTCTACGAGGTCTTTGCCGGCTGCAACCCAGCATTGAATGCCGATCTGGGCGCGCTGGGAAACCGTCCGCGCCAGGAGGACCTCGACCGTCTCAGCATCAAGTACTTCATCCAGACGAGCAACCAGCTGTTCGTCGACAATGTCCGCGAGCAGATCGCCAACAAGGTCGAGGAGGTCATGATCCTCTTCGACAAGGAACGGCTCCAGCTCGAGCGCTACGGTTCGATCCTGACCCAGAGTTCGGACGGACTGCGCAAACGCGACGTCGTCACCCAGGAGATCCTGCAGCGCATCGCCGGCATCATGTCGTCCGCCACCGATTCCAAGGTCGAGCAGGGCAGGAACTTCGCCAATGCCATGATCGACAAGTCGGCGGAGCTCGAGGAGGTCAAGACCAAGCTCGAGGAGTACAAGCGGCTCGCCGACACCGATCCGATGACGCAGCTCTTCAACCGCCGCGCCTTCGACAAGGCGATCGGGCAGGTCTACGACGATGCGAAGAAGGCGGTCTTCAGCGCCTTGATGATCCTGGACATCGACCGGTTCAAGCAGATCAACGACCGCTACGGCCATCCCGTCGGCGACAAGATCATCCAGCACGTGGCGGGCCTGATCCGCACCTCCGCCTCTCCGAACATGATCGTCGCCCGGACCGGCGGCGAGGAATTCGCGGTCATCGTCGAAGGCCTGACCGAAACGGCGGTCTTCGACTTCTCCGAAAACCTCCGGGCCGCGATCGAGAAACTGGTTCCGCTGAACGGCCAGATCGCCGCCAACGGCGGCGCAGTGACGGTCTCGGTGGGAATCTGCATGGGTTCCATGGCCAAGAACCCCGAGGACCTCTACGCCAAGGCCGACCGCGCCCTCTACATGTCGAAGGCCAACGGGCGCAACCAGACCACGCTTTACTCCTCCCTTCCCGATCTCAAGAATTCCAAGAACTGGCTCCTGTACCGCCGCGAGTGACGGTGCCGGGCCGCCCGATTCCACTTGGAAACGCCGGCCGCGCCGACGCTGCCGGAGCCATGCCCATGCCGTACTTGCGGATCTGCTTAACCACCGGTTAGCAGCACGGTTCAAAACCTTACCGAATCGCTAATCGGGTGTTTATCGGCGTTCCTTATCCTGCGGTAAGTCATTACCAGAAGGGGGTGCAGGCATGCCTGAGGCGTTAAGAGGAATATTCGATTTCAGTCTTTCCCGGCTTGCAGCTTCGAGGCTGTTCCGGTGGACGGTTCTGGGAACTTTGTGGTGCGTCGTCGTCTCGAGCAGCTACGAGTATCTCTGGCGCTCGGGTCTGGGCGATCTGCAGTTCACGCACGGTTTGGCTGGAGCGGTGGCGCTTTCGGTCATCTTGGCGGGGCCAATCCTGCTGTTCCTGGTGCTAAAGCTGCGCGAGCTCGGCATCGCCAACCAGCGCCTGGGCGTGGTAGCCTCCACCGACAGCCTGACCGCCTGCCTCAACCGGGGAAGCTTCTCCGAGAAGGTCGACCTCCAGCTCGGCGAGCACAGCGGCAAGTCCAAGCGGATCAAGGGCGCTCTGCTCATCATCGACGCCGATCACTTCAAGGCGATCAACGACACCTACGGCCACGACCACGGTGACGAGGCGCTGCGCATCATCGCCGCCGAAATCCGCGGCCAGGTCCGCAAGGGCGATCTCGTCGGCCGACTCGGCGGCGAGGAGTTCGGCGTGTTCCTGCCCGGCGCAAGCCAGCAGAACGCCGTGGCCGTCGCCGAGCGCATCCGCCGGGCCGTCAACGAGATGTCGTTCCGGCCGCGCGGCACGCACCATCCGCTCTCGGTGAGCGTCGGCGGGGTGAGCTTCGAGGACCAGCTCGAGTTCGTCGAGCTCTATCGCATTGCAGACCGGCGTCTCTACCAGGCCAAGAACGGCGGCCGCAACCGCATCGAACTGACCCACGTCCAGGCCTACGATTCGAACGATCTCAGGCAGCCGCTCCACTGACCGCCCAGGCCGCGGCAGCCCGCCGCGGCCCCTATAGCCTTTTCAAATCCTTATCGATTCAGCGCGTGGGAACCGGGTTCTCGCCGCGATAGTCGTAGAAGCCCCGGCCGGCCTTGCGGCCGAGCCAGCCCGCCTCGACATATTTCACGAGCAGCGGGCAGGGGCGGTACTTGGAATCCGACAACCCGTCGTGCAGCACCTGCATAATCGACAGACAGGTATCCAGTCCGATGAAATCGGCCAGCTGCAGCGGTCCCATGGGATGGTTGGCGCCGAGCTTCATGGCCGTGTCGATCGCCTCGACCGATCCCACGCCTTCGTAAAGCACGTAGATCGCCTCGTTGATCATCGGCAGGAGGATGCGGTTGACGATGAAGGCGGGAAAATCCTCTGCCACCGTCACCGTCTTGTCGAGGCTGACCACAAACGACTTCGCAGCCTCGAAGGTGAAATCCTCCGTCGCAATGCCGCGCACCAGCTCCACCAGCTTCATTAGCGGCACCGGGTTCATGAAATGAATGCCGATGAAGCGTTCCGGTCGGTCCGTCTGCGCTGCCATGCGGGTGATCGAGATGGACGAGGTGTTGGTCGCCAGCAGCGCTTCGGGATTGAGCACCGGGCACAACTGCGTGAAGATCTTGCGCTTGACCGTCTCGTCCTCGGTCGCCGCCTCGATCACGAGGTCGGCGCCGGCGAGATCCTCGATCTTCGGCGCGGAGCTTATGCTGGCCATGGCCTGCGAGCGTACCGATTCGTCGAGTTTTCCCGACGATACCTGCCGCGCCATGTTGCCGTTGATGGTGGCGATGCCCTTCTCGATGCGATCGCCGGAAATGTCGTGCAGGAGGACCTTGTAGCCGGCTTGCGCCGCGACATGGGCGATGCCGCTGCCCATCTGTCCAGCGCCAATGATGCCTACGGTCTGGATTGCCATCTGGGTGACCCTGTGAACCCCTGCGCTTCTATCCTAGTCAGCCGCGAAGCGAAAGCCGAAGCGGCTGTCCGCCGCTCCGGCCTGGAGTCATTCTACGCGTTGCGCGTGACGGACGTCAAAGCGCCTTTTCGAGTTCCGGCAGGATCTGGAACAGGTCGCCGACGAGGCCGTAGTCGGCCACCTGGAAGATCGGTGCCTCCTCGTCCTTGTTGATGGCGACGATGATCTTGGAATCCTTCATGCCGGCCAGGTGCTGGATCGCGCCGGAGATGCCGCAGGCGATGTAGAGGTCGGGCGCGACCACCTTGCCGGTCTGGCCGACCTGCCAGTCGTTGGGAGCGTAGCCCGCGTCGACGGCCGCGCGGCTTGCTCCGATCGCGGCACCCAGCTTGTCGGCCACAGGCGTGATCACCTCCTGGAACTTCTCCGAGGAGCCGAGCGCGCGGCCGCCCGAGATGATGATCCGGGCCGAGGTCAGTTCGGGACGGTCGGTGTGGGCGATCTTGTTCTCGACGAAAGACGAGAGGCCGGGATCGCCTGCCGCCGCGATGCTCTCGACGGACGCAGAGCCGCCTTCGCCCGCCGCCTGGAAGGTCGCCGTGCGCACGGTAATCACCTTCTTCGCATCGGTCGCCTGGACGGTCTGGATGGCGTTGCCGGCGTAGATCGGGCGCTTGAACGTGTCGGCCGACACGACCTCGATCACGTCCGACACCTGCATGACGTCGAGAAGCGCGGCGACCCGCGGCATGACGTTCTTGCCCATGGTGGTGGCGGGCGCGACCAGCGCGTCGTACTTGCCGGCCAGCGACACCACCAGCGCCGCCAGCGGCTCGGCGAGGCGCTCGGCGAGTTCGTCGGCTTCGGCCAGCAGCACCTTGGAGGCGCCCTGGAGCTTCGCCGCGCCGTCGGCGGCGGCTTTCGCGCCCTTGCCGGCGATGAGGATGTCGACTTCCGAGCCCATCTTCAGCGCGGCCGAGAGCGCCTTGGCGGTCTGGTCGGAGACGGTTTCGTTGTCGTGTTCGGCGACGAGGAGAATGGCCATTGTTCTATTCCTTTCCTGGCACCGAAATCAAAGCACGCCGGCTTCGTTCTTGAGCTTGTCGACGAGCTCCTGGACGGTCTTGACCTTGACGCCCGCCTTGCGGCCGCCCGGCTCCTCGGTCTTCAGCACCTTGAGCCGCGGCGCCACTTCCACGCCGTAGTCGGACGGGCTCTTCTCGTCGAGCGGCTTCTTCTTGGCCTTCATGATGTTGGGCAGCGAGGCATAGCGCGGCTGGTTCAAGCGCAGGTCCGTCGTCACGATCGCCGGCATCTTCAGCTCGATGACCTGCAGGCCGCCGTCGATCTCGCGCGTCACCTTGGCCTTGTCGCCGTCGAGCTCCAGCTTGGAGGCGAAGGTGCCCTGGCTCCAGCCGAGCAGCGCCGCCAGCATCTGGCCGGTCTGGTTGGCGTCGTCGTCGATCGCCTGCTTGCCAAGGATGACGAGTTCCGGCCCCTCGGCCTCGACCACGCCCTTGAGCAGCTTGGCCACCGTCAGCGGCTCCACCACGCCGTCGGTCTTGATCAGGATGCCGCGGTCGGCACCCATGGCGAGCGCGGTGCGGATGGTCTCTTGCGCCTGCTGGGGCCCAACGGAGACGGCGATGATCTCGTCCGCCTTGCCGGCCTCCTTGAGGCGGATCGCCTCTTCCACGGCGATCTCGTCGAACGGGTTCATCGACATCTTGACGTTCGCCAGCTCGACGCCCGAGCCGTCCGACTTGACGCGGATCTTGACGTTGTAATCAACCACCCGCTTCACGGGGACAAGTACTTTCATCGGCGTCGAACCTTTCTCGTGAAATATGCTGGGCGGCGTTTAACACTGCCACCGCGGCGCCCGCTAGCCCGAACCCGACATTCGGCCCCGAAAACCGGCCGTGCGCCCGCGCACCATCGCGGCGGAACCTATGGTCCATTGACGTTTACGTCAATACGGGGGCTGGAAAGGGCGGCCCAGACGACACCCGATTGCCTTGCCCGCAGACCCGACGAGTTCAGCGCAGATCGGCCGTCCGGTGGACTTCGCCTGGATCGACGAGCCTGATGCCGGCACGACGAAACTTCGCCCTAGTCGACTTCGATCTTCACCGGATCCCCGAACAGCGTGACCTCCGCCTGGCCGGATCTCGTTGCATTCAGCACGATTCCCCGGGCGGGGGTCGGGCCGCCGCATTTGCGGCTGTAGCGTGTGCCGATATTGCCTTCCGACCAGTGACCGATCTCCAGTTCCGGCAACATCGGGAGCACCTTCTCCCATACGGGCGGCTCCTCGCCGCATTTGCCCCGCGCCCCGTGGACGACGATGGACTCGCCGACTTTCAGCGATACGGCCTTGCGGTATTCGACGTCCGCCGATGCCCCGTCCTGCGCGGAAACCTCGAATCCCATGATGAAGACGAGACCCGCCCCGACGATCATCATGGGGACCGCAATCGTGGCAAGCATCGTCGCGGCGGGCAAGGCGCGCATCGATGGGACCGCTCTGGAATGCGCGGGTTCCCGCTTCGCATCCCGTCGCGCTTCCGCATAGAGATGCGTCCAGTGCTTCTTCAAACCCTCGTGGGAATCGACATGCAGCGCCTTCGTCAGAAGGATGAAATTGCGTCTCTGGGGCAGGTGAGTGCCATTGCGCCAATTGCGAAGGTTCTTCAGCGCGGCTTCGAAGGCCTCGCCGCTGCGGTTGCCCGAAACCGCGCTCAGGTCGTTGGCGAGCGCCATGTTGTCGTCATGACCTTCTTCGATGCAGACGGCATCGAGCAGTTCGTGCCACCGCTGGTGGTGGCCCCACGGTGTCCTTTCCCCCAAAGCTTCACCCTCCCGTTGCACCCTTACGCCGATCTTAGGATATCCAACTGGATTTTCTATGCTTTTGCCGAATTTTTTCCGTCGCCTTCCTATTTTCACGCAGTTCGGTAGTGACAGGCCGGCACCGTCAAGTCACTCTCCCTGCCGGATCGCACATCGAAGGGGAGTTTGATGACAAGAGTTCTACCGGCACTCGTTCTCGCCGCTGCGACTGCTTTCGCATCGGCGCCCGCGATCGCTGGCCCGCTGCTGCGCGACGGCCAAACGGTGGTGGCATCGTTCTCGACCGGCAATCTGAAAGGCCAGACGTTCCGTCTTCGCTACAATGAAAAGCGGAACATGCTGAAGGACCGGCCCGTCACCGGGCACACCAAAAGCATGATCTCGATCAAGACACCCGGAGGCTGGTGCAAATTCGCCTCCTCGGGAAATGTGCAATGTCACAACGGCACGGGGAAATGGACGGCGCGATAGTGTTTTCGTGACGTCCCGAAAGGGGCGACCATTCGAGGACCTCACCGCCCCCAGCGCGGCACCTTCCCCGATCGTACCACAGGGGGCGCATCCGCCTCAGTCACCACGGCATCGGGCGTCACGATGGCGCGGTCGAAGAGCGGCACGCCCGGCCGGCGCAAGATGAGGATCAGGACGGCGCCGGCGACGATGCCGCCGACATGGGTCGCCCACGAAATCCCGCTGTCGTCTCCCGCGCCCAGCATCAGCACCTGGAAGCCGACCCACAGCACGAGCGGGATGAAGGCGGGAATCCTGAGCGGTATGCGGCCGAAGGCGAGCACCCACACCTTCACCTTCGGGTGAAGGATGAGGTAGGCCGCGACGATGCCGGCCACCGCGCCCGAGGCGCCGATCAGCGGGATGCCGGAGCCGGGATCGATCGCCCCGTGCAGCGCGGCACCCGCCGCCGCGCAGGCGAAGTAGAAGAGCAGGAAGCGGAAGTGCCCGAGCGCGTCCTCGACATTGTCGCCGAACACCCACAAAAACAGCATGTTGCCGCCGAGATGAATGATGTCGGCGTGCAGGAAGGCATAGGTGACGTAGGTGAAGCCCTCGGGCAGGAGCACCAGGTTCGGCGGCAGTTCCGCCACGTCGTTGACCACGGCGGGGATGTAGCCGAAGCCGTAGGCGGCGGCCTGCGAGCTTCCGCTGCCCGCGATCGACATGGTCAGGAAAACCAGGACGTTTGCGGCGATGAGCCCGAAGGTGATGTACTGGAGTTTGATGTGCTTCAGGTTGTTCGCATCGTGAAGTGGAATGAACATTCCCCGAAGCCCCCTCCCGGAATCAGCGATTTGCCCCCGGAACCCATAGCACGTCCGCGGTTCCGTTGCCATTGACGGCCCGGGCGGCCACGAAGAGGAAGTCGGACACGCGGTTGATGTACTTCATCGCCTCGGCGCCGATCGGCGCTTCATCGGTGCTGCCCGCCTCGACCATCGCCCGTTCGGCCCGCCGCGCTACCGTGCGCGCCAGGTGCAGCGCCGCGGCCGCCGGCGATCCGCCCGGCAGCACGAAGGAGCGCAGGGGGCTGAGGCTCTCGTTCAGCCGGTCGATGTCGGCCTCGATGCGCTCCACCTGCGCGGCCACGATCCGTAGCGGCTCGTAGCCCTGGGTCGGGTCGTCGCCGGGCGTGGCGAGGTCGGCGCCGAGGTCGAACAGGTCGTTCTGGATCAGCGCCAGCATCCGGTCGATCTCGGGGTGGTCCGTCCCGGTATGAAGACGCGCCAGCCCGATGCAGGCGTTGGCCTCGTCCACCGTGCCGAATGCCTCGATGCGCGGATCGGACTTCCGCCGCCGCGCGCCGTGCACCAGTCCCGTGGTCCCGTCGTCGCCGGTGCGGGTGTATATCTTGTTGAGCTTGACCATGCCGTCGGCCTCCTCAGGCCGGGCCGCCGCTGCGGCTGTACCACAGCGCCAGCATGATCAGCACCAGCGCGATGAACTGCAGGAACACGCGCGCCTGCATCAGCTTGTTGGAGGTGTTGCCCGAGCCGCCGCGCATCATGTTGACGAGACCGCGCACCAGCACGACCACCACGGCCACCATCACGAGGATGGCAAGGATGTTGAAGACGGTGGACATGGCGTTCTTTCCGGTTCGGAGGGACGATGGCGACGATTTAGGGCGTCAGGCCTGCGAAGTCAGCATGCGGTAGAAAAGCCGCGCCGGCAGCAGCCGCTTCATCGCCGCGCCGATCCGCGCCGGCGTGGTGACCAGGTAGTGCGGTCGCGGTGCGCGGCTGTCCAGAGCGTGCTTCAGCGCGGTGTAGACGGCGTCCGGCTTCAGCTTGAGCCGCGATTTCGAGCCGCCGGCCCTCAGGCGTGCGAGCTGCGCCTGGTATTCCTCGCGGTGCGGCGAGTTCTCGACGTCGATATGGGTCTCGAACCAGCCGAGCCCGGTCGCGGCGAGCCGCGATTCGATCGGGCCCGGTTCGATGAGGCTGACATGGATGCCGCTGCCTTGGAGCTCCGCACGCTGGCACAGCATCAGCCCCTCGATCGCATACTTGGACGCTGCATACGCGCCGCGGAACTTCACCGGCACCAGTCCCAGGATCGACGAGCAGTGCACGATGCGGCCGTGACCCTGCCGGCGCATGACCGGCACGGTGCGCCGCGTCAGGTCGTGCCAGCCGAAGAAGTTCACCTCGAACTGCTCGCGCAGCGCCGCCATCGGCAGGTCCTCGACCGCGCCGGCCTGAGCGTGCGCGCCGTTGTTGTAGAGCGCGTCGAGCGTCCCGCCCGTCCGCTCGAGCACCTCGTCCATGAGCGCGGCGATTGATTCCGCCTCGCGGTAGTCCATGTAGAAGGCTTCGATGCCGTCTGCTTCCAGCTGCTGCAGGTCCGCCGGCTTGCGCGCCGTGGCAAAGACGCGCCAGCCGTCCCGTTTCAGCGCCCGGGCGCAGTATGCGCCGATCCCCGATGAGGCGCCGGTCACGATGATCGTTCGGCTGGAAGCCATCTTTTCTCCTGGAGTGAGGGAGCGACTTGCCTTGCTGGCGGTTGAACTTCACATAGTCGGCACTGGACGGCAGCCGCAAGGAGGTTTCATGCGCAAGGTCGCCGCGACCCGGCGGATCCTGGCCGACGCAATCGGCCATTTCGATACGGACGACGGCTGGTCTATGGCAAGCCATCTCGCGCTTTCCGCTCTCATTGCGCTGTTTCCCTTCCTCATCTTCGCCACCGCGCTCGCCTCCTTCCTCGGCGCCAACGCCTTCGCCGACACCGCGGTGCATCTCGTCTTCGACACCTGGCCCCGGGAGATCGCCGAGCCGATCGCGCGCGAGGTCACCAACGTGCTCACCGTGCAGCGCGGCGACTTCCTCACCATCAGCGTCATCTTCGCGGCCTTCTTCGCCTCCAACGGCATCGAGGCGCTGCGCGTCTCGCTCAACCGCGCCTACCGCGTCGCCGAAAGCCGCTCCCTCATCATGCGGCGGCTGCAGAGCTTCGCCTTCGTGCTCATCGCCACCATGGGCTTCCTCGCCATCTCGATCCTGCTCGTGCTGGCGCCCCTGGTGGCGCGGATCGCGGAAAGGGAGTTCATCTGGCTCGCGCCCTACATGGGAACGATCACGCTGTGGCGATACATCATCGCGTCCTCGGTCATCGTCGTGGGGCTGGTTTGCGTCCATTTCTGGCTACCCGCCGGCAAGCGCAGGATCCGCGACATCCTGCCGGGCATCGTCTTCACCCTGGTCGGCTGGGTCGCCGGCTCCACCATCTTCGCCACCTATCTCGAGCAGTTCTCCACCTATGTTTCGACCTATGCGGGACTGGCCTCGATCATGATCGCGGTGATCTTCCTTTACATCATCTCGGTGATCTTCATCCTCGGCGGCGAACTCAACGCCGCGATCCGCCGTTACCGGGAGGCGCGCGCCCGCATCGGCAGCTGAACGGTCGCCAGCGCCACGCCAAGGGTGGCGATTGCCATCCCGGCGATCTGGAGGGCCGTCAGTTCCTCCGAGAACAGCGCCCAGGCCATCAGTGCCGTCACCGCCGGCACCAGGTAGAACAGCGAGGAGACCTTCGACATCTCGCCGTGGCGGATGAGGTACATCAGGAGGAAGATCGCGCCGAGCGACAGCACCAGCACCGACCATGCCAGCGCCAGCAGGAGTTCGCCGGTCGGCACGAAGGTGCGCGTCTCGAGTGCGAACGATCCGACCACCATCAGGAGCGTGGCGCCGAGATACTGGTAGAGGGTCACCGGCACGAGATCGACGCCGGTTATGAAGCGCTTCTGCCAGATCGTGCCCGCGCTCATGCCCACCACCGAGATCACGGAGGCGGCCAGCGTCGCGGCTGTCACCCCGCTCGTGACCGTGCCGAGCTTGGGAAGAAGCACGATCACCACGCCTACGAAGCCGATCGCCAGCCCCAGCCAGTGTCGCGGCAGGATGCGTTCGCCGAGGGAGAAGCCGGCCACCACCGCGGTGATCAGCGGCTGCAGCGCCACGATCAGCGCCGAAAGTCCCGCCGGCATGCCGTGGCGGATCGCCCAGAAGACGCCGCCCAGGTAGACGCCGTGCATCAGCATGCCCGCGAAGGCCGCATGCAGCCGGTCACGCGGGCGCGTCGGTTTGGCGCGCACGAAGGCGAGCAGTCCGGCCAGAAGCAGGAAGGCGATCGCGAAACGCACCGCGAGGAAGGAGAAGGGCTCCGACCATGGCATGGCGTAACGCGCGCCGATAAATCCGGTGGCCCACAGGACCACGAACAGGGCCGGCGCCAGGCGCGAAAGGTTCATTCGACGTTCCGTCCGATCATTGTGGACCGCATAAGCAAAAGGAAAGATTTTCGCGCTAGGCTCCAGTGTGAGGTTTCCGGAGAGCCAGCAACTGGCCCGGCAAGCTCGAGGAACAGGTGATGATCTGGAATCTTAGCCCCTGGTGGTTGTTCCTGGCGGTCGCGACCGTTTCCATTCTCTCGTTCATCTTCGCGCTCGGGCTCAACGCCATCATCGGGCGCGACGGGTTCGGGCCGTATGGAACGATGGGCATCGTCACGGGCGGCTTCTTCGCCTCGATCTACGGCGTCAACTACTACGGCGTGCGGCTTTACCAGTTGCAGGAAGCCGTGTTCGCCGGCGTGGTCGGCGCCTTCATCATCCTGATGACGCTGCTCCTGCTCAAGGCCGCGGTCAGTCGCTTCTGATCCCCGCTACAACCCGACCATGCGGCGAATGTCGTCCGGCATTGCGCCCGCCTCGCGTAGCGACCGAAGTGCGGTGTCGCGGCGGCTCTTGGAGAGCTTGCGCCCGTCGTCTCCCAGCACGAGATCATGATGGTGGTAGATCGGCACCGGCAGGCCGAGCAGTTCCTGGAGCAGCCGGTGGACCGAGGTCGCGTGAAACAGATCGCGCCCGCGAACGACGTCGGTGATGCCCTGGATCGCGTCGTCGACTACCACGCACAGATTGTAGCTGGCGGGCGTGTCCCTGCGGGCCAGGACGACGTCGCCCCAGGCCTCAGGCCTCGCGCGCACCACGCCCGTCTCGCCTTCCGGCCCAGCGCCAGTCTCCTGCCACTCTATGGCCCCCGAGACGTGTTCCATCGCCGCTGCCATGTCGAGCCGCCAGGTGAACGGTGCGCTCGCGTCCATCCGCGCCCGGCGCTCGCGCTCTGACAGCGTCCTGTCGCGCGGCGGGTACAGCGGCGCCCCGTCCGGATCGCGCGGCCAGGTTTCGCCGGTTGCTTCCTCCGCGATCCACGCCCGCGCCTCGCCGCGGCTCATGAAGGCGGGATAGACGATGTCCTCGTCGATCAGCCGGCGCAACGCCTCGCCATAGTCGTCGAAATGCTCCGACTGCCGGCGCACCGGCTTTTCCCACGCGATCCCGAGCCAGGAAAGGTCGGCGAAGATGCCCCGCTCGTATTCCGGGGTACAGCGCTCCGTATCGATGTCCTCGATGCGCAGCAGGAACCTGCCTCCGGCCTCGTCGGCCATCCGGGCGTTCAGGAGCGCCGAACAGGCGTGCCCGAGATGCAGTTCGCCGTTCGGGCTCGGTGCGAAGCGGAATGTCGGGACTGTCATCAGGTTTCGCGCGGCGGATTGGAGGAACGTCGCCCGGTTGCTAACCTTCCCGCCGCGAAAGGGAAACCCATGCAGAGGATCGAAACGCTGGAGCACGTCGCCGCCGGGCTCGATGCGCTCTGCCTCGCCGACCCGCGCCTGGTGCCGGTGCGCGAGCGGGCGGGCGAGGTGCCGCTACGCCGCGTCGAGCCGGGTTTCGCCAGCCTCGTCTCCATCGTCGTGTCGCAGCAGGTCTCGCGGGCAAGCGCCGACGCCATCATGGGCCGGCTGGTGGCACTTGCCGATCCGCTGACCCCGGAGACGCTCCTTGCCGCCGGCGACGACCTCTACCGCGCCGCCGGGCTGTCGCGTCCTAAGGAGAAGACCCTGCGCGCCATCGCCGCGGCGATCCTCGACCGGGGATTCGATCTCGACGCGGTGGTGCGCCTCGAAGCCGGCGAAGCGATCGCTGCGATGACCGCGCTGCACGGCGTCGGCCCCTGGACGGCGCAGATCTACCTTTTGTTCGCCGCCGGCCATCCCGACATCTTCCCGGCCGGCGACATCGCGCTCCAGAGCGCGGTCGGGAATGCGCTCGGCATCGCGCCGCGCCCCGCCCCGAAGGCGCTGTCGGTCATCGCCGAATCATGGCGCCCGCACAGGGGCGTGGCGGCGCGCCTGTTTTGGGCGTATTATCGCGAGATGAAGGGCAGGGAAGGGGCTCCGGCGGCCGTTCCGGCCCAAGTCATTGAAAAATAGCCGGGTCAAAAAGGCATTCCCGCGACGCTCAGCACGATTTGCATGCTTCACATTCCTGACATCTGTCGCTTACAGTATCCGCGCCGTTCCGTTCTCGGGAAAAGGAGTGGATGGAAGTGACGGTTGCCGTCTCGCCGGATAGCCTGCCTGCGCTCGTCCTGAACGCGGACTATCGTCCGCTCAGCTACTATCCTTTGTCGCTCTGGTCCTGGCAGGACGCCATCAAGGCCGTCTTCCTCGACAGGGTCAACATCGTCGCCGAATACGAACACGCCGTCTCCTCGCCGTCCTTCTCCATGCGGCTTCCGAGCGTGGTGTGCCTGAAGGCTTACGTGAAGCCGTCTCGTCATCCGGCCTTCACCCGCTTCAACGTCTTCCTGCGCGACCGCTTCCAGTGCCAATACTGCGGCACGCACGAGGACCTGACCTTCGATCACGTGGTCCCGCGCCGCTGCGGCGGCGAGACGACCTGGGAGAACGTCGTGGCCGCCTGCTCGCCCTGCAACCTCAGGAAGGGCGGCATGATGCCCGCGCAGGCCAAGATGTTCCCGATGCAGAAGCCGTTCCCGCCGACCGTGCACGACCTGCATAACAACGGCCGGCTATTCCCGCCGAACTATCTGCACGAGAGCTGGATGGATTATCTCTACTGGGACGTGGAACTGGAGCCGTAGTCCGCTGGGAAACCCCGGGCGGGTTCACGCCCTCGAAAGCGCGCCCCAATAGGCGACCGCGCCGAGCACCAGGCTCGCGATGGCGTTCCAGCCGGCCAGCGACAGCCCGAGGATGCGCAGTGCCGCCTCGTCGCAGGACGGCGGGATGACGTTGTTCAGCGCATCGAGCACCCCGTTGCCGCCGGTGTCGGAGCCGCCGCTGACGGCGCCGCAATCCGTCGGTCCCGCCCACCAGGCCCATTCGACGCCCGAATGGTAGACGCCGAGATAGAGCCCCCAGGTCATCAGCAGCGCGCCGGGGAGGATCAGCAGCCGCACCACGATGCCCGGCATCCGCATGGCCGACGCGGCGAGGGCCACGAGCATCAGCGGCGCCCCGATGTAGTAGGGCAGGCGCTGTTCCAGGCACAGCTTGCAGGGAATGTAGCCGCCGACATGCTCGAACAGCAGGGCGCCGCCGACGACGCCGGCCATGGCGATGGCGAGAAAGCCGGCGGTCAGCGTCTGGCGGCGGCCGGCGGGCGCGGTCAGGGTCATGCGAGCCTCAGAACAGGTACTTCACGGCGACGAAGCCGCCGACGAGCAGCACCATGAACAGGGTGAAAAGAAGGCCGAGGTTCCGCTCGATGAAGGCGCGGATCGGCGCCCCGAAATGATAGAGCAGCCACGACACGAGGAAGAACCGCAGCCCGCGGCCGATGATCGACACGATGATGAAGGAGACGATGTTCATGCCCACGAAGCCGGAGAAGATCGTCAGCACCTTGTAGGGGAAGGGCGTGATGGCGGCGAACAGCACGCCCCACCCGCCCCAGGACGCGTACCAGCCCTGCATGCGGGCAAAGGATTCCTGCGCGTCGTACAGTTCCAGGATCGGCTGGCCGATCACCTCGAACAGGAACGCACCGATGAGATAGCCGAGCAGCGCTCCGATCACCGAGGACACGGTACAGATCAGCGCGTAGCGGATCCACTTCCTCCGCTCCGAGAGCACCATGGGGATCAACAGAACGTCGGGCGGGATCGGGAAGAAGGAACTCTCGACGAACGACACGCCCGCCAGCGCCTTTTCCGCGTGCCGCGTGGCGGCGAGCGACATGGTCCAGTCGTAGAGCCTGCGAAGCATGGAGGTTTCCCCGTGACGGCGGTTGTCTAAGCCGGAATGCGCCCGTGGCGCAACGGACAATCCGCCGCGCCGCGCGCTTCGCTGCCCTCACTGTCCGTCGTGCCGCACTCTAGGGCCAGGAAGCGTCGCACGCTGCGCACGTGGCATGCGCGAGACCAGTTGACGCGCCGGGGCCTGCCCGTATAGTCCGCACCCGTCCGGCCACCTCCGGACGCCGCGTGCCCCTGTGGCGGAATTGGTAGACGCGCTCGACTCAAAATCGAGTTCCGCAAGGAGTGCTGGTTCGATCCCGGCCAGGGGCACCATTCTCGCGCCGATGAGGGCAGCGCCGCATTGATGCTCGAACGACGCGACAGCTACGAAGCCCTCCGCTCCGATTTCCGCTGGTCGATTCCCGACCGCTTCAACATCGGCGTCGCCGTATCCGACGCCTGGGCTGCGCGCGATCCCGGCCGCATCGCGCTTCTGGAGGACAGGCCCTCGGGCGGGCCGGCGACGCTCAGTTTCGCGGACCTGGCAGAGCGATCGAACGCACTGGCGAACGGGCTGAGAGCCCAGGGCATCCGCCGCGGCGACCGCGTGGCGCTGCTGCTGCCGCAGGGTTTCGAGACCGCGATCAGCCATGTCGCCATCTACAAGCTCGGCGCGATCGCCGTGCCGCTGGCGCTGCTCTTCGGCGTCGAGGCGCTGGAATACCGGCTGGTGACCGCCGGCGTGCGCGCCATCGTCACCAATGCATCGGGCAATGCCCGGATTTCCGCCATCAAGGGGCGCCTGCGGGACCTCGAGACGGTCGTGCTCGTGGAGGGCGGCGATGGCGATGCGATCGGCTTCGACCGCCTGATCGCCGACCATCCGGTCGCCTTCACGCCCGAGGACACCGCGCCCGACGATCCGGCGATGATGATCTTCACCTCCGGCACCACCGGCCCGCCCAAGGGCGCCGTGCACGGCCACCGTGTCCTGCTCGGCCACATGCCGGGCACCGAGATGGCGCACGAGTTTCCACCGCGGCCGGGCGACCGGTTCTGGACGCCGGCGGACTGGGCATGGGCGGGCGGGCTGCTCAACGTGCTCCTGCCGGCGCTCTATCTCGGCCTGCCGGTGGTGTCGTCGCGCTCGGAAAAGTTCGAACCCGAGGCCGCTTGCGATCTCATGGCCCGCATGGAGGTGCGCAACGCCTTCATCCCGCCGACCGCGCTCCGGATGATGAAATCGACCGTCGGCATCGCCAGACGCTTTCCCAAGACTTTGCGCACCATCGAGTCTGCCGGCGAGGCGCTCGGCCGCGAGACCTGGGAATGGGCGCGCCAGGAACTCGGCATCACCGTCAACGAGATCTACGGCCAGACAGAGTGCAATCTGGTCATCGGCTCCTGCGGCGCGCTGGGGGTCGGCAAAGCCGGAGCGATCGGCAAGCCGGTACCGGGCCACGACGTGGGTCTCATCGACGCCGAGGGGCAGCCGGTCGCGACCGGAACGCCGGGCCAGATCGCCATCCGCCGCCCCGACCCGGTGATGTTCCTGGGCTACTGGCAGAGCCCGGAGGCGACGGAGAAGAAGTTCATCGGCGACTGGATGGTCACCGGCGACCAGGGCGTCGCCGACGAGGACGGCTACATCCACTTCTTCGGGCGCGACGACGATGTCATCACCTCCGCCGGATACCGCATCGGCCCCGGCGAGATCGAGGACTGCCTGACCGGTCACGAGGCCGTGGCGCTCGCCGCCGCCGTCGGCAAGCCAGACCCGGTCAGGACCGAGATCGTCAAGGCCTACGTGGTGCTGAGGGATGGGGTGGAGCCGTCCGCCCCGCTCGCCGAGGAGATCAAGTCCTGGGTGCGCGAGCGGCTTTCCGCGCACGAATATCCGCGCGAGGTCGCCTTCGTCGATTCCATGCCGCTGACAACGACCGGCAAGGTCATCCGCCGCATCTTCCGCGACCGGGCGCGGCGCGAAGCGGAGGGCTGACGGCTCAGCGCCGCGACAGCAGGCCCTTGATGCGGTTGCGCACGATGCGCGCGAAGTTGCGCGTCTCCTTGTGCAGGTGAAGCTGCCCCGCCGCCTGCCGGGCGAGCTTGTCGGAACCCGGCGTGAGGCCGATCACCAGCGTGCCCATCTCGCGACGCTCGCTCCACAGCCGGCTCATCACCGGATGGTCGGGCACCGCGCAGGAATCGGTCGCGACGATGTTGGGGTCCTCGAGATGGCTCTTCGTCATCTCGATCGTCAGCAGCGCGCCGGGCGAATAGGTAGAGTAGGTCTCGTCATAGGCCGTCTTCCACGTGTAGGCCTGTCCCGCCTCGATGAAGACGATCAGGCTGGCGATCGTCTTGCCGTCCAGCACCAACGAATGGACGCGGCAGAGATCCTGCTGGGAAAGCCGGTGGATCGCCTCGCGGGCGAAGGCGGCGCGGAAGCGGTCGATTACCATCGCCGTGCCCTCCCGGCCCTTCCAGCCGGACGCTTCGAGCGATAGGAATTCCTCCGTCGCGAGGCGGATTTCCTCCGGTTGGCGGGCGACGTGATGTTCCAACCTGCCGATTTCGGCCAGCCTGCGCTTCAGTCTTCGGAACTCGCGGTAGTGGTGCGGGCGCAACGAGGCCTTCAGGTATTCCTCGCCGTCGAGCGTGCTCTCCAGGAACGGCCGTTCGATTTTCATCGTCTCGATCACCGGCAGGTCGCGGTTCATCGCCACCGTGCGGATCAGCCCCGCGACCGGCCCGGCGGTGCGGATCTCGGGCACCACCAGAACCTTTGGCAGGCCCAGATGCGGTCGCGCCAGCATGGAGAGAAGGTCGTCGATCACGCCGACCGGGTCGTCGCGGTCGACCAGCGGCGTGCCGAGCGGCCCGAACGGGCTCGACCATGTGCGCATGATGCGCACGCCGAGCGGCACCGGCGGCCGCTCGACCGAGAACGGCGCCAGGAAGCGCAGCCGGTTCCTCTGTTCGTCGCCGTCGCGGATGACGGCCAACCGCACCTCCCGGTCTTCGAGCCGCGGCATCGCGGGCGCCATGAAGCGCGGGTTGAAGAAGACGTTGGGCTCGATGGTGCGCGCGCACAGGAAGTCGAGTTCCTCGACGAGGTCGAAACCCGCCGAGGCCGGATAGATGGCCAGCCGCCGTTGCGCGCCGCCGGCCGCGGTCAGCTCCGCAGCCGCCTGCTCGGCCGGCTGCGTCGTGATGCCGGCCAGGCTCGCGATCATCGCGCCCGATGGGCTGCCGCTCGCTTCTTCGAGGATGGGGACCGCCGCCATGTCAGGATTTTCCGTTCTGGTGGGCTGGGACGAATATCATCATGACGATGCCGAGCTTCTTCCACACGACCAGCGCCAGCGCGCAGGCCTCCACGACCATCGCCAGGCTGGTGGCGAGCGCCGCCCCCCACAGGCCGTAGGAGGGGATGAGCGCGAAGTTGAGGGCGACGTTGAGCGCCAGCGTCACCGCGAAGACGACGGCGCAGACGTTCTGGTTGCCGGTCATGGTCAAAAGGCTTTCCGCCGGTCCGACGGCGGCACGCGCCACCACGCCGATCACCAGCACGAAGAGCAGCGGGTAGCCGGCCTCGAAGCCGGGTCCGAACAGCCGCAGCATCGGGTCGCCGATCGCCAGCACCACCAACGCCATGAACAGCGACGGCCAGAAGGTCCACGACACCGTCTCGCGGGCGAAGTCGCTCAGTTCCTCCGCGCCGCTGCCGTGCGAGATGCGGGCGTAGCGCTGCGCGGCGCCGGTCTTGACCGCGAAATAGACGAAATGCACCAGCGCCAGCGTCTTCACGGCCGCATAGTAGATCGCGACGTCGTCGGGAGCCATGAAGCGGCCGACCATCAGCACGTCGGCGTTGGTCAACAGGAAGAAGAACCCCTCGACCAGGAAGATCGGCATCGACACCGCGATCCACGCCCGCGGCAGATAGCGGCGCGGGCCGGGTTCCGCCCGCTGGTCGGCGCGCGTCGAAACCGTCACGAGTTGCCACAGCGTGGTGGCGTAGGTGGCGAGAATGGCCGCCGTGATCGCCGTCTTCGCGTCGGGCGAAAAGCCCAGCGCCAGCGCGGTCGCCATGAACAGCAGGATCAGGATCGGACGGACGAGATAGGTCGGCGAGAGCGCCGACAGCGCCCAGGCGTTGGCGCGCGAGATGCCCTGCAGGGTATCGGACAGGGTGATCATCGGCAGGCAGATCAGGCCGAGATAGAACGGCACGACGTAGTAGCTTTCGAGCGACGGGGAAAACCACCACAGCCCCGCCAGTCCCACCCCGGCCACCGCCGTCGACGACAGCAGCGTGAAGACCCGGCTGGCGAACAGGATGCCGCGCATTTCCGCCCACATGCCGCGCTCCCGGTATTCGGGGATGAAGCGGATCACGGAGGTGTGGAAGCCGAAGCAGGCGAGGTTGCCGAGGATGATCATCGTCACCCAGACCAGCACGAAGATGCCGTACTCGAACGAACCCATCCAGCGGGCGAGAAGCACCTGGCTGATGAAGGCGATGGCCGCGTTGACGATGCGGATGGCGAAGGCGATCACCGACATGCGGCCGGCTTCGCCGCGCTCGTCGGTGGCCAGGAACAGCTCGTCTGCATGGCGCAGCCAGGGCTGCACCGCCGAAGCCAGTCGCTCCGGCAGCAGTCTCTCGGCTGTCGTTGCCGCGGAAAAACGCACGCTACCCGTACTCCAAACCATGCGAGTGCTTGGTCGAGCGATAGCAGGGACAGTTTAAGAAACGGTTCGGCGGACCTTGCCGCGCGGCTACGGCACGCCGGTTCAGCAAGCCGATTGACAAGAACAGGTTTCAGCAAGCTAGTTTAGCGAGGGCGGGCTGAGCCAGAACGTGCGTCGCGCCCCCGGAAACACGAACATGCGGTATGCATATGCAGCAGGCCTTGCAGTATTGACATCCATCTGGTGTGGCTCTGCCACGGCGGAAACGACCCTCTGTACCGAGATCACCTCGGTCCCCGTCACGATAAAGGCGCAGGGGATCTATTGTTTCAAGAAGGACCTGACGTCCTCTGTTGCCTCCGGAAACATCATCCAGATCAACGCCAGCAACGTCACCATCGACATGAATGGCCGCAAGCTGGGCGGGTTCACGGCCGGCGCGAACACACAGGCGGTGGGCATAGCGGCCACCAACAGGCGCAACATCACTCTGCGAAACGGCACGGTCCAGGGGTTCCGGCGCGGGATCGTCATCGACGGCACCACGGACTCGACGGGGTATGTCCTCGAGGACCTGCGGATCGAGGGCAACACACAGACGGGCATCGAAGTCGGTGGCACGAACGGGATCGTCCGCAACAATCTGGTCACGAACACCGGATTGGCATCGCTGGTGAACAATACCGCGATAGGTATCTTGCTCAAGGATTCCAGCCGGGCCGTCGTTCGCGGCAACCTGATCAGCTACGTCCTCGGGACGAGCCAAGCTCGCGGCGTGTCGGTGAACGGCAGCTCGATGGTGGAAATATCCGACAACACTATTCTTGATGTAGGCGCGGCTTATGGGGGCAATTTCGGAATCCATGCGAGGGATACCACCGCCATTACCGTGGCCGGCAATCGTCTGCTCAATCTGGTCAGTAACTATACTTCGATCGGCTTCTACGAATCCGAGCTTGTCGACGGATTCGACTGCTACGACAACTCCACGCGCGGCTATCAATATGGGCAGTCGGGCTGCGACTTCAGCGTGAACAACCAGTTCCACTGAGACATTCGCCAGCGAACACGGACGCCCAACGCTACCAGCGCCTATGGGTGGCTGCTGTACGGGGAACCGGATCGAAGGGCGCGGCGGGAGCGCCTCGCCTCAGGCGAAGGTACCGTGGCAGTGCTTGTACTTCTTGCCCGAGCCGCAGGGGCAGGCCTCGTTGCGGCCGACCTTGCCCCAGGTCGAGGGATCGTTGGGATCGCGCTGCTCGGCCGGCACGATGCGGTTGGACTCCTGGCGCACCAGCATCGCCGTGTCTCCGGCCTCGTCGAACTCGTCCTCGCCGGTCGTCGCGTCCGTGTGGTGGCCTTCGCCCTGCGGGACCTGCGGGGGAGGGGCGTCGGCCGCCTCGCGCACCAGTTCGACGCGCATCAGCTGTGCCGTAACCGCCTGGCGCAGGTTGCCCAGCATCGCCTGGAACAGCTCGAAGGCTTCCGATTTGTACTCGTTCAGCGGATCGCGCTGGGCGTAGCCGCGGAAACCGACCACCGAGCGCAGGTGGTCGAGGTTGACCAGGTGCTCGCGCCACAGATGGTCGAGCGTCTGCAGCAGGATCGATTTCTCGACATAGACCATGACGTCGCCGCCGAAGCGCTCGGCCCGCTCGCTCGCCGCCGCGTTGGCGGCGGCCGTGATGCGCTCGTGGATCGCCTCTTCGGCGATGCCTTCCTCCTGCGCCCACTCCTCGACCGGCAGGTCGAGGTTGAGGAAGGAGCGCACGCCTTCCTTCAGGCCGGCGACGTCCCACTGCTCGGCATAGGCGTTTTCGGGGATGTGCTTGGCCACCAGGTCGTCGATGACGTCCTGGCGCATCTCGCCGACGGTCTCGGAGAGGTTCTCCCCGTCCATCAGGTCCTTGCGCTGCTCGAACACGACCTTGCGCTGGTCGTTCATCACGTCGTCGTACTTGAGCAGGTTCTTGCGGATGTCGAAGTTGCGCGCCTCGACCTTCTTCTGAGCCTTCTCCAGCGCCTTGTTGATCCAGGGATGGATGATGGCCTCGTCTTCCTTGAGGCCGAGCTTCTGCAGCATGCCGTCCATCCGGTCGGAGCCGAAGATGCGCATCAGGTCGTCCTGTAGCGACAGGAAGAACTTCGACCGGCCGGGATCGCCCTGGCGGCCGGAGCGGCCGCGCAGCTGGTTGTCGATGCGCCGCGATTCGTGGCGTTCGGTCGCCAGCACGTAGAGCCCGCCGGCGGCGAGCGACTCGGCCTTCAGCCGCTGCACGTCGTCGCGGATCGCCTGTTCCTTCGCAGCGCGCTCGGCGCCCTCGGGCATGTCGGCCAGTTCCTGGGCGATGCGCATGTCGGCATTGCCGCCGAGCTGGATGTCGGTGCCGCGTCCGGCCATGTTGGTGGCGATGGTTATGGCGCCCGGCTTGCCGGCCTGGGCGACGATCTGCGCCTCGCGCTCGTGGTGGCGGGCGTTCAGGATCTCGAAGGTCGACACCCCTTCCTTGCGCAGCCGCTCGGCGAGCAGTTCGGATTTCTCGATCGACGTGGTGCCCACCAGGATCGGCTGGCCCCGGGAATGGGCGTCCTTGATCTCGCGGGCGATGGCGCGGAACTTCTCCTCGACGGTGCGGTAGACCTCGTCGTCCTCGTCCAGGCGCGCCACGGGAAGGTTGGTGGGGATCTCGGAGACGCCGAGCCCGTAGATGTTGCCGAACTCCTCCGCTTCCGTCGAGGCCGTGCCGGTCATGCCGGCCAGCTTGGAATACATGCGGAAGTAGTTCTGGAAGGTGATCGAGGCCAGCGTCTGGTTTTCGGGCTGGACCTTGACGTGCTCCTTGGCCTCCAGCGCCTGGTGCAGGCCCTCGGAATAGCGGCGGCCGGGCATCATGCGCCCGGTGAACTCGTCGATGATGACGATCTCGCCGTTGCGGACGATGTAGTCTTTATCGCGCTGGAACAGCCGGTGCGCCTTCAGCGCGTTGTTGACGTGGTGGACGATCGAAACGTTCTCGACGTCGTAGAGCGACGCGCCCTTGAGCAGCCCGGCGTCGCGCAGGAGGTTCTCCAGCTTCTCGGTGCCTTCCTCGGTGAAGGTCGCCGTGCGCTGCTTCTCGTCGACCTCGAAGTCTGGATCGCTGAGCAGCGGGATGAACGTGTCGATCTGGTTGTAGAGGTCGGAGCGGTCCTCGAGCGGCCCGGAGATGATCAGCGGCGTGCGCGCCTCGTCGATCAGGATCGAGTCCACCTCGTCGACGATCGCGTAATTGTGACCGCGCTGCACCATCTGGGCGCGCTCGTACTTCATGTTGTCGCGCAGGTAGTCGAAACCGAGCTCGTTGTTGGTCCCGTAGGTCACGTCGCAGCCATAGGCGGCCTTGCGCTGCTCGTCCGACATGCCATGCACGATGACGCCGGTGGTAAGCCCCAGGAAGGAATAGACGCGGCCCATCCATTCGGAGTCACGGGTGGCGAGATAGTCGTTCACGGTGACGACATGCACGCCCTTGCCGCCCAGCGCGTTCAGGTAGACCGGAAGCGTCGCCACCAGGGTCTTGCCCTCGCCGGTGCGCATCTCGGCGATGCCGCCGTCGTGCAAGACCATGCCGCCGATGAGCTGGACGTCGAAGGGCCGCAGCCCCAGCGCCCTGCGCGCCGCCTCGCGTGCGACGGCGAATGCGGGCACCAGGAGATCGTCGAGCGACCGCCCTTCGGCGATCTGGGCGCGGAACTCGGCCGTCTTGCCCTTCAGCGCCTCGTCGGACAGCGCCGTCATCTCCGCTTCGAGCGCGTTGATCGCCTCCACCCGGGGACGAAGTCCCTTGATCCGGCGATCGTTGGAGGAGCCGAATACCTTGCGGGCGAGAGCACCGAGACTGACCATCAGCTGGTCCTTTCGAACAGAAACATCTTCCGGCCGGAACCGGCAGGACCGTGCCTGGTATGGAGTTTAGGGCAGATCCACAATCAAAAAAGCGCCCGGAAACGGTTCTGGACGCAGGGACGAAGGACAGATAAGAGGGGGCGAAAGCGATGTCAACGCTGACCGCGAGCGGCCCGGGCCGCCAATTTCCGCCTCATTCGGGCGCGACAGGCTGCGCCTTCGTCATTTCCATCTGGAGAAACTCCATGCGTGTGCCTTTCGACCTTCGTCTCCTGTCCGCATGTGCGTTGGCCGCGGGCTTGTCCGTCGCAGCGCCGCTCGGCGCGCTCGCGCAGGACAGCACTGCCCCGGCCCAGGAGACCCCGGCCGCGGCGGCACCCGAGACCCCGTCGCCCGACACCGTGATCGCGACCGTCAACGGCGCCGACGTCACGGAGGGCGAACTCGATATGGCGCTCAACGACCTGGGCGAGCAGTTCGCACAGCTGCCGGCCGAGCAGAAGCGGGCGGCTGCGCTGTCGGCGGTCATCGAGATCCGGCTTCTCGCCCAGCAGGCGGCCGACGCCGGACTGGGAGAGAACGAGGCGTTCAAGCAGCGCATGGCGTTCCTGCGCGAACGCGCCCTGCACAGCGCCTTCGTCGAGCAGAAGGTCGCCGCCGAGGTGACGGACGAGGCGGTCCGTGCGCGCTACGACAAGGAAGTCGCCGCGACCCCGCCGACCAACGAGATCCGCGCCCGGCACATCCTCGTCAAGACCAAGGAAGAAGCCGAGGCGATCATCGCGCAGCTCGAGGGCGGCGGCGACTTCGAGGCGATCGCCAAGGAGAAGTCCACCGACGGCGCGGCGCCGCAGGGCGGCGACCTCGGCTATTTCGGCCCTGGGCAGATGGTGCCTGCCTTCGAGAAGGCTGCCTTTGCCCTCGAGGTCGGGGAGTACTCGAAGGAGCCGGTCGAGACCGACTTCGGCTTCCACGTTATCAAGGTGGAAGACAAGCGCACGCAGCAGCCTCCGGCCTTCGATCAGGTGAAGGACCAGGTCCGCTCGCTGCTGTTCCGCGAAAAGTACTTCGAGATGGTTCAGTCCGCTCGCTCGGCGGCCGAGATCGACGTCAAGGACCCCGCGCTCAAGGAGGCGGTCGGCAAGATCGACGCGGCGCAGTAGTTCGCGACGCCCGGACCGACGCCCATGTCCAGCTCCGTCTCTCCGCTCGCTCCGAAGAAATTCGTCACCCTGCCGCCGGTCGACGGCGTCAGGATCGCCACGGCCGAGGCCGGCATCAAGTACAAGGGACGCACCGACCTCCTCGTCATGGCCTTCGACGAGGGCACGTCGGTCGCCGGCGTGCTCACGCGCTCGAAGTGCCCCTCCGCGCCGGTCGATTTCTGCCGTGAGAACCTGGCCGGCGGCAAGGGGCGCATCCTCGTCGTCAATTCCGGCAACGCCAACGCCTTCACCGGAAAGAAGGGCAAGACGGCCACGGCCGCGACGGCAAAGGCCGCCGCCGCGGCTGCCGGATGCGGTGAGAACGAGGTCTACCTCGCCTCTACCGGCGTCATCGGCGAACCGCTCGACGCGGGCAAGTTCTCGCACCTGCTGGAAAGCCTC
Source organism: Aquibium oceanicum (assembly GCF_001889605.1). Lineage (NCBI taxonomy): Bacteria > Pseudomonadati > Pseudomonadota > Alphaproteobacteria > Hyphomicrobiales > Phyllobacteriaceae > Aquibium > Aquibium oceanicum. The sequence continues at coordinate 4,718,665 of NZ_CP018171.1, read as the reverse complement.
GCCGCCGACGCCTCGCCCGACCGGTGGGCCGACGCCGGCAAGGCGATCATGACCACCGACACCTACCCGAAATACGCCACCGCGAAGGTGGCGCTCGGTGATGTCGAGGTCACCATCAACGGCATCGCCAAGGGCGCGGGCATGATCGCGCCCGACATGGCGACCATGCTTTCCTTCGTCGCCACCGACGCACCGATCGCCGCGCCGGTTCTCAAGGACCTTTTGACCCGCGGCGCCAACCGCAGTTTCAACGCGGTGACGGTCGACAGCGACACCTCGACCAGCGACACGCTGCTCATCTTCGCCACCGGCGCCGCCGCCCGGCGCGGCGCTCCGTCGATCACGGCGCTCGACGATCCGCAACTCGTCCCGTTCAAGCGGGCGCTGAACCGCCTTCTGAAGGATCTTGCCCTGCAGGTGGTGCGCGACGGGGAAGGCGCGCGCAAGGAGATCGAGATCAGCGTCGCGGGCGCGAAGTCGTCGCGTTCGGCAAAGCGCATCGCGCTGTCGATCGCCAACTCCCCGCTCGTCAAGACCGCCGTCGCCGGCGAGGACGCCAACTGGGGGCGCGTCGTCATGGCGGTCGGCAAGGCCGGCGAGCCGGCCGAGCGGGATCTCCTGTCGATCTCCTTCGGCGACCACCGTGTCGCCCACGAGGGCGAACGCGATCCGTCCTATTCGGAAGAGGCGGTTTCCGAATACATGAAGGGCGACCGCATCAGGATCGGAGTCGAACTCGGCATCGGGCAAGGCAAGGCCACGGTCTGGACCTGCGACCTGACCAAGGAATATGTTGCCATCAACGGCGACTACCGAAGCTGACGAGGCGGATGTTGAGGACGGGACTCGGCGGCAGCATGCCGGAACTTTCAACCGTAAGGCGGTACGAAGCGGCCGGCTTTCGCGCATGGCCGGCCTCGTCGGTCATCTATGACGGCACCTGGGCGATCCGCCTTACCGCCGGTCTCCCCGCCAAGCGCCTGAATTCGGTCAATCCGCTCGATCCCGCCGACAGCCTCAACATCGGCGAGCGCATCGAGCGGGCGGCGCGGCGGTTCGACGCCTACGGGCGTCCCGTCACCTTCCGGATATCCCCGCTTGCGGGCGGTACCCTGTCGCTCCATCTCGACCGCGAAGGCTGGGTTTCCTTCGCCGATTCCATCGTCATGCATTGTCCGCTCGACCGCCTTCCGCTGGAAGGCGTGCTCGACCAGATCCCGCTCAAGGACGTCGGCCGCTTCGTCGGCTCGGCACTCGAAGTCCACGGCACGAAGCCGGCCCACAGGCCGGGGCTCTCCGAACTCATCGGCTCGATCGAGCCCGAGACCGGTCTCTTCGTCATGGAGGCGGAGGGCAAGCCCGTCGCAACCGCCATCTGCGTCCACGACGGCGATCTCGCCGGGCTGTTCGAGGTGGCGACCGCCTCTGCGGTGCGCGGCGGCGGCCACGGCCGGCGCATCGTGCTCGCTGCGCTGAAATGGGCGCGGCTCAGGGGCGCGCGCGAGGCCTGGCTCCAGGTTGAGGCGGACAACGATCCGGCGACCAGCCTCTACCGCTCGATCGGCTTTAGCGAAGCCTACCGCTACCACTACCGCCGCAGGGCCGGAACCTGACCGTGACGGCGCAACGCCCGATTCTCCTCGTTGCCGCCTGCGCCCTGGTCGACGCCGACGGCCGGGTGCTCCTGGCGCAGCGGCCCGAAGGCAAGGCGCTCGCCGGTCTGTGGGAGTTCCCGGGCGGCAAGGTCGAAACGGGTGAGAGCCCGGAGGAGACCGTCGTACGGGAGCTGAAGGAAGAACTCGGCATCGTCACGCGCGAGCCGTGCCTGGCGCCGCTCACCTTCGCCAGCCACGCCTACGAAAACTTCCACCTGCTGATGCCGCTCTTCGTGTGCAGGAAGTTCGAAGGCACGCCGCGCAGCCTTGAGGGCCAGCAGTTGAAGTGGGTGCGCGCGCGCGCCATGCGCGACTACCCCATGCCGCCGGCCGACGAACCGCTGATTCCCTTCCTCATCGATCTCCTGTAGTCGCCGCGCGGTCTATCCCTCACGGCGAACTCTCCGCACGGACCCTCCAAACGCCTTGAAAACAGCGTTAATGGATCGTTTAGCTCGCCTTGCCATCATGGCGGCTGTCGACAAACGGCTTCGTGTCACGTTCAGGCGGGGAAATTCGAAAAATGCGCGTGGATCAGGACTGGGACTATCCGGAGGTCACCCAGGCGTCGCGTCTGAATTCGGCGGGCATGGGCGCGATCCGCATCGCGCTGCTCTTCGGTTCCGCCGCCGTCGCGCTCGGCCTGATCGTGGCCCCCATCGCCGAAAAGCAGCTGCAGCGCAGCGCCGGATTGGGCGGGGTGGACAGGATGACCACCGGCTCGATCGGCAGCCGGGACATCTACACCATGCGCCGCAGCGTCCTTCAGAGCTCCCCGACCGCGGTCTGCATCATGCACACGGACGGCCGCCGCTCCGGCGACTGCCGCTGAGGCACGGCCGGCCGCAACCGCCCGTTAACCAGGCGCCTTAAGGTTTTCTAGCGGATCGCCCGTCTATAAGCGGACACGCGATCGAGGAAAGCACGATGAGGACGCTCAAGGCATTCTTGCACGACGAGGACGGGGCCACGGCGATCGAATACGGTCTGATCGCGGCCGTTTTGTCGCTTTCGATCGTGGCCGGCATCGGCAGGGTTCAGGATGCCATTGCATATCTCTTTGCCGAGCCCACCGCGGCGGTCCAGCAAACCCTGAACTGACGGGTCGCTCAGCCGGGCTTGTCCTGGTTGAGGAACCGTTCCAGCGACACGTTCGCCGAGCCGCGTTTGGCCGGCCGCGCCTGGCTCTCGTGCGGCGCCCATCCAGACAACCAGACGATCGAGAAGGTGGCGCGAACCCGGCCGTCCGGGTCGCCATGGCGCTGGGCATAGAGTTCGGCGGCGCGCAGGAAGACCTCCCGCCGCGTCGGCCGCCGCAACCGCCCGGCCAGCACGTTCGTCGCTCCCATGGCGCGCAGGTCGCGCAGCAGCGCGAACATGTCGGCATAGCGGACCGTGACGGTCTCGACGTCGGCGACCGGAAGTGCGAAGCCCGCCCGCTGCAGCAGCGCCCCCACGTCGCGCACGTCGGCGAAGGGGAAGACGCGGGGGCTCGCGCCGCCGGTCAGTTCGGTCTCCGCCGCGAGCAGGCTCTCGCGAAGCTCGGAAAGCGTGCCGGCACCCGCCAGGCAGGCGAGGAACAGCCCGTCCGGCCTCAGCGCGCGCCTGATCTGGATGAGCTGTCCCGGCAGGTCGTTGGCCTCGTGCAGCGCCAGCAGCGACACCGCCAGATCGAGGCTTTCGGGCGCCAGACCCAGCGCGTCGCCGGATGCGACCACCCCGTCAGCGCCTTTTAGGAATGCCGGATCGGCCTCGACGCGCGTTACCTCGCCGACCTTCGGCGATGCCGCCAGCACGTCGGCGGCGTGCGGCGTCACGCAGTGGATCGCCGCGGCCGAGGCGAAGTTCCGCTCCACCGCCCCCAGACGCTCCTCGAGATCCTCGGCGGCACGGCGCATTAGGAAATCCGCGCCCGCGATGGCCGCCGACAGCGCGCGCCTCTTGCGGCGGACGGCCAGTCCTGGTTCGAAGATGAGATCCATAGCCTTCCTGCGCTCCTCGTCGGGCCGAAACGGTCGCGGCGGCCGTAGGCTCCACCGCGACTTTCTGCTAGCGTCCCTAAGACAAGGTGAGCGTCGTGGCCGATCTGCCTCTCGAGTTCAAGCGCCTATTCTCGGTCGCAGCCGCCCAGGCGGGGAGGGCGTTGTTTCCGCCGCTCTGCGGCGGTTGCCGCCGCACGGTCAGCCTGCCCGCCACGCTGTGCGGTTCGTGCTGGCGCGAACTGCGGCTGCTCGAACGCCCCTGGTGCGAGGTTCTCGGTGTTCCCTTCACCGTAGAGATGGGCGAAGGCGCCCTCTCGCCGGCCGCGATTGCCAATCCGCCGCCCTTCGACCGGGCCCGCTCGGCGGTCGCCTACACCGGTGTGGCACGCCGCATGGTGCAGGCGCTGAAGTACAACGATCGCACCGATCTCGCGCCATGGATGGCGCGGTGGATGATGCGCGCGGGCTCCGAGCTGATCCGCGACGCCGACGTCATCGTCCCGGTCCCGCTGCATTCGCGGCGCTTCCTGCGACGCCGCTTCAACCAGTCGGCCGAACTCGCCCGCGCGCTCGCCGGTCTATCGGGCCTCGGCTTCGAGCCGGCCCTTGTCGTGCGCGCGAAGCCGACGCGCCAGCAGGTGGGCCTCGGCCTCGCCGAACGCGAGCAGAACGTGCGCGGCGCCTTCAAGGTGCCGGCGGCGGACCGCGAGCGGCTGAGGGGCCGCCGGGTGCTCGCCGTGGACGACGTCTACACCACCGGTGCGACGGTTTCGGCGATGGCGCGATCGCTGAGGCGGGCGGGCGCGGCCGGCGTCGACGTGCTGACTTTCGCGCGCGTGCTTCCGGAGGACTTCCTAGACGGCGGCGGCAACTCTATATAGAGCGGCATCACCACGGAAAACGCCATGCAAGACGTCACCATCTACACCCGTGCCATGTGCGGCTACTGCTCCGCCGCCAAGCGCCTGCTCGACAGGAAGGGCGTGCAGTACACCGAGCACGACGCCAGCTTCTCCCCCGACCTGCGGCAGGAGATGATGTCGCGCTCCGGACGCTCCACCTTCCCCCAGATCTTCATCGGCGACACCCATGTCGGCGGCAGCGACGACCTGCACGCGCTCGAGGCCAACGGCCGCCTCGATGCCATGCTGCAGGGCGGCGCCTGACGGAGCCGGCATCATGAGTGTCTTCAAGGCCGCCGCCATCCAGATGCGCACCGGCATGGACCCGGACGCGAACGCGCAGACCTTCGAGGCGATGGTCCGCGACGCGGCCGGGCAGGGCGCCACCTACATCCAGTCGCCGGAGATGACCGGCGCCCTGGTGCGCGACCGCGCCACGCTCCGCTCCGTCCTCCGCGACGAGAAGGACGACGTCATCGCCGCCACCGCCGGCCGGCTCGCCGCCGAACTCGGCGTCACGATCCACGTCGGCTCCACCGCGATCGCCCGCGACGACGGCAAGGTCGCCAACCGCGGCTTTCTCTTCGGCCCCGACGGTGCGCTCGTCACCACCTACGACAAGATCCACATGTTCGACGTCGATCTCGACAATGGCGAGAGCTGGCGCGAATCCAACACCTACGAGCCCGGCGTCTGCACCATCGTTGCCGATCTTCCCTTCGCGAAGCTCGGCATGTCGGTCTGCTACGACCTGCGCTTTCCGCAACTCTTCCGCGCCCAGGCCATGGCCGGCGCCGAGGTGCTCACGGTGCCCGCCGCCTTCACCCGCCAGACCGGCGAGGCGCACTGGCACGTCCTCCTGCGCGCCCGCGCCATCGAGAACGGCACGTGGCTCATCGCCGCCGCGCAAGGGGGAAAGCACGAGGACGGGCGCGAGACCTACGGCCATTCCATGATGATCGATCCCTGGGGCCGCGTCGTCGCCGAACTCGACCACGACGAGCCCGGCGTACTGGTGGCCGAGATCGACACCGAAGCGGTTTCCGCCGCGCGCAAGAAGATCCCGAACCTGAAGAACGCCCGCGAATTCACGGTCCGCGACGTCGGAACCCCGGCTGCCGCCCGGAGAGCCGCCTCGTGATCAATTTCTCCCTCCATTGCGACAACGGCCACGCCTTCGACGGCTGGTTCCGCAACAACGAGGAATTCGACGCCCAGGCGGAGCGCAAGCTCGTCTCCTGCCCGGTCTGCGGTTCGCTCCATGTCGGCAAGTCGCTGATGGCGCCGGCCGTCTCCACCGGGCGCAAGCGCGAGAAGATCGCGCTCGCAGCCGGCGAGGAGCAGAAGCAGGTTCTGGCCAAGCTCAAGGAGCTGTCCGAAAAGGTCCGCGCCAACGCCGATTACGTCGGCGACAAGTTCGCCGAGGAGGCGCGCAAGATCCATTTCGGCGAGGTCGAGGCGCGCGGCATCTACGGCGAGGCCACGCGCGAAGAGGCGAGGAGCCTCGTCGAGGATGGCGTCGAGTTCATGCCGATCCCGGTCTTTCCGGACGACCGGAACTGACGTCGAAACGACCCCGGATCGCCTGCACATGAAACCTTCCGCCCGGCCATGAGGCAGCTCTGGGATTCGGCCGCCGCCCTGCTCATCGTCACCGGCGGCCTGCTCGGCATGATCTTCCCGCTCGGCAAGATCGCCACCGGCGCCGGCGTGTCCGCCGTCGTCTGGTCCTTCGTCATCTCCTTCGGCGTCGGCACGATCCTCATCCTCGTCCAGATTGTCCGCCGCGACTTTCCGCAACTCGATCGACACAAGCTGCGCTATTTCGCGATCGCCGGCGCAATCTCCTACGCCATTCCCAACATCATCGTCTTCGCCGCCATCCCGCATCTGGGCGCCGGCTTCACCGCGATCATGCTGACGCTGTCTCCGGTCATCACGCTCACCCTGTCGCTGCTGATCGGGCTGCGCCGCCCGAGCCCGCTCGGCATCGCCGGCATCGCGGTCGGCTTCGTCGGCGCGGTGATCGTGGCGGCCACGCGTGGCGAACTCGGTCAGCCCGCCGCGCTCGGCTGGGTGGCACTCGGCCTTCTGATCCCGGTGGCGCTCGCGATCGGCAACATCTACCGCACCATCGACTGGCCGGCGCATGCCGGGCCGATCGAGCTCGCCATCGGCAGCCACTACGCCGCGGCGGTCATCCTTCTCCTCGTCGGGCTCGTCCCTGCCGCGAACTTCGATCTCGCGCCGCTGGCGGACCTGCCGCTCGCCGTCGTCGCACAGGCGGCCTCTTCGGCCGGCATGTTCGTCTTCTTCTTCCGCCTCCAGGCGGTCGGCGGCCCGGTCTATCTCAGCCAGATCGGCTACGTCGCGGCCGCCGTCGGGCTGGTCTCGGGCACGCTCTTCCTCGGCGAGCGCTATGCGTTGCTCACCTGGGCGGGTGCCGCGACCGTCGGCATCGGCGTCGTCATGACGACGAAGGCTCAAAGCCGGGAAAGCTGACCGGCTCGCATCGGTGTATCCTCCGTGCTATATAAGGATACACCGTAGCAGCTGAACCCACACGGCGATGGCTTTTCACATCAAGAACCCAGAGACCGACGCTCTCGCCCGCAAGGTGGCGTCGCTGAAGAAGACCGGCCTTACGGAGACGGTCCATACCGCGCTTCAGCATGAACTGGAGCGCGAGCAGGGAAAGCCGAGCGACATCGATCGCTGGATTCAGTTCGCGCGCGAATTTCGCTCGACTGTGGATCCGACCCGCGGATTGCCGGTGGACAAGGACTTCATCGACAGTCTCTACGAGGACGATTGATGTTCGTCGATGCGTCGGCATTGACCGCCATGCTTGCCGAGGAAGCCGACGGCGCAGAACTCATGACCAGGATGCGGCGAAGCAGGTATCGGATGACATCGGCGATCGCCGTCTGGGAGGCGTCGGTCGCCCTGTCGCGCCTGACGGAGAAATCCGTCACCGAAACGCGGATGACTTTGGAGCGGTTCTTGGACCTGGCCGAGATTCGAACCTTGCCGCTTCCCCCCGAGATCGCCGCAATCGCCCTCGATGCCTTCGACCGCTTCGGCAAGGGCAGGCACCCCGCCCGCCTCAACATGGGCGACTGCTTCGCCTACGCCTGCGCCCGGCATTTCGGCCAACCGTTGCTGTTCAAGGGAAGCGACTTTCCGCTGACCGACATCGCGGCCGCGTGACGGCTGCCGCCGCGAGGCCTCACTCGTTCGCCGGCTTCTCCGCCAGAACCATGTAGTTGACGTCCATGTCGCGCGAGCGCTGCCAGCGGTCGGAGAGCGGGCTGTAGACCACCCCCGTCCGGTCGATGATGCTCATGCCGGCATCGCCCAGAGCCTTCTGCAATTCGTCGGGCCGCACCAGCTTGCCGAACTGGTGCGTGCCGCGCGGCAGCCAGCGCAGCACGTACTCCGCACCGACGATCGCCAGCCCGAGCGCCTTCAGCGTGCGGTTGATCGTGGCCACGAACATGATGCCGCCGGGCTTCACCATCTCGGCGCACTTGCCGATGTAGAGCCCGACGTCCGAGACGTGCTCGACCACCTCCATGTTGAGGATCACGTCGAATTTTTCCCCGGCGTCGGCCAGGTCCTCGGCCGTGGTGGCGCGGTAGTCGATCGACACGCCGCTCTGGGCGGCATGCAGCTTCGCCACCTCGATGTTTGTCTCGGAGGCGTCGGCGCCCACCACCGTGGCGCCGAGCCGCGCCATGGGCTCGCACAGCAGCCCGCCGCCGCAGCCGATGTCGAGGAAGCGCAGCCCCTCGAAGGGGCGCGTGGAGCGCGGGTCGCGGCCGAAACGCTCGGCGACCTTGTCGCGGATATAGGCCAGTCGCACGGGGTTGAACTTGTGCAGCGGCTTGAACTTGCCGTTCGGATTCCACCATTCGGCGGCGAGCGCGGAGAAACGCTCGACTTCCGCGGTGTCGATGGTCGTTCGTCGGGCCTCGGGCATCGCAGGGGTCTCCTCTCGCGAGCGCAAGAGGTCGGGCGCGCGAGGGGGAATGTCAAGTCCGCCATCGCGCCCGCTGCGATCGCCCGCCGGGCAATCGCCGATCCAGCACGGGCGAGACCGGAACGCAGCGCGCCCGCGAGCGTTCGGCAATGATGAAGCTGTCGCGGCAAGGGAGCGGATCGGGAAACCGATGCCGGGTAGGCGGTCTCCGCAAGGCGGTCGGGCTCCTCCTGTTGTCGCTATGCCTGATGGTTTCTTCAGCGGAGGCCCTGCGCGCCCAGGAGCCTGCCGTCGATCCCGGCGAGGCGCCGGCCGCGCCGCGGCAGCCGGTCAGCATCGAAAATGCGGTCGAGGATCGCGCGATCGCAGAGCGCCTCGATGACATCCTCTCGTCCACTGGCTGGTTCGAGAATGCCACCGTGGAGGTTCGCGAGGGCGTCGTTTTCCTCGACGGAGCGGCGGGCTCGCAGGACCACCGCCGCTGGGCCGGCGAACTCGCAGCCAACACCGAAGGCACGGTCGCCGTCGTCAACCGCATCGAGGTGCGCGCCGACCTGCGCTCCACTTTCGGCAGGGCAGGGGAAGAATCGACCCGGCTCTATGGGCAGGCGGTGCAGGCCTGGCCGCTGGTCCTGCTGGCGCTGGTCATCGCACTCGCCACCTTCCTCGTCGCCGCGCTGATCGGCCGCTTCTCACGCGGCTTCCTGTCCACGCGCATCTCCTCGCCGCTCCTGCGCTCGGTCGTCGTGCGGGCGATCACCATTCCGGTCTTCCTGCTCGGCATCTATTTCGTCCTGCGGGTCGCGGGCCTCACCAGCCTCGCCGTCACCGTGCTCGGCGGCACAGGCTTGATCGGCATCGTGATCGGCTTCGCCTTCCGCGACATCGCCGAAAATTTCCTGGCGAGCCTGCTGCTCTCGATACGCAATCCGTTCCGCTCCGGCGACCTGATCGACGTCGCCGGCCATGTCGGCATCGTGCAGAACCTCAATACGCGCAGCACCGTGCTGCTCACGCTCGACGGCAATCACGTGCAGATCCCCAACGCAATGGTGTTCAAGAGCATCATCAAGAACTATTCCAGCATCCCGAGCCGGCGCGCCGAGTTCCTGGTCGGGATCGGCTACGATTCCTCCACCGCAAAGGCGCAGGCCCTGATCAGCGAGGTGCTGCGCGAGCATCCGGCCGTGCTGGAGACCCCCGAACCGCTGGTGCTGGTCGACCAACTCGGCGCCGCTACCGTCGATCTGAAGGTTCAGTACTGGTTCGACAGCGCGACCTATTCTCCGGCCAAGATCAACTCGGCCCTTCTCAGGCTCTCCAAGAACGCGCTCCTGTCGGGTGGTATCGAACTGCCCGACCCGGCCCGCGAGGTTGTCTTCCCACAAGGTGTCCCCTTCTATCGCCGCGACCGCCCGGCGGAAAAATCACCGGCCTCCACAAAGCAAAAGAAATCCCCGCCCGTCGATGATCAGGCCGTCACCATCGGCGAGGGAAACCTCCAGAGCGAGACGCGGGAAGCAGCCGAAAGGCCGCGAGGCGAGATCCCCGAGAGCTCGGAAAACCTGCTCAAGGGTTGAGGAAGACGATCCGACCTCTCATGCCCCGTGCATCGCCTCGATCCTCTCGGCTGTCAGGTGCTGCAACTTCCACAGATGCCGGTCGTGGATCCCCAGCTGTTCCAGGTGCTCGACCGTCGCGTGCAGATACTCCGCCATCGAGCCGCGGAAGCCGCAGGCTGTCGCCAGCATCTGCGCCGTCTCCTCATCGCCCAGGTGTCCGATGTAGCGCCCGCTCTTGCGGTCCATGGCGAAGGTCAGCGCCCGGAGCGGGCCTTCCTCCGTCTCGACGTTGATCCAGCGTGGCGGAAAGGAACTCGGCACCATCGACATCTCGCGCCGCACCAGCTGGTCCATGCTCTCCTTCAGCGTCTCGGGCTCGAGCCGGAAGGCGATGCCCTTGCACTGGCCGCCGCGGTCCAGCGCCAGCATCAGGCCGGGGTTCTCGCTGTTGCCGCGGAAGCGGCGGTCCCAGCCGAGGCAGAAGATGCGACGCCAGCCGCGCGCCAGCGCAACCCGCTTCTCCACGAATTCGAAAGCCGGATTCCAGATCAGCGATCCGTAGGCGAAAACCCAGAACGCCTCGTCCGGCGCGCCCTGGCGCAGTTCGGCCGCCAAACGGTCGAAATCCTCGTCCGTTGCCGGTCGCACGCCGGGAAAGGGCTGGAAACCTGGATCGGAGATCTCGCGCACCAGCCTCTCCACATGCCGCCGCGTCAGCCGCATTTCCCGCGCCGCACTCCGATCTGCCATTCCGCCGTCCCGCTCCATCCTCGTCGTACCGAGCTTACGCAGGCCGCCGCGGTGCGCAAGGGCCGTCCCTGCGCTTGCGATTGCCCCGCCGTTTGGCTATGGAGGCCGCGCATTCGCGCCGCCGGGGAGGCGGCGTTTCCATTGATAGTCCCGCGGCCCGGCGCCGCGTCCCCGCAAAGGCTTTCCGCTTCCATGGCGCGCATCGTGATGAAATTCGGCGGGACGTCCGTTGCCGACATTCCGCGCATCCGCAACGTGGCGCGGCATGTCAAGCGCGAGGTCGACGCCGGCCACGAGGTGGCGGTCGTCGTTTCCGCCATGGCCGGAAAGACCAACGAGCTCGTCTCCTGGACGCGCGAGGCCTCGCCCATGCACGACGCGCGCGAATACGACGCCGTGGTGGCATCGGGCGAGCAGGTCACCGCCGGGCTTCTCGCCATCGTGCTCCAGTCGATGGGCGTCCATGCCCGCTCCTGGCAGGGCTGGCAGATCCCCATCAGCACGGACAATGCTCACGGTGCCGCGCGCATCCTCGACATCGACGGCTCGTTCCTGATCGAGCGCTTCGGCGAGGGGCAGGTGGCCGTGATCGCCGGCTTCCAGGGCATCGGCCCCGACAAGCGCATCGCAACGCTCGGCCGCGGCGGGTCAGACACCAGCGCGGTGGCGATCGCCGCGGCGGTGAAGGCCGACCGCTGCGACATCTACACCGACGTCGACGGCGTCTACACCACCGATCCGCGCATCGACCCCAAGGCGCGGCGCCTGGCCAAGATCAGCTTCGAGGAAATGCTCGAAATGGCCTCGCTCGGCGCCAAGGTGCTGCAGGTGCGCTCGGTCGAGCTCGCCATGGTACACAAGGTCCGGACCTTCGTCCGCTCCTCCTTCGACGATCCCGATGCTCCGGGCATGGGTGATCTCCTGAACCCGCCCGGAACGCTCATTTGCGACGAGGATGAAATCGTGGAACAGCAGGTCGTCACCGGCATCGCCTACGCCAAGGACGAGGCCCAGATATCGCTGCGGCGCGTCGCCGACCGGCCAGGCGTGGCCGCGGGCATCTTCGGACCGCTGGCCGAGGCCGGCATCAACGTCGACATGATCGTCCAGAACATCTCCGAGGACGGGTCGCGCACCGACATGACCTTCACGGTGCCGTCCGGCGACGTCGACAAGGCGCTTTCCGTGCTGAACAAGGCACGCGGCGAGATCGGCTTCGACGTGCTCCAGCACGACGAGGGTATGGCCAAGATCTCGGTCATCGGCATCGGCATGCGCAGCCATGCCGGCGTGGCGGCCACCGCCTTCAAGGCCCTTTCCGAGAAGGGCATCAACATCCGGGCGATCACGACGTCGGAAATCAAGATTTCCATCCTGATCGACGGCGCCTATACGGAGCTTGCCGTGCGGACTTTGCATTCCGTCTACGGTCTGGATAAGCAATAGAGTAACTATTCGAGGGGGCGGCCTGCCGTATTCGCGATTCGCGCGGGCGCGGCGCGGGGCCGTTGGAGCCCATGCCCATGCGTGAAATCGCAGGCAGCCCGCGGGTCCTGCTGAGACGGCTGCGCGAGCTCATGGCGGAGGCGCTGGAGCCGCAGGCCCGGCTCGACCGGATCGTGCGGGAGATCGCTTCCAACATGGTGGCGGAAGTCTGCTCGCTCTACGTGCTGCGCGCCGATTCCGTGCTCGAACTCTACGCCACCGAAGGTCTGAACCCCGGATCGGTCCACCTCGCGCAACTGCGCCTGGGACAGGGCCTCGTCGGCACGATCGCCGCGAGCGCCAGGCCGCTCAACCTCCAGGACGCGCAGAAGCATCCGGCGTTCGCCTATCTCCCGGAGACGGGCGAAGAGATCTACCACTCCTTCCTCGGCGTGCCGGTGCTGCGCGCGGGCCGCACTCTCGGCGTACTCGTGGTCCAGAACAAGACCATGCGCAACTACGGCGACGACGAGGTGGAGGCGCTCGAGACCACGGCCATGGTCATCGCCGAAATGATCGCCACCGGAGACCTGCGCCGCCTCACCCGGCCGGGCATGGAGCTCGACCTCAGCCGGCCCGTCACCATCGAGGGCATGCCCTTCAACGAAGGCGTCGGCCTCGGCCACGTCGTGCTGCACGAGCCCCGCATCGTCGTCACCAACCTCTTCAACGAGGACGCAGACGTCGAGCTCAGGAAGCTCGACAACGCGCTCGGCTCGCTGCGCCTGTCGATCGACGACATGCTGTCGCGCCGCGAGGTCGCCTCCGAGGGCGAGCACCGCGCCGTTCTCGAGGCCTACCGCATGTTCGCGCACGATCGCGGCTGGGTGCGCCGGCTGGAGGAAGCCGTGCGCAACGGACTGACCGCGGAGGCCGCGGTCGAGAAGGTCCAGAGCGACATGCGCGCGCGCATGATGCACATAACGGACCCCTACATGCGCGAGCGCATGAACGATTTCGACGATCTCGCCTACCGGCTGCTGCGCCAGCTGATGGGCGGCGGCGCCGACGCGCTGGCGACCACGCTGCCGAAGGACGCGATCATCGTGTCGCGCTCGATGGGTGCTGCCGAACTCCTCGACTATCCGCGCGACAAGGTGCGCGGGCTGGTGCTGGAGGATGCGGCCGCCACCAGTCACGTGGTCATCGTGGCGCGCGCCATGGGCATCCCCGTCTCTGGCCAGGCCAAGGGCGCGGTCTCCATGGCGGAAAACGGCGATGCGGCCATCGTCGACGGCGACGAGGGCAAGGTGCACCTGCGTCCCCAGCCCGACGTCGAGGCCGCCTATGCCGAAAAGGTCCGCTTCCGCGCCCGCCGACAGGAGCTCTACAGGGAACTGCGCGAGCGCCCTTCGGTGTCGAAGGACGGCGTGCGGGTCGACCTGATGATGAACGCGGGGCTCGCCGTCGACCTGCCGCAGCTCGCCGATTCGGGCGCGGCGGGCATCGGCCTGTTCCGCAGCGAGCTTCAGTTCATGGTCGCCGCGACCTTCCCGCGCGCCGAGGCGCAGGAGGCGCTCTACCGCCAGGTGATCGAGGCGGCGGGCGGCAAGCCGGTCACCTTCCGCACCATCGACATCGGCGGCGACAAGGTGCTGCCCTATTTCCGCGGCGGCGAGAAGGAGGAGAATCCGGCGCTCGGCTGGCGCGCCATCCGGCTCACGCTGGACCGTCCGGGCCTTCTCAGGACCCAGGTGAGGGCGCTCCTGAAGGCGGCCGGCGGCGGCGAGCTTCGCCTCATGCTGCCCATGGTCACCGAGATCGCGGAGATCACCAAGGCGCGCCAGCTCATCGATCGCGAGGTCAACCACCTTGCCCGCTTCGGCCATCTGCTGCCGACCAGCCTCAAGCTCGGTGCCATGCTCGAGGTCCCGTCGCTGCTGTTCCAGCTCGACGAGTTGATGCGGGTCGTCGATTTCGTCTCGGTCGGCTCCAACGACCTGTTCCAGTTCCTCACCGCCACCGATCGCGGCAATGGCATGCTGTCGGGCCGCTTCGACCCGATATCGGCCCCCTTCCTGCGCGCGCTGAAGCAGGTGATCGACGCCGGCGCGCGCGCGGGCAAGCCGGTCACGCTGTGCGGCGAACTCGCCGGCCGCCCGATCTCGGCCCTGGCCCTGATCGGCGTCGGTTTCCGCTCCATCTCGATGTCCGCCGCCGCGATCGGCCCGGTCAAGGCCATGCTGGTCGAGCTTCCGGTGCGGGAACTGGAACGGGCCATCGAGCCGGTCCTCGCCGAAGGCGGCGCCACGAGCGACGCCCGCGCCGTCCTGCGCGACTTCGCGGCAGCGCACGACATCCCGCTTTGAGGACGAACACGTGGCGGCCAGCCTGTTCCCCTTCGAATTCATCGTCCGCGAAACGCCGCGGTCCGTGCAGGCGAGTTCAAAATCCCTGCAACGTTGGAAGGAGCGTCTGCGGGAGGCCGCGAAGCGCCGAGTGGAAGAACTGGTCGAACAATCCTGGCTGGACCAGCGTCCGCTGGCGCTGACCATCTATTACTTCCCGTCCGCCCCGATGGACGGCGACGTGGACAACATCATAAAGCCGATATTGGATGCATTGGTCGCGGTGGTGTATCCTGACGACCGTTTGATCGAAAGGGTGGTCGCGCAGAAGTTCGAACCCGCCCTCGAATGGTCCTTCAGCCAGCCTAGCGAGATGTTGGAAGCCGCATTAATGACCACTGACGACGTCGTTTATGTCCGTGTCGACGACGACCTCGCCTGGAGACGAATCTGATGTCGCTGGCCGCGAACCGTTCCGTTGGAGATGCCGAAGCTGCGTTCTTGGAGCGCATGCGATCGCATTACGAGGAACAGGGATATCGATACGTCGTCCATCCGCTCCGGTCCGAGCTTCCTGAGTTTCTGGACTCCTACATTCCCGACGCCATAGCCATGAAGGACGGCGATAATGTCGCAATCGAAGTCATCTCCCGCGCCACGCCGTCAGCTCACTCGTCCATCGCTGGAATTCGGAACCTGTTCGAGGATCGCCCGGACTGGCGGCTGACGATCGTGAACATGGGTCGGGAACCTTCCGATACGCAGGAAATGCCTGTTCCGGGAAAGGAAGCAATTCTGGAGCGGGTGAAACAAGTCCAGAAACTCGCGGAAACGGGAGACGTAGCCGCGGCATTCGTCGTGGCATGGAGCCTCCTCGAAGCTGCGTTCAACAGTCTCCATCCCAACGCCGACAAGCGACCGCGCCTGCCGGGAACGGTTGTCCAGGCTCTATCCATGAACGGAGACATTTCCTATGAATCCGAGCACGCCTTGCGGCCGCTGATAGAACTGCGCAATCGAATCGTGCACGGCGACCTCGATGCTCTGCCGACCGACGATGACGTTGGCGAGGTTCTCTCGGCGGTAAGGGCGGCGCTGGAACAGCCTGCCGCCGAGACGGTCGGCTAGACTCGCGGTCAAATATGGGTAATCAGCGGCAACTCGTTTGCCGCCCGATGTTTTCCGCGCGCCCGCACCTCAATGAAGTCATCAGTTCGACAGACATGACCACTCTCCCCGCCGACCGGATGGACCAGGTTCTGAAGCGCTTCGACATGCTCGAGGCGCAGATGGCGGCCGGGCCCGACGCCGACAAATACGTCAAGCTCGCCTCCGAATACTCCGACATCCAGGAACTCGCGGCGAGAATCAGGACCTTGCGGGCGCTGGAGAAGGACCGCGACGGCATGAAGACCATGCTGTCAGACCGCTCGACCGACCGCGACATGCGCGAACTCGCAGAGGCCGAACTCAAGGAGGTCGAGGAGCGGATCGAGGCCGTCGAGGCGGAAATCCAGGTGCTGCTCCTGCCCAAGGACGAGGCCGACGCGAAGAACGCCATCCTCGAGATCCGCGCCGGCACAGGCGGCGACGAGGCGGCGATCTTCGCGGGCGACCTGTTCCGCATGTACGAGCGCTACGCGGCGGACCACGGCTGGAAGGTCGAGCTCGTCTCGGCCAGCGAAGGCGACGCGGGCGGCTACAAGGAGATCATCGCAACCGTCTCGGGCAAGGGCGTGTTCTCGCGGCTGAAGTTCGAATCGGGCGTCCACCGCGTGCAGCGCGTGCCCGCCACCGAGGCGAGCGGGCGCATCCACACCTCCGCTGCGACCGTCGCCGTGCTGCCGGAGGCTGAGGACGTCGACATCGAGATCCGCAACGAGGACATCCGCATCGACACCATGCGCGCCTCGGGCGCGGGCGGCCAGCACGTCAACACCACCGATTCGGCCGTGCGCATCACCCACCTGCCCACCGGCATCATGGTCGTGTCGGCGGAAAAGTCCCAGCACCAGAACCGTGCCCGCGCCATGCAGATCCTGCGCTCGCGTCTCTACGACATGGAGCGCAACCGCGCCGCCGACGAACGCTCCGAAGCGCGCCGCCTGCAGGTCGGTTCCGGCGACCGCTCCGAGCGCATCCGCACCTACAATTTTCCGCAAGGACGCGTCACCGACCATCGCATCAACCTGACGCTCTACAAGCTCGACCGCGTGATGGTCGGCGACCTCGACGAGATCATCGACGCGCTCATCTCCGACCACCAGTCGAAGCTCTTGGCCGACATGAGCGGGAATGCCTGAGGCGGTTTTCATCCTGCCCCGATACATATCGAACCTCCGCATGAGGCTCGGGCATTGTTCGCGATCGCTTATCGGCCCTGCCCGTCGACCCCCACCCCTAACCCCTCCCCTCAAGGGGGAGGGGGACTCCCGCGGAACGGCTTCCACACCATCGGCGGCAAGCCGAGCGGGCGCGATCAAATCCCCCTCCCCCTTGAGGGGAGGGGTGGGGGGTGGGGGTCCTTCCAGCCCACGAAACCGGACCGTCGACCCCAATGCCCGCTGGTACCAAGTTCGCAGCACGGCGGTGCATCCATCCCCATGACCACCCTTTCCGACCTCCACCAGAGGACCCGCCGCCGGTTCGTCGCCGCCGGCCTCGAAACACCCGACCTCGACGCCCGCCTGCTCCTCGAACACTGCACCGGCACGACCCGGCTCGACCTGATTCGCGCGCCCGAACGAATCATCGCGCCCGAACAATCGGCCGAACTGGAAAAGGCGGTGGAGCGCCGGCTTGCCGGCGAACCGGTGCATCGCATCCTCGGCTGGCGCGAGTTCTACGGCATGCGGTTGTCGCTTTCGCCCGACACGCTGGAGCCGCGTCCCGACACCGAGGCTCTGGTCGACCTCGTCCTGCCGCGTATCCGCGCCACCGCCGCGAAGAAGGGAAGCTGTTCGATCCTCGACCTCGGAACGGGCACCGGCGCCATCGCGCTCGCACTCCTATCAACCGTTCCGCAGGCGCGTGCCCTCGGTGCCGACGTGGCGCAAGGCGCGCTCGAAACCGCAAATGCGAACGCCGAGGCCAATGGACTGGCGGACCGGTTCGATACGGCACTTTCCGACTGGTTCGGAGAAATTTCGGGCCGATTCGATGCAATCGTCTCCAATCCGCCCTATATCACCGACTGTGAACTCGCCGATCTCCCGGCCGACGTGAAGGATCACGACCCCTTGCGGGCTCTGTCCGGCGGCTCGGACGGGCTGGACGCCTATCGTGCCATCGCGAAAGACGCCGCCAGCCACCTGGAACCGGGAGGCGTGGTGGCGGTCGAGATCGGTAGCCGGCAAAAGGCCGACGTCATCGCGATCTTCTCCGAATTCGGCTTCGGGCTCGACGCGGAAAAGAGCGACCTGGGCGGCCGCGACAGGGCGGTCTCGTTCACCCTGTGAATACCTGAAATTGTGCCATGCGAAAAAATGCTTGGCATAGCTTTCGAATACGGATAGTTTCCGGCCACCGGATGAGACGAAGCAGGCAGTGCTGTATCGGTTCGGTCCCTTCAGGAAACAGACTGCCGACTGCGTGATGGACGCACTTGCTTCGTATGGGGCTCTTCCGGCCACGGTACGAAACCAGAAGCGAGATGGCAGGGCCAGCGGCTCGACGCGCCGTATTGCCCATAACCGGATGGCGTAGGCGAGCTCTTTTCTGGCCGCAGCGCCCTTTTTCTCAACGCGATCGAAAATGAAGAGTATCGGATGAGGCCACAACAGCAGAACAGGCGCATGCGCGGTCGGAACAACAACAACCGCAAGGGCCCCAATCCACTGACCCGCAGCTATGAAAGCAACGGTCCGGACGTCAAGATCAGGGGCTCCGCCCAGCAGATCGCCGAGAAATACGCCACGCTCGCACGGGATGCGCACAGCGCCGGCGACCGCGTCATGGCGGAGAACTATCTCCAGCACGCCGAGCACTACAACCGCATCATTGCCGCCGCCCAGGGTCAGATGCCGGTCAACAACACGGCGCGCGACCAGCGCGAAGAGTATGACGACGACGACAACGACAGCGACGACAACTTCGATCAGGGCAACAACCAGCAGCCCGAGAATCGCCAGCACGACGGGCGTCAGCAGGACGGCCGCCAGAACGATGGCCGCGACAATCGCCAGAGTGATGGGCGCCAGAACGACGGCCGCCAGAATGAGGGCCGGCAGAACGACGGTCGTCAGCAGGAGGGTCGCCAGAATGACGGTCGTGATGGCCGCCAGCGCGACAACCAGCCGCGCGGCGACAACCAGCAGCGAGACGGGCGGCGCGACGATCGCCAGCGCGACAACAATGCACGTCCGCCGCGCAACGATCAGGACGTCGCGGCGCAGAACCGCGAACAGCCGCGCGCCAACAACGACGGTTCGGGCCCGCAGCCGGTGATCGACGGCATGCCGGTCGAGGTCGCTCTTGAGCAGGAGGCCATGGCCAGCCAGCCGCGTCCGCGCCGCGGGCGTCCGCCGCGTAACGCCGCAGCCGCTCCCGAGCAGGCCGAGGCCACTAAGGATGACGCCCAGGCGGCCAAGCCGGGCGAGGGCGAGGAAGCCGCGCCGCGCAAGCCGCGCCGCCCCCGCCGCCCCCGCAACGCCAATGCCGAAGCCGGCGAAGGCGCGAACGAGGACCAGGACGCGAACTCCGACGAGCCCGCCGTCGCGGCGCAGTAGTCCCGACCCATAACCGCGTATCGCGAAAGGGCGGAGCCGTCGGCTTCGCCCTTTTTGCGTCATTGACGCGCATCAACCCATCTTGAGGATTGTTCTCCTAATATCCATATCCGGCCGAGTTGGTCCGGCTTCGATCGAAGCGGGCCGTCACCTTGAGCCGAACCGGTGCCGCCAGGCGGGCCGGGGAAGGAATGGAGACCACAAGATGAATATCGAGAAATACTCCGAGCGGGTCCGGGGCTTCATCCAGTCCGCACAGACGATGGCGCTGTCGCGCAATCACCAGCAGTTCTCGCCCGAGCATATCCTGAAGGTTCTCGTCGACGACGAGGAGGGACTGGCCGCGAACCTGATCGAACGCGCCGGCGGCCGGCCGAAGGACGTCCAGCTCGGCGTCGAGGCGGCGCTGAAGGCGATGCCGCAGGTCGAGGGCGGCAACGGCCAGCTCTACATGGCCCAGCCGCTCGCCAAGGTATTCTCCACCGCGGAAGACCTCGCAAAGAAGGCCGGCGACAGTTTCGTCACCGTCGAGCGCCTGCTCACCGCGCTCGCCATCGAGAAGTCCGCCAAGACCGCCGACATCCTGTCCAAGGCGGGCGTCTCCGCGCAGGCGCTCAATGCCGCGATCAACGACATCCGCAAGGGACGCACTGCCGATTCGGCCTCCGCCGAACAGGGCTACGACGCGCTGAAGAAATATGCGCGCGACCTGACGGCCGACGCCCGCGCCGGCAAGCTCGATCCCGTCATCGGTCGCGACGACGAGATCCGCCGCACCATCCAGGTCCTGTCGCGCCGCACCAAGAACAATCCCGTGCTGATCGGCGAACCCGGCGTCGGCAAGACCGCCATCGCCGAGGGCCTGGCGCTCCGGATCGTCAATGGCGACGTGCCCGAATCGCTCAAGGACAAGCGCCTGATGGCGCTCGACATGGGCTCTCTCATCGCCGGCGCGAAGTATCGCGGCGAGTTCGAGGAGCGGCTGAAGGCCGTGCTGTCTGAGGTCACTTCCGCCGAGGGCGAGATCGTGCTGTTCATCGACGAGATGCACACGCTGGTCGGTGCCGGCAAGGCCGACGGCGCCATGGACGCCTCCAACCTGCTGAAGCCCGCGCTCGCCCGCGGCGAGCTGCACTGCGTCGGCGCCACCACGCTCGACGAGTACCGCAAGCACGTCGAGAAGGACGCAGCGCTCGCGCGCCGCTTCCAGCCCGTCTTCATCGACGAGCCGACGGTCGAGGACACCGTCTCGATCCTGCGCGGCCTGAAGGAGAAGTACGAGCAGCACCACAAGGTGCGCATCTCCGACTCCGCGCTGGTGGCTGCCGCGACGCTGTCCAACCGCTACATCGCCGATCGTTTCCTGCCCGACAAGGCGATCGACCTCGTCGACGAGGCCTCTTCGCGGCTGAGGATGCAGGTCGATTCCAAGCCCGAGGAGCTCGACGAGATCGACCGCCGCATCATGCAGCTCAAGATCGAGCGCGAGGCGCTGAAGGCCGAGAAGGACGCCGCCTCGAAGGACCGGCTGGAAAGGCTCGAGCAGGAACTGGCCGACCTCGAGGAGAAGTCCGACGGCATCACAGCCCGCTGGCAGGCCGAGAAGCAGAAGCTTGGGCTGGCCGCCGACCTGAAGCGCCAGCTCGACGAGGCCCGCAACGATCTCGCCATCGCCCAGCGCAAGGGCGAGTTCCAGCGCGCCGGCGAGCTCGCTTACGGCCAGATCCCGGCGCTTGAGAAGAAGCTCGTCGATGCCGAGGCCCAGGACGGCACCGGAGCCATGGTCCAGGAAGAGGTGACGCCCGACAACATCGCCAACGTCGTCTCGCGCTGGACCGGCATCCCGGTCGACAAGATGCTGGAGGGCGAGCGCGACAAGCTCCTGCGCATGGAAGACGAGGTCGCCAAGCGCGTCGTCGGCCAGGGCGAGGCCGTGCAGGCGGTTTCCAAGGCTGTGCGCAGGGCACGGGCAGGGCTCCAGGATCCGAACCGGCCGATCGGCTCGTTCATGTTCCTCGGCCCCACCGGTGTCGGCAAGACGGAGCTTACCAAGGCGCTCGCCTCGTTCCTGTTCGACGACGAGAACGCCATGGTGCGCATCGACATGTCGGAGTTCATGGAGAAGCACTCGGTCGCCCGCCTCATCGGCGCGCCTCCCGGCTATGTCGGCTACGAGGAGGGCGGCGCCCTCACCGAGGCCGTCCGCCGCCGGCCCTACCAGGTCGTGCTGTTCGACGAGATCGAGAAGGCGCACCCCGACGTCTTCAACGTGCTCCTGCAGGTGCTCGACGACGGACGCCTGACCGACGGCCAGGGCCGCACGGTCGATTTCCGCAACACGCTGATCATCATGACGTCGAACCTCGGCGCGGAATATCTCGTGAACCTGAAGGAGAACGAGGACGTCGACGGCGTGCGCGACGTGGTCATGGATGTGGTCAAGGCCTCCTTCCGTCCGGAGTTCCTGAACCGCATCGACGAGGTGATCCTGTTCGACCGCCTGCGCCGGCAGGACATGGGCGCGATCGTCGAAATCCAGCTCAAGCGGCTGGAGAAGCTGCTCGCCGACCGCAAGATCACGCTCGACCTCGACCGCACCGCCATCGAATGGCTGGCCGAGAAGGGCTACGATCCTGCTTACGGCGCGCGCCCGCTCAAGCGCGTCATGCAGAAGGAGTTGCAGGACCCGCTGGCGGAAAAGATCCTGCAGGGCGACATCCGCGACGGCCAGACCATCGTCATCGCCGCGGGTTCGGATCGCCTTCTCTTCCGTCCTCGCCCGCAGGCGGCCAACGAAGCCGAGGCGGCCTGACCGGCCTGCCTCACCGCCTGGAAGACATGCCCCCGGCAGCGATGCCGGGGGTTTCTTTTTCCCGGATCGCTCCGGCTCAGTCGCCGCCGCGCAGTTCCACGGCCGCCTGCTCCTCGCCGAAGAAGTAGGCGTAGAGCGGCCCCTTCGGCGGTCCGAGCACGATCATCGCGACGGCGTGGCCCGTGAAGAGCGCCGCCAGAAGATACCACACCAGTCGCATGCCACCCCTTTGCATGTCAGCCGGGCATTGTCCCGGCACCGGCTGCCCCCGTCAACCGTCCGCCGGCGAAGCCTTGTGCCAGGCCGCCTTTTTCGCAGACGCTGCGGTCGCGTTCGTCTATGCGTCGGTCCTGAAAGATCCCCGCTCCGGCCGCCGGCCGGAACCGGGCGGCGGAGGACAGGCGCGGAGTTTCTAAGTGCACGGCATCGTGGAGACGCGGCAGAACCGGCTGACCGGCATCCTCCTGATGCTGGCCGGCGTCGCGTGCCTCAGCGTCAACGACGCGCTGGCGAAATCGCTGACGGCCACCTATTCGCCGGTGCAGATCCTGTTCATCCGCAATGTCATCGCCCTGCCGTTCGCCCTTGCCGTCGCCTATGGGATGGGCGGCGCGCCGGCGCTGCGCTCGCGCCGGCCGCTCGCCCACCTTGCGCGCGGCGTCCTGTGGCTCGCCGCCGCCGTGCTGTTCTTCACCAGCATCATGCACCTGAAGCTCGCCGAGGCCACCGCGCTCATCTTCGCGGCGCCGTTCTTCATCACCGCCATGTCCGCCCTCGTCCTTCGCGATCATGTCGGCTGGCGGCGCTGGTCGGCGGTCATCGCCGGCTTCGTCGGCGTGCTGATCGTCGTGCGACCGGGTGCCGCCAGCTTCCAGCCCGTCGCGCTGCTGCCGGTCGCCACCGCGTTCCTCTATGCCCTGTTGATGCTGAGCGCGCGCTGGCTCGATCCGCGCGAGAGCGTGTGGACCCTGCTCCTCTACCTCACCGGCGCAGGCACCCTGGTCGCCGCTCTCGCCGCGCCCTTCGTGTGGCGGGAGATCCAGTCCGAACATATCCTGCTCTTCTTCGCGATCTCTCTCTTCGGCACTGTGGGCATGACCATGATGACCCAGGCCTTCCGCCTGGCGCCGGCTGCCCTCATCGCGCCGCTCGACTACACCGCGCTCGTCTGGGCCACCGCCTTCGGCTGGCTGATCTGGAGGGAAGTCCCCGACACCGCCACCTTCCTCGGTGCCGCCGTCATCATTACCAGCGGCGTGGTCGTCATCCTGCGCGAGGGCAGGGCGACGGATTGAGGCGAGGGGCTCCGCAAATATAAGGCGATGGTGATTTAGGAATAGACTTCCGCAAGGTGAGGTCCTAGCAAGGTGCCGTTGGGGCAACACCGAGCCCGGCCGGCGGGAGCGCCGGTACGCTCGACTTATCACGTGGGGAAATCAATCGATGAAATGGATTATCATCGCCGCGGCCGCGGCGTTCGCAACGGTTGCCGGTCAGGCGTCGGCGCAGGGCATCGACACGGGCCACTACTACACGCTTTCGACAGAGTTTCGCGGCGGCGACATGCGCCTCGACGTGTTCAACGGCGGTCCGAAGAACGACATGACGCACCTGGCGCCCGCCGCCGACCTGTCGGGCCAGTACTGGCGCTTCACGCCGGCCGGAAACGGCTACTGGCGCCTGTCGACCATGTTCCGCGGCGCCAACATGTGCCTCGACGTCTTCAACGGCGGTGCGCGGGACAATCAGGTGCACCTGACGCCCTGCGCCAACTACACGGGCCAGTTCTGGGCGCTGCGCCCCGAGGGGCAGGCCTACCGCCTGACCACCGATTTCCGCGGCCCGGGCATGTGCCTCGACATCTTCAACGGCGGCCCCGACAACAACCAGCCCCACCTCACCCCCTGCGCCAACTATTCCGGCCAGCTCTGGTACCTCAACCCGACCTGGAAGCAGGTGAACTGAGGGCGGCTCGGGGGCCTTTCCTCGCCCCCACGTGAGTGGGGGGTCCGAAGGACGGGCGAGACCGGTGGCTCGCCCTGGGTGGCTCGGGCGAAGCCCGACACGGAGTGGGGGCTCTCTCCGCCTCGCCTGAACCGCAGGAAACTAGGTCTCTTCCTTGGCCCTTCGGGCCAACCCCTGCCCCCAACCCCTCCCCTCAAGGGGGAGGGGAGCCTTTAGCGCGATACCGCGGCAACGCCCGATGCCCATCCTCAACCCCACGTGAGTGGGGGAGAGGTGGCTCGGGCGCAGCCCGAGACGGAGTGGGGGCCCTCTCCACCTCGCCTGAACAGCGCAGGAAAACACCCCTTCTTCGCTGGCTCTTCGGGCCAACCCCCACCCCAACCCCTCCCCTCAAGGGGGAGGGGAGCCTTTAGCGCGATACCGCGGCAACGCCCGATGCCCATCCTCAACCCCACGTGAGTGGGGGAGAGGTGGCTCGGGCGCAGCCCGAGACGGAGTGGGGGCCCTCTCCACCTCGCCTGAACAGCGCAGGAAAACACCCCTTCTTCGCTGGCTCTTCGGGCCAACCCCCACCCCCAATCCCTCCCCCCAAAGGGGGAGGGGAGCCCGTTAGCGCGATACCGCGGCGATGTATGATGCCCATCCGCATCTCTTATCGCATAGGTGCGGATTAAACGGTGGCGTGCGATCAATATAGCGCCGATAGGAAAATTATCCTAATTTTGTACGTGAGAAAGTAAGACCGATGTGCGACACGGAGTCCGACAGGACGGCAAAGGACTTAGAACGAATCGAGATCATGCCTCAGATGATTGAGGGGGAGTTGATATCTTGCTTTCTACATATTCTGTAGATGGGGTTATCACGGAGTTGGAGCGCGATAGGGCATAACGCGTTGTTCGGGAGATCATCACTGTTATCCGCGTCGAGTGATCAAACGTCTCTCGTACATAGAATGTGAAAACTTCCCAAGCGCCAGGTGTACGTCGCAGATCGCTTGAGAGATTTGTTCGAAGTCACGTAGTTTGTAGATTACCGGGTGTCCGTGGATACTGGAGAGGATCAGAGCATTTGTGTGTGCAGAACTAATGCCCCATCCGTCATGCGCGACGCTGTTTCGGGAGTGGTAAGCAGTTTTGATACGCTTGCGTAGGGTTTGCGAGAAAAGCTCGATCTCCTCGGGCAACCCTCGCCACTTCAAAAGTGCTTCAACTAGGTCGAGGCGAGCATTGAATGATTGTACCTGCTCAAAAATCTGTCGAGCAACTGGGTGACTAGGCGGCGCCGACCATTCAGGCGCGGGTACCGGCACAGAAAGGTAATCGCCCATCATGATGGCATATAGGCTGAGAAGGTCAGCTTCCACTAAGGTCCAGTTGGCTATGATGTTGCCGATTTGCGCGGCAAGCTCCGGGCGCTGTAGTATGACATTCGGTCCGAACGACACCGATGTTCCTGCCTGTCCCTCACTGGAGGGCGGCCGCAAAGGTTGAGGCATGTCTGACACCGATAAGAAGTCCGACGAAAAGAAATTCAATTAGACGCTAAAGCGGATGCTCGAAACGCCGCCCAAGCCTAAACAGGTTAAGAAAAAAGACAAATCTAAACCGAAAGGTGAGAATCCCGCCAAGTAAGGTGTGCTTGCGCTTGGCTTTGTGTTCACCTAGCGTTGCGTTCTATGGGCGAGGGACATGCTGATTGGACGTTCGGTCGAGCCGAGGAAACGTTACTGACCGCCGATCGATTGCGGCAAAATGGTCGAGATTGGCCAAACATCTATTACCTGTCGGGGCTAGCAGTGGAGCATGCGCTTTGGGCCATCCGGGTACGTCGTGCCATGTTAACCAGTCCGGATTACCACAAGGTGACACCCCACCATGATCTGAATAAGATCGCCGTGCATTGTGGCTTGGTCGAAGAACTGAAGCGAACCATTAGGGGCAACCGTGCGTTCCATATGAACTGGCGAACAGTCTGTGATTGGGACAATAACTCGCGCTATCAGCGCGTAAGCGCGCAGGACGCCAAGGACATGTGCTTGGCGGTGAACAATCCCACTTCCGGTGTGATGCCATGGCTGAGAAACATCTATCAGACGGGATGATCGAGGCGGGCGCCTCTTTCCTCTCAAAACTTGATGAATTCGGCTTATCTCCGGAGTCGGCGGGCTGGCTGTATGACACCGCGCGGAGCGACTGGCGCTATCTCGTTGCCAGTGCCGCCATCGATGTGGTCGGCCGTCGCAAAATCTATGGTGCGATAATCGACCTGTTCGAAGTCTTCGATTTCGGCGATGATCTTACTTCTATGGACGTCCACCTCGTCTCGCCCCGCGAGCAATGGTATGTCATTATGCGGGGTGCCGTGAGTGTCAGTGGTGCGTCACGCGCAAGGATCCGACGTAGCAATCTCAACGGCATTCATATTGAAGACGCGCTAGTATACCGTTTCTTTGCGCCGCCTGCCGCGGCCAAGCTGGAGCGACAGGCAAACATGTTCGCAAAGAAGGCGCATAAGGCGGCCGAATTGGCCAGCTAGCCCTTTCCGCGTTTTCGTAAATGCAGGAGTCTTCGCGCCATCTGCTTAGGCGTTCGCGGTTTCACCAATCCGCCGATAGGTCAGGCGCTTGCCCCCGATCATTGAAAGCAGATCGTCATGGCGTTCGGTGTCGGTAACATTGAGCGCGGCGCGGCGATTGTAGCGGAAATCGAACTCGGCAAGGTGGCGGTGCAAGTGGGCTTCGCCGCAATGCTGATAGACACCAACCATGCCGCGCTTAATCACCGAGAACACGCTTTCGATTGTGTTGGAATGGACGACCACATCACCCTCGGGGCGGGCGTACTCGCCAGCGGAGTGGTTCGTGGTCTTGTGAGATGCGTACTCGGTTCCGGTGACGGTGTAGAGGCGCGACGAGTGTGCGTAGAGGATGGACTTGCGGTCAGCATTGCGGACCAGCACGTCGCGGACGGTATCCTTCGTGGCGTCGTTCAGGTGGAACATGCGGGCCTTTCCGCCGCGCTCGACCCGACCGACGACAACTCGCTTCTGTGCGCCGCCTGACTTGCCGCTCTTCGTGTAAGGGATCTACGCTTCGTCTTGCGGGGTGTTTCGCGCTCCTGATCCCTATTTCTGTCCACACCCCCACCACCCCGCCCCATAATCCTCCCGCCCGAACAAACGGAAGGCAACTATGGACTGGCATGGACTGATCGAGGGGAACGAGGCGGCGCTGAAGCGCGTGCTGGCCGCGCTCGTCGCCATGACAGGTCTCGGACAGTCGGCAATCGGCAGTCGGCAGTCGGGTTCTTCTCCACCGACTGCCGACTGCCGACTGCCGATTGCCGCAACTCTCCCCCGCCGTCTCCACCGCGCGGTGCTGCGCCTGCTGCGACCCACCGAATCCGCCGTCCGCCGGCTGATCATCCTCGCGGCCAAAACCCTTCCCAAGACGCCGCCGCAACCCGAGCCCGTCCCGCCGCCGGCCTGCCCCGTCGGGACAAGGCAGAATCCCGCGACCGCCGTCCTGCGCAGCCTCGGCATCGCGGTCGTCGTCCCGCCGACCAGCGCGCCGAAGCGTTCCGTTCCGGTCGTGCGCCGTCCCGCTGCCTCCATCGCGCTGCCGCTCGCCGACCCGCTGCGCAATCCCGATCCGCGCCCGCGCACCGTACCGCCGCATGCCGCCCCTCGCATCCTCTCCTTCGACGGCGCGGTGCCGCATCGCCTGCCACCGCCGCCGTCACCCACGGATCGGCTCGACGCTACCCGGCTGGTGCTGCGGCTGCGGGCGCTGGCCGCCGCCCTCGACGACCTGCCGCGCCAGGCCCGTCGTTTCGTCCGCTGGCAGGCGCTGCGCGCCCGCGCCCGGGCGCAAGGAGCGTGGCGCCGCATCTCGCCGCTGCGCGGCGGCCGTCCACCGGGCCAGATCCGGGCAAATGGCCGCCGGCCCGAACACGAAATCCACGAAATCCTGCGCGACCTGAGTTTTTTTGCGCGCCGGGCGCTCGATTCTCCCGACACCTCGTGAGCGCCACCGGATGTCCGCAGTCCCTCTCCAGCAGAAACCAGGCTCGGCCGCCGAGGGTGACCGGACGATCATGCGCGCCGGTCGAAAAGGCCCATGCCGTTTGCGGACGTTCCGGACGAACGCCCCGAGAAAAACAGTCCGGGCGCCTGTCCTGTCCGGCTCGCCCGGATAAAGTGCTCCCCATGACGCTCGACGAATACAATGCCTTCTGCGCCTCCCTCCCGCACACGAGCCATGTCGTGCAGTGGGGCGGCGCGCATGTGTGGAAGGTCGCGGGAAAAGTCTTCGCCATCGCCGGCTGGAGCAGCGGCGCGGAACTCGCCGTCACCTTCAAGTGCTCCGAAATGGCCTTCGACGTCCTGAAGGAACAGCCGGGGCTGAGGCCGGCGCCCTATCTCGCCTCGCGCGGCATGACGTGGATCCAGCGAGTTTCGGCCGATGCCATGGACGACGCGGCGCTGTGCGACTATCTGCGCGAAAGCCACCGGCTGGTCGCCGCGAAGCTCTCGAAGAAGGCGAGGGCGGCGCTCGGCATTTGAGCGCCGGGGCGCCATCTTCATGTCCCGTTCATCTGGAACGGTGCATGATGACGATGCATTTCGGAAGCGGATTCACGGAGAAGAACGGGACATGACTGGACGGAACCTCATCCTCAGCGCGGCCGCCGGCCTCCTTGCGGCGGGAACCGTCTCGATCGCCGCCGCCGCGGTCGGACCCGCCGAAAGCGGCGACGCGACGAATTCCCCCGCCGCCGGCTCCCGTCCGCAACTGCTGCTCGCCCAGAACGGTGAAGTCGACATCTTCTTCGACGCGCGCGGCCGTCGCGTGATCCTCGATGCGCGCACCGGCGAGGTGATCGCGATCGAGGAGCCGGGCGCGCGCCAGCGCCAGTGGCCGCAATACGATCGCCTTTACGAATCCGGCGTGCTCTCGGCGCGCCCCGGCGATCCGGATGTCGCCGCCGAGCGCTACCGCCGCTACCGCGAATACCAGCTCGGCCTGCGCGAGGCGCCCGACGAGGCTGTTGTCGAGGACGGTTTTCAGCGCTATCCGCAGGACGATCGCATCGAACGCCGCGGCCTTCCCGAATATGGCGAGGTTCCCGAATACGAGGATGTGCCGGAGTACCGCGAGCCTCCCGAATATGCGCGCGGCGAGCCGCTCGAGCGCGCGCCGCTGCCCACCGATCCTTTCGCGGAAAACCCCGTCACCGGATCGACCCCCGGCGTCGGCGAGGAAATCCAGCCCGCGCCTCCGCGCCAGCCCGCCGGCGAGGACGTGGCCGAACTCCAGATCCTGCTCGACCGCGCCGGCCTGTCGCCCGGCGTCATCGACGGCAAGATGGGCGGCAACGTGCAGAAGGCGCTCGACGCCTATACCGAGATGACCGGCAAGCGGCTCGACGTGTCCGACCCGCAGATGATCGCCGACTGGCTCGTCGACACCGGCGGCGACGCCTTCACCACCTACACCATCACGCCAGAGGACGCCGCCGGCCCCTACGTCGCGTCGGTTCCGGCCGATTACGGCGACAAGGCCAAGCTTGAGCAGCTCTCCTTCACCTCGACCGCCGAGATGCTGGCCGAGCGCTTCCACATGGACGAGAACTATCTGAAGTCGATCAATCCCGGTGCGGATTTCAGCCGGCCGGGCACCCAGGTCAAGGTCGCCAATCCCGGGTCTCCGAAGGCCGCGGAAGTCGA
Source organism: Aquibium oceanicum (assembly GCF_001889605.1). Lineage (NCBI taxonomy): Bacteria > Pseudomonadati > Pseudomonadota > Alphaproteobacteria > Hyphomicrobiales > Phyllobacteriaceae > Aquibium > Aquibium oceanicum. Next base: position 4,688,825 of record NZ_CP018171.1, on the reverse strand, counting down.
GCGCATCGTCGCCGACAAGGGACGCGAGCAGGTCCGTGCCTACGACCGGCAGGGCAATCTGGTCGCCGCCTATCCGGCAACGATCGGCTCGACCGACATGCCGTCGCCTTCTGGCACGGTGACGGTCGAGCGCATCGCCTTCGATCCGGAATACACCTACAATCCCAAGATCAACTTCAAGCAGGGCGACAACGACAAGGTCCTGCGCATCCCGCCCGGGCCGAATGGCCCCGTCGGTTCCATGTGGATCGCGCTGTCGAAGCCGACCTACGGCATCCACGGCACGCCCGAGCCGTCCAAGATCGGCAAGACCAACAGCCACGGCTGCGTGCGCCTCACCAACTGGGACGCCCGCGAACTGGCCAAGATGGTGAAGCCCGGCATCTTCGTGCAGTTCATCGACTGACCGGGCGGTCGGGCGAAGGCCTCAGCGGCTCGCGAGTTTCAGCGAGCCGTCCAAGTCCTCGTTCAGCAGCGCATCGATGCGCTCCCGCTCGCGGTTGAAGGCGACGAGTTCCTCGTCCTTCAGCACCCGGCCGGTCGGCAGGCGCACCCGCATCGGGTCCACCCGGGTCCCGTTGACCATCAGCTCGTAGTGCAGGTGCGCGCCGGTCGACAGTCCCGTCGATCCCACGAAGCCGATCACCTGTCCCTGCCGCACCTTGGCGCCCGGCACGACACCCTTCGCGATGCGGCTCTGGTGGTTGTAGGAGGTCTTGTAGCCGTTGGAATGGCGGATGATCGTCTGGCGTCCGTAGCCCCCCGCCCATCCGGCCTTCTCCACCGTGCCGTTGCCCGCCGCGATGATCGGCGTGCCGACCGGTGCTGCCCAGTCCACGCCCGTGTGCATCTTGGTATAACCGAGGATCGGATGCCGCCGCCGCCCGAAGCCGGAGGTGAAGCGCCCGTTGGGCAGCGGGTTGCGCAGTAGGAACTGCCTGGCGCTGCGCCCTTCGGTATCGAAATAATCGATCGTCCCGTCCGTCATCTGAAACCGGTAGAAGGTCCGCTTGTTGCCGCCGAACGTCGCCTGCACATAGAGAAGCTGCGACTCCTCCGACGCCGTGTTGTCCTCGTTCGGCTCGGAGAAGAACACGTCGATCCGGTCGGACGGTCCGATGCGCGACTGGAAATCGACGTCGGCCGCCAGCATGCGGATCAGCTGCTTGGTCATGTCGCGCGACATGCCGTAGGAGTAGGCGGCGCGGTAGATGCCGTCATAGGCCTTCGGCAGGTCGCCGCGCACGCGCACCGGCGGACGCTCCTCGTCGAAGGCTGCGGCGACCTCCGTGCTCTTTTCCGGCTCGTCGGCGGGCACGAACTGC